>CAMKNZ010000019.1 GCA_946414315.1 uncultured Clostridia bacterium
TTGCGACAGGCTTCTTGGCCGCTGCAGACGTCTTCTTCGCAGCAGTCGCAGTCGTTTTCTTCGCGGCTGTCGCAGTCGTTTTCTTCGCAGACGCAGTCGTCTTCTTTGCTGCCGTTGCGGCTTTCTTTACGGGAGCAGCTGTTTTGGCGGCTGTAGTGGCCTTTTTTGCGGTTGCCGCAGTCTTTTTCGCCGCGGAAGTTGTCTTTTTCGCTGTAGGCATGGAAAAGTCCCTCCTGTATATGTTTGTGGAATTCTGTTATTTGGATTTTACCTCAAACTATGCTTCTCTTCAAGTATTACCGGTTTTTTGTCTTTTTCCTTCCCTCGCCTTGTCTTTCATCGCCGCCTGCTCTATAATGTCCATAGCATAAAAAAACCGTTCTCCCTGACAGGGCGGACGGATCAGACAGCAAGGAGGATAATTATGGATATCCAGAAAATCATCTCTGATCTCGTTGGTAAACTTACCGGAAACAAGGATCTGATCGCCAAGTTCACCTCGGATCCTCTTGGACTGATCAAAGAGCTGCTCGGCATTGATCTCGATCCCTCCCAGCTTGGCGATGTCGTCAAGGGTGTGACCGGACAGCTGGGCGATATCACCGGCGACGCAGCAAAAGAAGCAGGCGGTATCCTTAATAAAATTCTCGGTATCTTTAAGAAAAACTGATTCTTTACTGCATTTCAAAAGGCACAGCCATCAGGCTGTGCCTTTTGTTGCTTTTATTTTCCGGACTTCATCCGGACTGCTTTGGCAGCAGGTTCCGTCTTCTTCGCGGCTGTCCTGCTCACTGGTTCCATATGCCAGATGGTGTCGTTATATTCCCGGATTGTGCGGTCGGACGAGAAGATACCGGACATTGCCGTATTGGTCACGGCCATCTTCAGCCACTTGTCGCGGTCAGCATAGTCGCTGTTGAGTCTGCGCTGCGCCATACTGTAGGATCCGAAGTCCTTCAGGACGAAATAGCTGTCTCCCATGGATCCCCAGCTGCCCAGCAGCAGGCTGTGATAAAGATCCTGAAGCGCCGCGGGATTCCCGGGCATCAGCGTTCCGTCGATCATCTGGGTCATGGCCAGGCGGATCTCCTGGTTCGTTTCGAAGATGTTCATCGGATTGTAGTTGTTCTCGCGGTACATATCGCGCACCGTATCAGACCGCATGCCGAAGATATAGATGTTATCCATTCCGACCTGCTCGCTGATTTCAACATTTGCGCCGTCCATTGTACCGATGGTGACCGCACCGTTCATCATGAACTTCATGTTGCCTGTACCGCTGGCTTCCTTACTGGCTGTGGACAGCTGTTCGGAAACTTCAGCGGCGGGAATAAGTACTTCAGCACTGCTGACATCGTAGTTCTCAAGGAATACAACCTGAAGCATTTTCCGGGCCCGCGGATGCTTTTCGATCAGTTCGCTCAGTGCACAGATCATACGGATAATCTGCTTCGCCCGGTAATAACCGGGACTGGCTTTCGCGCCGAAGATGAATACCCTTGGCTCCATGGTAAAGCTTTCATCGTTGACAATGCGGTTATACAGCACCAGGATATGGAGCGCGTTCAGCATCTGCCGTTTGTACTCATGCAGCCGCTTGGCCTGAACATCAAACATGAAGGACGGATCCACAACCGCTCCCTGCCTTTGTTTAAGCAGGTCGGCAAGGCGTTCCTTGTTATGCTGCTTGATTTTCGCAAATTCAGTCCGGAAAGCGGCGTCATCGGCCAAAGGACGCAGTTCGCTCAGCCGTTCCGGCTCTTTGATCCATCCGGTGCCGATGGACTGGCAGATCAGGTCTGTCAGTTCCGGATTGCAGCTCATCAGCCAGCGGCGGTGTGTGATACCGTTGGTGATCGCGGAGAATTTCTCCGGCATAACCAGGTTGTAATCATGGAATGTTTCCGCTTTCAGAATCTCGCCGTGCAGCTGGCTTACACCGTTCACGGAATAACTCATCGCCACGCACATATTGGCCATATGTACGTTGTCATAGCTGATAATTGCCATATGAGCGATCCGGTCCCAGTCTCCCGGGAAGAAATTCCAGAGCCGCTCGCACAGCCTGCGGTTCATTTCACAGATGATCTGGTAGCAGCGGGGAAGCAGTTGCTGCACCATGTTCACCGGCCACTTTTCAAGGGCTTCGGACATGATGGTGTGGTTTGTGTAGGCGATCGTCTTCTGCACAATCGCGGATGCTTCATCCCAGCCGAGTCCTTCTTCGTCGATAAGCAGGCGCATCAGCTCGGGAATTGCCATACCGGGATGGGTATCGTTGATATGGATGACGACCTTTTCCGGCAGCTTGCTCATATCGTTGCCGAAGCGTTTTTTGAAATCCTTCAGAATATACTGGAGGGATGCGCTTGTAAAGAAGTAATGCTGTTTCAGCCGCAGCATTTTGCCTTCATAGTGACGGTCTTCGGGATAGAGCACCTTGCTGATCGCTTCAGCCAGTTCGATCTCTTCGGATGCCTGGACAAAACGGCCTTCGCCGAAACGGCCCAGGTCAAGTTTCTTCGGGCTCCGCGCAGACCACATCCGCAGGGGGTTCACAATCGTGGCATCATAACCGACCACGGGCATGTCATATGGAACAGCTTCTACGGTATAATAATCCCGGGTCACGAACTTCTGCTGTCCGTTGATCTCAATCTCATCCACATGGCCGCCGAAATGCACCTCACAGGTATCTTCCATGACGGCGGTTTCCCAGATGTTCCCGTTATCCAGCCAGCTGTCAGGCATTTCAACCTGCTGACCGTCAACGATCTTCTGGCGGAACAGGCCATACTCGTAGCGGATTGTACATCCCATGGCAGGCAGATCGAGACAGCTCAGGCTGTCCAGGAAACAAGCCGCGAGACGACCCAGTCCGCCGTTACCGAGGCCGGGTTCCGGTTCTTCCTTGAGAACATCTTTGATATCAATACCCAGTTCTTTCAGGGCTTCCGTATATTCCTTCGTGGACAGCAGGTTCAGCATGTTGCAGTACATACTGCGGCCCATCAGGAACTCAATGCTCAGATAGTACAGGCTTTTACCCTTCTGTTTCTTCCATGCTTCGCGGCTGGTCATCAGCTTCTGCATAATCTGATCGCGAACCGTGGAAGCTACAGCGCGGTAGATCTGCTGGGGCGAAGCTTCGTCGATCGTCAGGCCGTTATACCGCTGAATCTTTCCGATGATCGTATTTTTTATGGATTCTTTGTCAAACTTGGTGGCAGGCATGTTTTTCCTCCTGTTTCGTTTCAGGTGAATCACTGCGATATTTGCAGCGGGCTCCAGGAAACCTGTATCCCTTGCAATCCAATATATTGTACCATTTTCTTCCTTTGTCTACAAGGCAACAGAAAGGTCGATTTTCGACCATCTATGCCATGTTGAACAGTTTCATGGCTTCAACCCGATCCATTTCGATTTGTTCCCTGAGCGCTTCCGGGGAATCAAACCGCTTTTCTTCCCGCAGCATCGTGAGCAGGGTCAGCCGTACTTTCTTTCCGTACAATGCAGGACCATCCTGCAGCGCATGGGCTTCCACCGTCACATGACCGCTAGGCATCGTCGGCTGATTCCCGATGTTTGCGACTGCCGGTAAGGTTTTTTCACCGGTATCCAGCAGGCAGGTATAAACTCCGTATTTCGGCAGGGATTTTCGTTTCCAGGGCTCTATATTCGCTGTAGGGAATCCGAGATTTCGACCCTGATGCTTGCCCTGTACCACCGTACCGGTGATCGAATAATCATGGCCGAGCAGGTCCCGTGCCTCCCCGATCCTGCCTTCCTTCAGCATTTCCCTGACCAGACTGCTGGAGATTGCCGTTCCGTCCTCCAGCGTTTCCGGCGGTACAATCAGCACCCTGTATCCGTGCGTTTCTCCGTCTGCTTTCAGGAGTTCCGCGTCTCCTCTTCCCTTTCTCCCGAAAGTATAGTTCCATCCTGCGACCACCGCCCGGACTTTGGTCGCTGTCCGAAGCCTTTCCAGAAAAGCTTCCGGTTCCATGTCGGCGGTATTCCGGTCAAAACGCATCAGTTCCATCTCGTCAACACCAAGCAGATTCATCTGAATTGCTTTTTCCGGAATCGTCGAAAGCAGTTCCGGCGGATTGTCCGGCCGTAAAACCTCCAGCGGATGACGGTTGAATGTGCATACCCGCAGCGGGATTTCCATTTCTTCTGCAAGCTTTTTGGCGCTGCGGATCAGGCTGCTGTGACCTCTGTGGACGCCGTCAAACGTCCCCAGGGCGATTACCCGCTCACCTGCGGTATGCGTATCCTGGATCACGCGCATTTCATTTCATCTCCTCCGGTCCATCTTCCGGCGCAATCTGCGCCTTCCAGACCAGTTCCTGCTCCTTCCGGACCGCAATGCCCCAGAAGTCATTTTTCAGGTATATCCTGACAGGCTCTCCTTCGGCCATTGTTTCCGTTCCGGGAACCAGCGGCATCTTTGCTCCGTTGATAACAAGCCTGGCCAGTTTTTCGGGAATATCCGTCCGCGGAAGATGCTTCAGGGCATAATCGGGTGGAAGAAGGTATTCGGCAAGTCTTCCTTCTTCAGCAAGCGCTTTCGCTTCTTCAGGCGAAATCGCATTATCGATGGAAAACACTCCGCTCCTGGTACGAATCAGGCTTCTCATGTGTGCCGGGCATCCGCAGCGTTTGCCCAGATCATCACAAAGGGTCCGGATATAGGTTCCCCTTCCGCAGCGGACGCGGATCTCAAATCCGTGGTTTTCCGTTTCCCGAATCAGGTCAATTGATTCGATCCTGACCACGCGCTGAGGGACTTCTACCGTTTCTCCCCTTCTTGCCCGCAGATACAGTGGTCTTCCGCCGACCTTGATTGCACTGTACATGCTTGGCGTCTGAGTAACCTCTCCGGTCAGGCTTTCGGCAGCGTGCAGAAAAGTTTCCCGGTCCGGATAGTTCTCTCCCCGCTCAATTACGGTTCCGGTGGCGTCCTGCGTGTCCGTAGCTGAACCGAAAGCACAGACGGCCACATATTCTTTTTCCTTATCAGCCAGATAATCAAAAAGCCGCGTGGCTTTTCCTGTCATCACGGGCAGTACGCCTGCGGCCTCCGGATCAAGTGTGCCTGCATGGCCGATCCGTTTCACGCCGGTCAACCTGCGCAGCACCGCCACAATGGCGGCGCTGCTCATACCGGTCGGTTTTGCTATGTTGAAATATCCGTTCATCTTTTATCCATTCAGTTTGCAGATCATGGCATCGAGTACCTGCCGGACGGTCTCTTCCAGTGATCCGTGCATTGTGATTCCGGCAGCCTGGGGATGTCCTCCGCCGCCGAAAGACTGGGCGATATCGTTCACGCTGTCGGGTTCTTTTGCACGCAGTGAGAATTTGATCGTTCCCTCACTGTCTTCACGGGCAAGCAGAGCCATCCGCGTGCCGACGGTATCAAGCCCGAAATTCACAAGCGTATCCGCATGTTCGGCCAGGGCGCCGCAGACCCGGAAATCTTCACGGGACAGCTTCATGACCGCAATCTTCCCGTTTTCAAAGTACTGCAGTCCGTTCAGCGCCTTGCCGAGAAGCAGCACCTGCGGCATCGCCCGTTCGCGGAACAGAATCCGGTTCAGCTTCGCGATCGGCAGCTGCTGCGCCATCAGTTCGCTCATCAGGTTGAAACAGTCAGCATTTGTCGCTGCAAAGGCAAAGTTTCCCGTGTCTGTACTGACCCCTGTATATAGGCAGACGGCCAGGTCCTGATCCAGTTTTACGTCCAGTTTTTTAAGCATTTCACGGATCAGCAGGCACGCTGCCGGCGCTTCCCCGTCCACCCAGTTTGCTTCCATAAAGAGCGGGTTCGTCGGATGGTGATCGATCTGGGCGGTATGAGCACTCTTTTCAATCAGACCGGCGCAGCATCCAAGGCGTTTGGGATCGCTGACGTCAACTGAGAGCATCAGATCAAAGGGGCCTTCGTTTTCCCCGGGTACGCGCATTTCACGAATGCCCGGCAGGAAAGACAGCTGGTCCGGAACTTTGCCGTCACAGAAAATGTTCACGTCCTTGCCGAGCCGGGTCAGCGCAAGCCGCATGGCTGTGGCGCAGCCCAGGGTATCCCCGTCAGGATTGACATGGCTGCACACAGCAATCGTCTTTGCATCCCGGATCAGGCCGGTAACCGTATCACAGTTCCTGTTCATCGCTTCCATCTGACGCTGCCTCCGTTTTGACTGTGTCCGCAAGGACTTTGGCAATATGGACGCCGTATTCGATGTTTTTGTCGCTGACAAAGATCAGTTCCGGCGTGTACCGGATGATCATCCGTTTGCCGAGGGAACGGCGGATGTACCCTTTTGCATTCTTCAGGGCATCCATCAGGTCGTCCCGTCGGTCATCTTCCAGCACACTGATAAAGATCTTTGCATAGCGCAGGTCTCCGGTCACTTCCGCCCGGGTCACGGAATAGGTACCGCTCACGCGGGGATCGTGCAGTTCCTCGCGGATGATTGCGTCCACTTCCCGTCGGACTTCTTCAGAAATCCTGTCGATTCTCTGATAGCTCATATCAGCGCGGAATCTCCTCCATAATGAAGCATTCGACAACGTCGCCTTCTTTGATATCGTTATGGCCTTCCAGGCTCATACCGCATTCATATCCCGCGGCCATTTCCTTCACGTCGTCTTTAAGATGACGCAGGCTGCTCAGCTTGCCTTCGTGAACGACTACGTTGTCACGAAGCAGGCGTACGCCGGCGTTCCGCTGCACCTTGCCGTCCGTCACATAGCAGCCGGCAATAATACCGGAACCGGTAATCTTGAACACATTCCGAACCTCGGCATGACCCAGCAGTACCTCGCGGTATTCCGGCTCGAGCATGCCCTTCATCGCAAGTTCCATATCCTCAATCGCCTTGTAGATGACAGTGTACATCCGGATATCGACTTTTTGTTTCTCGGCGGCTTCCCGCGCTGAGGCATCCGGCCGGATATTGAAGCCGATGATGATGGCATTGAATGCGGACGCCAGGTTGACGTCATCCTTTGTGATGGCGCCGGCAGCGCTGTGCAGCACGCGGATTTTGACCTCGTCGCTGCTCAGTTTCTCCATAGCCTGCTTAACTGCTTCCACAGAACCCTGCACGTCGGCCTTGATAATCAGGTTCAGCGTGGTGACCTTGCCGGCCTCGATGGAGGAGAACAGGTTTTCCATGCTCATCTTGGCCATGGTTGCTTCACGGCTGGCCTTCAGTTTTTCACGACGCTCGTCTGCGACCTGGCGGCTCAGGTGGTCGTCGCCTACAGCGATCATCTCATCGCCCGCGCTCGGGACATCGTCAAAACCCATGATCTCAACAGGCATGGACGGACCGGCTTCGTTGACGCGTTCACCCTTGTCGTTGATCAGCGCGCGTACCTTGCCGGAAGCAAGACCCGCGATAACGCTGTCACCCACATGCAGCGTACCGTTCTGCAGAAGCACAGTAGCAAGCGGGCCGCGTGATTTGTCAAGTTTCGCTTCAATGATGACACCTTTCCCCAGACGGTTCGGGTTGGCCTGCAGCTGAAGCATATCCGCCTGCAGCAGGATCATCTCGAGAAGTTCGTTTACACCCTGGCCGGTAACAGCGGAAACGGGGACACAGATCGTCTCGCCGCCCCAGTCTTCGCAGACCAGTCCGTACTGGGTCAGGTCCTGCTTGACGCGGTCTGGATTCGCATCCGGTTTATCCATCTTGTTGATAGCGACAATGACCGGAACTTCCGCAGCTTTCGCGTGGTTGATTGATTCAACGGTCTGGGGCATTACGGAGTCATCCGCAGCTACGACAAGCACGGCGATATCTGTCGCCTGGGTTCCGCGCGCACGCATCGCTGTAAAAGCTTCATGGCCGGGAGTATCAAGGAATGTGATCTTCCTTCCGTCATCAACGTCGACCGTATAGGCGCCGATGTGCTGTGTGATGCCGCCGGCTTCACCGGCCGTCACACGGCTCTTGCGGATATAGTCAAGAAGGCTCGTTTTGCCATGGTCGACGTGACCCATGATAGTGACAACCGGCGGCCTGGGCTGCAGGTTCTCTTCCGCATCGTCAAAGTCTTCTGCTACGAGTGCGGCCTCAGCTGTCTGCTCCTGCTTGCGTTCGAGGGTGATCTCGAAATCAGAGCATACAAGCTGTGCGGTATCGAAATCGATCTCGCTGTTGATCGTAGCCATGTTCCCCAGCAAGAACAGCTTCTTGATGATCTCGCTGGCGGACTTGCCGATCTTTTCAGTCAGGTCGCGTACGGTGATGGTATCGCCGGCCATATAAGCCGTTTCAATCTTGATCGGCGCCATCATCTGCTGCGCACTCGGTTTCTTGGCCCGGGCGCGCTTGCCGCCGCGGATCGGTTCGTCATCATATCCGTTGAACTGGCTGCTGTTACCCCTCGCCTGCTGTTTCCTGCCCTTGCTCACATGTTCCGGATCGTGCTGGCGGACGTAGTTCTTCTTATTGGGATCGTAATTGGATACCCGTTCCTTTTCCATGGGAACGGCAAGTTCAGCGGCCCGCTGCCTGCTGCCGCCCATACCGCCCTGACGCTGGTTGAAACCGCCCTGAGGACGGGCGCCGGCCTGTCCCCCTGCGGGACGTCCATACTGACCGGGTTGTCCGGCGGGACGGCCGTATTGACCCTGCTGGCCGGCAGGTCTGCCGTACTGTCCGGGCTGTCCGGCGGGGCGGCCGTATTGGCCCTGCTGGCCTGCGGGACGACCGTACTGTCCGGGCTGTCCGGCGGGACGGCCATAGGGGCCCTGCTGGCCTGCGGGACGCGTTGGTCTCGGATTGTCGCCCGGGCGGCTCATGATCTGGCCGATCGCGGGTTTCCTGGGCGCCGCAGGCCTGGTGGGATCAGGATCATCCGGCGTCGCGACATAGGATTCAACCTTCTTCGGAATCTTTTTCTCCTCAGCAGCAGGTTCAGCAGGCTTCTCCTCAACCTTCTCTTCAGTCTTCTTAGACTCCTTGGAGGCTGTCTTTGCAGGCTTTTCGGCTTCTTCCGCGCCTTTGGAGGCGGCCTCTTTCTGAGCCTCTTCCATCATCTGCTTCTCGTCGTCGTCCAGCATGGTGAACGCCTTCGTATGCGCAGACTGCGCTTTCATCTGTTCCTGCTGCCTGCGGCGTGCGGCTTCTTCTTCCGCCTGCCGGTTCATCTCCATATCCAATCTTTTAAGCGTGTCAAACAGACTGTCCGCTTCTTTCCGGATACGGGTCGCTTCTTCCAGAATTCCGGAAGCCTCGGCAACCAGTTCTTTCGTGGCGTCTTTCAAATTCACATTTGCCATTCGGTCTTGTTTCCCCCCGCCGTTTCGGCTTGTTCTTTCGGATCTCATCTTGCCTTGTCGGCCTGATGGATCTGTTGTATGTCAGCGATCTGCAGGATCTGTTCCGTGAAGGAACCTTTCCGTATCGCCAGTACCCTGTTGTCTTTCCCGGTCGCCCGTTCGATTGTTCCGGGCGGCAGGATCACGACCGGTGTTCCGGTCTGCCTGCAAAGGTCTTCGGACTTTTTCCGCGTATTGCCGCGTGTCTCTCCGTCAATGAGGAGTACGCCGCAGTTTCCGGATCTGATCAGGATCCTGCAGGCGTCCATGCCTGCGGAAGCCTGTCCGGCCCTGATCGTCAGTCCGAGCATCCCGGCCAGTTTCTGTTCATTCACTGCGGTTCGCTCCCTGCGATGCTCAGCCGTTCCATCTCCGCGGTCAGTGCGTCGGTAATCTCCTGGGTCAGGGTTATTTCCAACTGGCGCTCAAGCTGTTTCTGCCTGATCGATCGCCGCAGGCATTCCGGGTTCCGGCATACATAGGCGCCGCGGCCGGATTTCTTTCCTGTGGGATCCAGGGCGGTCTCTCCTTCCGGCGTCCGGACAATGCGGATCAGTTCCCGCTTTTCTTTCATTTCCCGGCAGCCAACGCACATCCTCATCGGGATCTTCTTCGGCTTCATCAGGTTCCTCCCTGTGAATGATTACATCGTATCGTCGTCGCCGGCGACGCTTGCATCAAAGTCCATCGTGAAGCTGTCGTAACTGGGCGTCTCAACCTGGACGAACTCGGTCATTTCGCCGTTCTCGTCCACCATGTCGTCCATTTCAGCGGCCTGACTCTGGCTCTTGATGTCGATCTTCCAGCCGGTCAGTTTCGCAGCCAGGCGGGCGTTCTGCCCTTCCTTGCCGATAGCCAGGCTCAGCTGGTTGTCCGGTACGATTACGCGGAAAGCCTTTTCATCTTTTGCCTGGTATACGCTCAGTACATGGGCCGGATTCAGTGCGTTTGCCACAAATTCCGCCGGATTGCTGGACCATTTGATGATATCGATTTTCTCACCCTTGAGTTCCGTCACCACGCGGTCAACGCGTCCGCCGCGCTGTCCGACACAGGCGCCCACGGGATCGATCATCACATCCGCACTGTGTACTGCGATCTTGGTGCGGCTTCCGGCTTCACGGGCAATATTCTTGATTGTCACGATACCGCCTGCGATCTCAGGCACTTCCATCTCAAACAGGCGCTTGACCAGGTTGGGATGAATGCGGCTGACATATACCTGGGGCGTATAGCCTGCGTTCTGGCTGGTCTTGTGCACCTCAAGGATGTAAACTTTGATATGATCGCCGTCGTGCAGTTCTTCGCCGGGGATCATCTCGTCGCGTTCGAGTACGCCTTCAGTCCGTCCCAGGTCAATATAGGCCGCCTTCGGCTCAATCCGCTCGACGATACCGGTCAGGATCTCGCTCTCCTTCTCGATATATTCGTCATAGATCTTGCCGCGCTCCGCTTCACGAATGTGCTGGATGATCACCTGCTTGGCCGTCTGGGCCGCCACCCGCAGAAAACCGGACGGCGTAACGTCGACTTCGGCGATATCGCCCATCTGGTAGGAGGGATTGATCTTCTGCGCCTCCTTCAGGGAGATCTGGTTCGTAGGATCCTCGATCTCTTCATCCTCAAGGATCAGTTTGCGTGCGTAGACGGAAATGGAACCGTCCTGGCGGTTCACCGTCACATCCAGGTTGTTCGGGGCGGTCTCGCTCTTGGGAAGGTTCTTTTTATACGCAGCCTTCAGGGCTTCCTCGATGGTGTGGAACAGCGTTTCCTCGGGAATCTCCTTTTCCTTTGCCAGCATCTTGATTGCTTCTATGACTTCGGATTTCATGTTTGTTTTCCTTTCTCACGTTTCATCCGTGTTGTTTTCTTCTTCACCGGAAAGATCGACGTCTTCGATCCCTTCCATATCGACCACGGGTCTGACGAGCGCAGCCGCCTTCCGCGGGATCAGGGTCCGTCCGTCCGCCGTGTCGATCACGATATTTCCATCTTCAAGCCCGGCCAGCACGCCGGTCATGACTTTTGTGCCCTCCACCGGTTTGAACAGCCTGATCTCGATCTCGCTGCCAAGGCTTCGTTCGAAATCGCGGTCCTTTTTCAGCGGCCTGTCGATTCCCGGGGAGGATACTTCCATGAAGTCGTAATCCACGGTATCCGCCAGCGACCGGATCCTCTTGTGGAAGGCCTCGCAGTCATCCAGCGAGACGCCCTCTTCCTTGTCGATATAAAACCGCAGGTACTTCCCGGTGGGTTCCTTGTCCAGGCTGACATCAACCAGCTCGTACCCCATCTGCTCCGCAATCGGGCCGCACGCAGCTTCAAGCCTGGCGGTTCCGGTTTCTTTTGCCATCTGTTCCTCTCTTTCGGGGCAATGAAAAAGAGCGGAAAACAAGCCCTCCATCAGCCGGCGGTGTCCGTTCCGGGGAACGCTTCCCCTGTCCGTTCATCACAGGCCTTCAGGCTGTTTCCGTTCCTTACGTTAAACCCTTCTTTCAAGGCAATAAGCCGCTTTAATCATGCGGAAAACCGCACGACGGGAGTATATCACACATCCCGTCGCATGGCAAGCCTTATTTTTCAGTTATTGCAGGGATTTTGGGGCTTTTTTCAGATCTTCTCAAACACCGGGATCTCATCCAGCGGCGTCTGCACAGTCAGCGTCTGTCCGCCGTCCGCGATCCTGCCGCTGTTTACATCTTTCCAGTGGCCCGCAGGCAGGTATACTTCACGCTCCCTGGCGTGCAGTTCCAGCACCGGCGCGACAAGGTACTTGTCGCCGAACATATACTGGTCCTGCAGCGCCCAGCACTTTTCATCCTCCGGGAATTCAAAGAACATAGTCCTGATCAGCGGGGCGCCTGTTTCATGCGCTTCCTGGTATAGTTTCCGGATATAGTCCTTCATCCCGATCCTGACGTCATAATACTTCCGCATGATCCGGTAGTTCTCTTCACCATAGCTCCACAGTTCGTTGGGCTGTCCGGTGTGCAGATAACCGCCGCCCCAGTCCCGCTCGTCCAGCGGGGGAATATTATAGGGCCCCCGGTCCCCGTGCATCCGCAGCACCGCGCTGTAGACCGCAAACTGGTACCAGCGGATCAGCAGTTCCTGAAATTCCGGATCATTGACGTCGTCCGTCATAAACCCGCCGATGTCTGTCGTCCACCAGGGAATGCCGGCCAGGCCCATATTCAGGCCTGCCTGAATCTGTTCCCGGAAGGACTCGAATGTACTCGGTACGTCGCCGGACCAGACCACATTGCCGTATTTCTGGCTGCCGGCCCACCCGCATCGGAGGAGATTGACGGCTTCGGTCCCTTTTTCCGCCGACATGGGTTCGTAGAAAGCGCGGGAGAACAGCTGCGGATAGAGATTGCTGCAGCTCAGCGCCGGTCCGGCAAAATAACGGTAGTGGTCAAAATCGTATACGCCGTAATCAGGTTCGGAATTGTCCAGCCAGAATCCGTCAATCCCCAGGTCGTAATAATTCTTTTTACAGATTTCCCATATATACTGCCGGGCTTCCGGATTGAACGGGTCGATTTCCACGCAGTCTCCCTGATAGTCATAGGTCTGCGCCGCCCCTCGCTCCGTACGGATCAGCAGGCCCCGCTCTGCCATGGGACCGAAATTCTCACTCCGCCGGTCCACGCTGGGCCAGACCGACACGATCACCCGGATGCCCATTTCATGAAGCTCGTCGATCATTGCCTTCGGATCCGGCCAGTAGGTTTTGTCGAATTTCCAGTCTCCCTGAACCGTCCAGTGGAAGAAGTCGATCACGATCTGGTCAATCCGGATTCCTTCTCTCCGGTACTGCCGGGCCACTGTAAGCACTTCCTCCTGGGTCCGGTAGCGCAGTTTGCACTGCCACAGGCCCATCAGGCTGTCCGGGAACATGGGCGCCCGCCCTGTGACATCCGTGTATTTGCGTAGGATGTCCTTCGGGTCTTCTCCTGCGCAGATCCAGTAATCCATCTGTTTCGTGCTGCGGGCAATCCATTCCGTCATGTTGCTGGCAAACGTCACCCGGCCCACAGCAGGATTGTTCCACAAAAAACCGTATCCCAGTGAACTGACCATAAACGGAACGGATATCTGGCTGTTTCGCTGGGCAAGTTCCAGCATCGTCCCCTTCAGATTCAGGTCCTCCTGCTGGTACTGGCCCATACCGAAGATTTTTTCATCCCGGTTCGCGTCAAAACGGACGGTGAGCGCGTATTCACTCCCGCCGATATTGCCCTTCCATTCACGGTTGACCAGCTTCAGGCACCGGCTTGTCCTGACAATCGTTCCGCCGTAAGAACGGTAGTATTCACGAAGAATCAGCTTTTCGTCCCTGTAAAAACTGATCACGCCGGCAAAGTTCACCGTCGCCCGGATCTGGCCGTTCCGGATCTCTGCGCAAGGCACTTTGGATATGGTGCCGTCTCCGACCCAGAAATCCTCTTCACCGATCATGATCTCACATTCGGCCGGCTGGGGAATTTCCGTCAGTGCCCAGTTACAGTCACAGCGGCTGTCGTCCATGTACGCAGTGACACGGAAGGCGTCTTTTCCCCATCCTTCGATGCGGAGCGTCTCTCCGCCGCGCTTTGCCGTCAGCGCACCACTGTCCTTCTGAAATAGCATACGGTACCTCCGTCAGTCTCCGATCCGTTCTAGCACCATCGCAGTCCGGCAGGGGCTGTATACATCAAAACCCAATCCCCGGCCTTCCACATAAGCGGTATGGTATTCGAAGTCGTGGTCGATCAGTCCCGGCCCGCCGAAGCGATCCTCATCCGTGCTCAGGATCACCCGGTAGGCGCCCTCGCCGGTCGTATGCGCGTGCAGGAAGAAACGCTGTTCGGAATAGCTGTTGTGGAAATTGAACACAAACAGCAGTTTCCCTCGGCTGAAGGTAATGATCTTCCGTTCCGGATCGATCCACAGGCTCACTGCATACGGATCGTTCAGGAGCTTCCTGTCTTTGGCAAGATTGATCATCGCTTTGTCAAAATTGTTCAGCCACTCATACTTCAGCCGCTTGTCATCCACCAGCGACCACTGCCTGCGGCAGTATTTATAACTCCATCCGTTGCCTTCCCGCGGGAAATCGATCCATTCAGGATGACCGAACTCATTGCCCATGAAATTCAGGTAGCCGTTTCCCCCCAGGCTCATGGTATACAGGCGGATGATTTTATGCAGTTCGATCGCCCTGTCCATGGTGATGGAGTGATACTCCTTCATCATGCCGGTATACATCTCAGCATCTGCCATCCGGAAAATGATCGTTTTATCGCCTACCAGCGCCTGGTCGTGACTCTCGCAGTATCCGATCACCTTTTCCTGCGGCCGCCGCGTGGTCATCTCGTGCCATAGTGCGTTCATGTTCCAGTCTTCGTCACGGGTATCTTTCAGCAGTTTGATCCAGTAGTCCGGTTCACCCATGGCCAGGCGGTAATCAAACCCGATGCCGCCTTGCTCGATCGGCAGGCACATGCCGGGCATGCCGCTCATATCCTCTGATACAGTGGTCGCCCATGGATTCACCTCGTGGATCAGTTCGTTGGCCAGCTGAAGGTAGTTCAGCGCCTCCAGATCCGTATTCATGTTGAAATACATATCATAGTTTGTGAATGCGCTGCCCAGGCCGTGATCGTGATAGATCATGCTGGTCACACCGTCAAACCGGAATCCGTCAAAGTGGTATTCCGTCTGCCAGAACTTCAGGTTGCTCAGCAGGAAATGCAGTACTTCAACCCGCCCGTAGTTGAACAGCTTGGTGCCCCAGGCGGGATGCCATCCCTGTCCGCCTTCGAGGAAATACTGGTTTTCCGTGCCGTCCTGCAGCTGAAGACCCTCGCCTACGTTCGGACAGGCGTGGCTGTGCACCACGTCAAGCAGCACCCGGATACCCATTTCATGGGCTTTGTTCACCAGGTACTTCAGGTCTTCCGGATCTCCGTACCAATGAGCCGCGGCGAAGAAATTCGTCACCTGGTAACCGAAGGAACCGTAATAGGGATGCTCCTGGATCGCCATCAGCTGAACTGTATTGTATCCCAGGTCCCGGATCCGGGGCAGCACGTTGTCAGCAAACTCCCGGTAGGTTCCGATCCCTTCCTTGTCCTGGCTCATACCGACGTGAGCTTCATAAATAAGCGGCGCATCCGGCTTCTGTGCGATGAATTCGGCGTCCGTCCAGGGATAAGCTTTCTCCGGATCCCAGACCTGCGTGCACAGGGTCTTGGTCTCATCGTCCATCACAACCCGGGTGCTGTATGCCGGAAGCCTGGCAAACCATTCCTCGCCGTGGCGGACCCATAGCTTAACATTCTGGCCGTCCTTCAGGCTGTCCTTACCGTTCAGCGCGATCTCCCATACACCGTTCTCACCGCGGTCCAGCGGATGACTATCTTTATCCCATCCGTTGAAATCGCCGAAAAGACGCACCTCGTCCGCACCGGGCATCCATTCGCGGAATACCCAGCCGCTCTTGGTCCGGTGAAAACCAAAGAAGAGATAGCCGTTGGCAAAATTCTCCAGTGAAGCTGCCTCGCCGACCAGCTGCCAGCGTTTTTCCTTGAACCGGTTCATGCGCAGCTCGATATCTCCCGCGTGAGGAGCGAGCCATGGGTCGATCTCTGTGATCTGATAAGGGGCGTACAGTCTGCCGATATCCATGCGTTTTCCCTCCGTGTTTTATTCAGCCTTTACCTGTTTTCCGCTCAGATCGTAATACCGTTTTGATGTCAGCGTCTTGGTTTCATCATAGGAATATCTGATCTCGCTGTATCCGCCGGTGGTCTCGGCAGGCGTTCCGTCCACACCAAGGAATGTACGGCTGACCGTCGCGCCGTCTTCATCCCTTGTGTCCCGGTACCCCGCATAACCGCCGCTGCAGCGTGCCGTATTCCCTTCCGTGTCCAGATAAATGACTTTTTCGATCGCGCCCTGCAGATCATAGCTGTACTGAACCGCGCCGACGCCCAGGCTGTTGTTGATCCTGTTTCCTTCGCTGTCCAGGAAGCTTTCCCTGACGATCCGGTCGTCCTTCATCTCCCGGACAAATGTCGCGATCCCGTCTTTGTCTGCGACGATTCTGTCGTTCATGTCGTAGCGGGTTACCTTCACAATGTTATCGCCTTCATAGGTATATCCTTCCCAGGCGTATCCCGCGCCACGGTCTGTCAGCTGCTCGCTCTCGTCATAATACTTCACACTGACGAGGCGGCCCTTGTCATCCCGATTCTTTTCACAGCGGAACCAGCCGTCAGAACCCGTCGCGTGCCCGCCATCCGCGTGGTCGAACCGGACAGACAGCACACGGTAGCGCTTATCGGTCTTCTGCTTCACGGACGCATATCCGTCCGCAATATCGATCGGATTGTTTTTTTCGTTCCGGTATGTCCGGCTGGTCATCGTCCTGTTGCTGTATTCATAGAGGATGCTCGCATAGCCAAGCTCAGGCACGATGATCGGTTTTTTCAGCCCGTAATAGGTCACGGTGCTGACCGGTCCGAATCCGAAATACTTCATGGTCATCATTCCGTATCCCTTCCGGTTCAGCGTACGGGCGCCGTTTTCGTCCAGGTATTCGATCAGGGTGATATTCCCTTTTCCGTCCTTCTGCACCCTGCGTCCGTAATAACCGCCGTATACACGGAAAGGCCGGCCGTCCGCGTCGTAATACTTTTCGAACACGTCGTCCTGTTTATAGGTATACCGGACAAAACAGTATCCGTCAGGCCCCGGGGCCGGCTGCCCGTTATCATCTTCCCACGCTGTTTCCGTAATCTTTCCGTTTTCCTCGGTATTCCGCGCCTTTATGTCGCCCAGAGCGGAAAAAGGAATCGCTACGCACAGCAGCAGCGCCGTGACCGCGGCCAGGAGTCTTTTTTCTTTCATTGCTTTTCACCTGTCTTGTCTGTACAGACTGCCCGGAAGCAGAGTCCATATATTTTCAAATTATTATATCAAAGATTTTCCCGCAGTACAAGGATGATCCTGTAAACAAAGACCCCCCGGCTTGAAGCCGGGGGGATATGAAAAACTTTTTCTGGATCAGTCGTCTTCGTCCGTAGGCGGAGCGATTTCTTCCTCATGCTGTACGTCCGGGAAGGCGGAGTACATCGGTTCCACCTGCAGGCCGCGCATATGCCTGTCAATATAATTCTTCGTGATCTTTGCCACCGTTCCGGAAAGCACGATCACACCGATCAGGTTGGGAATCATCATCAGGCCGTTGAAGGTGTCCGCCAGGTCCCAGGCCAGGTTATCACCCATGGTCGCACCGCCGAACACCAGCAGCACAAACAGCACCCGGTAGATAATCGTCCACTTTTCGCCCAGCAGGTATTCGCAGGCTTTCGTTCCGTAGTGGCTCCAGCCCAGCACCGTGGAAAACGCAAACAGCATAATGGAGATCGCGATGAATGCAGACCCGATGAACCCGAACTGCTGGTTGAACACGGCGGAAACCAGGTTCGCCTTACCCAGCGTAATCGTCGCGCCTGCCTGGGTCGTAAAGGTGTCGCTGACCAGTTTGCCGGTGTCCAGATTGAACAGACCGGAACTCAGCACCGCAAAGGCTGTCAGCGTACATACTACGATCGTGTCCGCGAACACTTCAAAGATTCCCCACATGCCCTGCTTCACAGGTTCTTTCACGTTGGAGTTGGAATGGACCATTACGGAGGAACCGAGGCCGGCCTCGTTGGAGAACACGCCCCGCTTCATGCCCCATTCGATTGCGAGCTTGATGCCGTAGCCGACCACGCCGCCCGCAGCAGCTTCGATACCGAAGGCACCCTTGAAGATGGAGGCGAACACCGGTCCGATATGGCTGATGTTGATAAAGAAGATCGCGATGGTTCCGATCATATACAGAATCACCATGAAGGGCACTATCTTCTCAGTCACTGCGGCAATCCGCTTCAGTCCGCCGACTACAACCAGGCCCACCAGGATCATGATCACCAGGCCCGTAACCCAGCTGGGCACGCCGAACACGGCGTCCATGTTCCCGGAGATGGAGTTGACCTGGGTCATGTTGCCGATACCGAAGGAGGCTACCAGGCAGAAGAAAGCGAACAGTCCCGCCAGGACGAGGCCGATGGTTTTGCAGCCTTTTTTGGAGCCCAGGCCGTCCCGCAGATAGTACATCGCGCCGCCGGACCACTCGCCTTTGGAGTTCTTGCGGCGGTAGAAGATGCCCAGCACGTTTTCGGAATAGTTGGTCATCATGCCCAGGAAGGCCATGACCCACATCCAGAAGACGGCACCGGGGCCGCCGGCCAGGATCGCACCGGATACGCCGACGATATTGCCGGTACCAACCGTCGCGGCCAGCGCAGTACAAAGGCTCTGGAACTGTGAGATGCTCCTGTCCTTGGTATGGGAGGTGACCTGCTTGTCATGAAACACCGCGCCGATGGTCTTCTTCATCCAGTGGCCGAAATGGCTCACCTGGAAAACCTTGGTCAGCACGGTCATCAGGATTCCGACGAAGGCGAGCAGAGCAAGGGCGGGCACACCCCAGACAACGCCGTTTACGGCATTGTTCACGTCCGCCACGGTATCGATAAAACCGCCGCCGGCAGTTTCTTCAGCCAGACCCGTTGCTGCCATTGCAAGGCTTCCGAGCAGAATTCCTGTCATTCCTGTGATCTTCTTCATATACTCCCCTGCCTCTCTTCTGTTTACGGAAAAGCGTCTCCGAGCGGAATGCCCGAAGACGCCCTTGTCTCTTGCTGAGAAGTATACAACCGGTATTTTTGGCCTGTCAATTCTCCAGGCCCGCCTGAACACTGAAAAAACAATACTGTAGCAATGAACATGGTCCAACGGACAGCTTACTCTGCCTTTTCGTTTCTGACAAATGCTTCGAATCCGCCCGTATCCATCGGCCGGGCGATGAAGTATCCCTGGAACAGCATGCATCCCATGTCCGCCAGCATCTGATACTGTTCTTCTGTCTCGACACCCTCAATCAGGCTGATAAATCCAAGGTCTTCCGCCAGGTCAACAATGCCCTGGAGGATCCGCCGCGTCTTCGTTTCCTCTGTGCTGCGGCTGAGGAATTTCATGTCGATTTTCAGCACATCCAGCGGCATATCCTTTAGCATGTTCAGTGAGGAGTATCCACTGCCGAAGTCATCCATTTCCACCAGGAAACCTGCGTCCTTCAGTTCGTTGATAACCTTCAGGTGCTTTTCTTCGTCCGTCATCATCACGGATTCCGTAATCTCAAGCCTCAGTTTTTCAGGCGGAAGGCCGAATTCCGAAATCAGTGCCTTAATCTTCTGTGCCACGTCCATAAAGTAGAAATCTTTGGGAGATATATTGACGGATATGAAGAGCTCCGGATGCGTCTCACGCCATTCTGTCAGGATCTCACAGACGCTGCGCCATATAGCCCGGTCCATCTCGGCAATCATCCCGTTTTCTTCAAACACAGGAACGAAGTCGGCCGGATACAGCATTCCCCTTTCCGGATGAATCCATCTCACCAGCGCCTCAGCGCCGATAACACGGCCCGTCCGGTCCGTAATCGGCTGCAGATACGGAACAACCTGCTGTTTCGCAATTGCATCCGTCAACTGGCCGGAAAGCTGCTGCTGCCGGATCACATTCATGCGCATCCTGTCATCATACCAGGCAATATGCCGCTGGTAATTGTCCTGGATTGTGGACAGCGCCAGCCTGGCCCGGTCAAACATCACTGAAACATCCATCTCCGGATCTGTAACTTCGTAGATACCCAGATGGATCTGTACCGCATATTCAATGGATCCCTGCCGGATTACCGCACCGGTCAGAGCACTTTCAATCAGGTCCGGATCAAAATCTTCCGCAGGCATGCAGACGCCGAAGGTGTCGCCTCCGAGCCGGCCGTAAACCGTATCTTCCGGCATGTCAGAAGAAATCCAGACAGCCACCCGCCTGAGCACGTGGTCTCCGAACTCATTGCCGAATATTTCATTGACGATTTTGAAGTTTTTGATATTGTGAAAAATGATCAGCCAGCGCCTTTCCGGCCGGGCCAGGATCATACGCCGGATCTGTTCATACAGGTATTCCCTGTTAAACAGGCCTGTCAGCGGGTCGTGTGTTGCCATGTATCTTTCCTTGGCGTGCTTGCGCTGTTCCTCTGTGTCGTCACGGACACAGATAAATGAACCGGCGATCAGATCGCTGCGGTCCTGGACCTGCCGCCGCTGGATCTCATAATACCGCGCTTCCTCTCCGCGGCCTTCCATATATCGGCGTGTCCATTGTTCCTCCACGTCCAGCATGCCGAAGCGTTTTGTCAGGATATCCTTTGCCGCAGCGTACTCTCCCGGCATAATCCCGGTCATCTTAACGCCCGGATCATTCGCCCAGATACATTTGTCATTTTTGTCAAAGAAAAACAGCGCCTCCGGCATCTCACCCACAATGCCGGCCATCATCCGGTTCAGCAGCCGCACCGGTTTGTAATACAGGGCAAAATAGAATACCAGCAACCCGAAAACACCGAATCCGATCATGGATCGATCGATCGGCGTACGGGAAAAAATGTAGAATGTCTGCCAGATGGCAATAATGATCAGCGCCAGCAGGATCGCCGCATAGCGTTCCGCGTCCACCCTGGGGCTACGGACCGTCATGACCGTGAACCGGGTCAGGATGATCGCCAGAACGCCGTATACAGCGAGGCGATGGAATAACTGCCCCAGATGCGGCACTAAACGATAATAAACCGCCCCGTCAAACATGATGGTTTCATGGTCAAAGGCGTGGTGAAAGAAAGGATTCATCAGGATCTGAACCGCGTCAGCCAACAACAGGGCGTAGATCAGGATGCTCAGCGGCTTTATTTCCTTTATATCGCAGTACCTGACGGTGAACCGGGCCAGAAAGAACATGATCAGATCCATGCCCAGGAAATACATATAGGAACCGATATCAGCGACTAAATGGTCCTGCGTCACGATAATCAGCATGTTGCCGATCATGGGCGGAATCAGGGAGGCGATCAGCGCTGCCACGCTCTTTCCGATGGGTTTTCTGGATCTGCGGGCAAAGAAAATACATACGCACAGCACTGCCGCGAGTACAACAATCAACGATGCGAATGCTTTTCTCATCCTGTCTCCGTAAATGAAGGTACAGAATCAGAGGAGGCTGCCCTCCCCGTTCTCTGTTTGGTTGTTTTATCTTAAACTTTCATTGCTGATTATACACATCTTATCCGTTTCGGGCAATACCTCTTTCTGTCTGTCAGAAAAAGGTGTTCAAATCGCCGTTTTCGTAGTATAATTATTTAATAAAGTAGAATTGAACAATATGCTTCGCTGAAAGGAGTTCCGTCATGAGTCTTTGGTTGAATAAACTGTCCGCTTCCGTTCCCGCCGGCCTGAAACAGCCTGCGGACACAGCGCGTTTTGAACTGGATCAGGCGGGGCTCATCGCTGATTTGAAAGAAAACCCGTCCATGGGTGACGCGTACCGGATTGAGCAGACTGCGGACGGAGCGTTTACGCTTTTCGGCGGACAGACAGGCCTGCTTTACGGTGCCTACCGTCTCATCACAGCGACGCTCTGCGGAGAGCAGCTCCCTTTGCCTTATGCTTCTGCGCCGAAATATGCCCTGCGGATGATCAACTGCTGGGACAATATGGACGGCTCCGTGGAGCGTGGATATGCCGGCCAAAGCCTTTTCTTTGAAGACGGCCGCGTCATGTATTCCCCTGAACGCATGCGCACCCTGGGAAGGCTTCTTGCCTCCGCCGGACTGAATGTGCTCTGCATCAACAATGTCAACGTCCATGAACCCGCCCAGCGTCTGCTGGAGGATTACCTGCCTGACCTGGCCGCCCTGGCGGACCTGTTCCGTCCCTTCGGCGTCCGTCTCATGGTCAGCGTGGACTTTTCCCGGCCCATGTGCCACGGGATTCCCACTGCGGACCCGCTGGATCAGGCCGTCCGGGCCTGGTGGAAGGAAACCGCTGCCCGGGTCTATGCCGCCGTTCCGGACCTGGCCGGTTTCCTGGTCAAAGCGGACAGTGAAGGCCGTCCCGGTCCCTTTACTTACGGCCGGAACCACGCTGACGGCGCGAACATGCTGGCCGAGGCCCTGAAGCCCTACGGCGGTTACGCTGTCTGGCGCTGCTTTGTCTATAACTGCCGCCAGGACTGGCGGGATACAAAAACCGACCGGCCGAAGGCCGCCTGGGAGCACTACGCGTATCTCGATGGATCATTTGCAGATAACGTAATCCTTCAGGTCAAGCACGGCCCCTTCGATTTTCAGGTCCGCGAGCCCCTGAGTCCCCTGTTGCTGGGCATGAAAAAAACCAAGCTGGCCATGGAACTGCAGCTGGCCCAGGAATACACCGGCCACCAGATCGACCTGTATACCATGATCCCCATGTGGAAAGAACTTTTTGGGGAACTTCCCGCAGACAACATCATGTCCGTGGCCGCTGTTTCCAACCTGGGCAATGATGAAAACTACACCGGTCATCCCCTGGCTGCTGTCAATCTTTTCACCTACGGGCTTCTGGCCTGGGATCCGGCTGTGGATCCGGCAGAGGCAGTAACCCGCTGGGCCCGCCTGACCTATGCCTTTCCCCCGAAGCAGGAACAGACGCTTGTCTCTTTGCTCCTGAAAACCCGCCGGGTTTACGAAAAGTATACAGCACCCCTGGGCATCGGATGGATGGTCACGCCCCATGATCATTACGGGCCTAATCCTTCCGGCTATGAATACGACCTCTGGGGCACCTATCACAAGGCGAACCGTGATGCCGTAGGCATTGACCGTACCCATGCCGGCACCGGTTACCTGGACCAGTATCCGGAAGAAATCCGGATCAGGTATGAAAACCCTGAAACCTGCCCGGACCTGTACCTGCTCTTCTTCCACCGCCTCCCCTATACCTTCCGCATGAAGGACGGACGGACACTGATCCAGCGGATCTATGACGACCATTTTGAGGGCCTGGAAGAAACACGCGCCATGGCCGCCGCCCTGTCCGGCCTGCCCTTCCCGGAGCCGGACGCCTCGGTTATCAGGGGCAGAATGGACCGGCAGCTGTATAATGCCCGGGAATGGTGCGATATTATCAATACCTTCTTTTTCCGCCTGAGCGGGATCCAGGACGAAAAAGGTCGTACCATCTATGAATGACTGAACAGGAGGTGAATCCGTGCCTGTCTGGATGAACTGGCTGAGCAGCAGTGATGCTTCCGTACCGATTACGATCATCTCTGTTGCCTTAATGCTTGCCGCCGGGTTTCTGATGACCCGTGTGACCAAAAAACTTCGTTTGCCGAACGTGACGGCATATATCGTCGGCGGAATCCTCTGCGGACCCTTTGTCCTGAACCTGGTGCCAAAGTCCATGGTGGAGGGCACCTCTTTTCTCCCGGATATTGCGCTGGCCTTCATTGCTTTCAGTACCGGTGAATTCTTCCGGATCTCAGCACTGAAGAAAAACGGCGGGAAAGTCATCACAATCACCGTGCTCGAATCCTGCGGCGCTGCGATCCTTGTTTTCCTGACCTGTTATTTTATTCTCGGCCTCAGTTTCCCTTTCTCCGTCGTGCTGGGCGCCCTTGCCACGGCTACCGCGCCTGCTTCCACGATCATGACAATCCGGCAGACCGGGGCCAAGGGTGATTTTGTCGAGACCCTGCTCCAGGTCGTCGCCCTGGACGATATCGTCGGCCTCGTCCTTTATTCCATCGCCATTTCCATCGCCACAGCGATGTTCTCCAGCACAGGTTTCCATATTTCCTCCGTCCTGATCCCCCTGGGCAAGAACCTGCTCCTTCTGCTTCTCGGCTGCGGATTCGGTCTCCTGCTCAAGGGGATGGTCGGTCCCAAGCGCTCCACGGACAACCGCCTGATCATCGCCATTGCGATCCTTTTTTCCTACTGCGGCATCTGTGCCGTGGTGGACGTGTCCCCGCTCCTGGGCTGCATGGCCATGGGTATGGTTTATATCAACACCACCGATGACGAGCGCATGTTCCGCCAGCTGAATTATTTCAGCCCGCCGATTCTTCTCCTCTTTTTCTTCCGCAGCGGCCTGTCCTTCGACCTGGGATCTCTGGTCGGCAATACCGGGAATATCGGTGCTGTTCCGCTGCTTGTCATCGGTGTGGTCTATTTTCTCGTCCGCATCGTCGGTAAATACATCGGCGCCTGGACCGGCTGTCAGCTGGCCGGGAAAGTGCCGAAGGTCCGCAACTGGCTGGGCCTGGCTCTGATTCCTCAGGCCGGGGTAGCCATCGGTCTGGCGGCTCTGGGCGCCCGTGCCCTCGGTGGCGAAACGGGACACGCCCTGGAAACGATTATCCTCTCCTCCAGCGTCCTGTATGAGCTCATCGGTCCCGGAGCGGCCAAACTCTCCCTCTGGCTTTCCGGCTCCTACTCCAACGACCTGGAGACCGTAGCTCCCGTCCCTGAAATCACGGAAACCGGCGAAAAGAAATCCGAGCTGGAACTGCTTATCGAACGGATCAGGAAGATTCAGGACGAACTGCCTGAGCATACGGAAAATGAAAACGAACGCGTCTTCACGGAGGCTGCCGAAGAATATTA
Source organism: uncultured Clostridia bacterium (assembly GCA_946414315.1). Taxonomy (GTDB): domain Bacteria; phylum Bacillota; class Clostridia; order Christensenellales; family Aristaeellaceae; genus Aristaeella. The sequence continues at coordinate 24,930 of CAMKNZ010000019.1, forward strand.
CCAGCAGACTCAGGGCCGGAATCTCCAGACCCGCCGTCCCGGGATCCGCCGCGGCCCATTCTGATACTTTTATTTCCCGTCAACGGAGGTGTATTTATGGATTCAGCATCAATCTTCACCGTTGTCAAAGATCCACTTGCCGGTCTGCTGGGTATTCCGGAGACCCTGACCCTCGGAACGCTCCTTCTCCGGATCGTTCTGTGCCTGATCCTGGGTGCTGTCATCGGCTGGGAGCGTTCCAACAAGCGCCATTCAGCCGGCCTTCGCACCTTTATGCTGGCTTTCCTGATCGGTACCGTTGCCGCAATCCTGGACTGCTGCATCTTCGCCGCCTCGGATAGGCGCGGGATCTTCCTCCTTTCCGCCTGTGTAATCATTGGCGCATCCATCATCGCCGTCCACTCAATGTTCTATTCCTCCCGGAATCAGATCAAAGGCCTGACAACGGCGGTGGGGCTCTGGATCTCCGTGGTCATCGGCATCGCCCTGGGCCTTGGTTTTTACACTGCCGCCCTGGTCACCTATGTTGCCCTGCTCTGTATCCTTTTCTGGTTCCCGCCTCTGGAGATGGCTTTCAACAACCGCTCCAATCACTTCGAGGTGCACCTTGAACTGACCAGCAGCGTCTGCCTGCAGGATTTTGTCACCGTCATCCGACGACTGGGCCTGCGGATCGATGAGATCGAACAGAACCCGGCCTATGTTGGCAGCGGCCTGTCCGTCTATACGATCTCCATCTCTGTTTCCAACGAGATGCTGAAAAAGTATAAGACCCATACCGAGATCATCGAAGCTCTGAAGTCCCTTGATTATGTATACTATATTGAAGAAATGAGAGCCTGACCTTCCGGAGGTGGCAAGATGAAAATCATCGGAAAAGCCCTGAAAATCCTTGGCTGCCTATTGCTTGCACTTATACTCATCATCGCGGTTGCGCTCGGCGTTTTCACTGTCGCGGAATACCGGCCGGCGGACACGGAGACCGTCATCGCGGATCATGAGACTGAAGCCGTCCTTGAAACGGGAAAAGCGCTGACCATCGTCAGCTGGAACTGCGGTTACGGAGCCCTGGGCGACAACGCTGACTTCTTTATGGACGGCGGTTCCTCTGTCTATACGGCGGACCGCGACCGGGTCAGCAGCAACCTGACCGGCATCAGCGAAAAGCTTTCGGCCCTGTCTCCGGACATCATTATCCTTCAGGAAGTGGATATTAATTCTTCCCGCAGCTACGGTACAGATGAACGCAATGAGTTCCGCAAGACGCTTCCTGAAGGTGCAAGCGAAGCCTTCGCTTATAATTTCAACGCCCTGTATGTGCCTTATCCTCTTCCGCCCATCGGCCATGTGGAAAGCGGCCTGTATACCCTCAGCAGAATTCAGGCACGCACTGCAGAGCGGATCTCCCTTCCGGTACCCTTCTCCTGGCCGGTCCGCCTCGTGAACCTGAAACGCTGCCTGCTGGTCAGCCGCTATCCGGTTAAAGGCTCGGATAAGGAGCTGGTCCTGATCAACCTGCACCTGGAGGCTTATGACAGCGGCGAGGGCAAAGAGGCCCAGACCCGACAGCTGGTCTCTCTGATGCAGGCGGAATACGAAAAAGGCAATTATGTTATCGCCGGAGGCGATTTCAACCAGCGTTTCACCAACATCGACCAGTCCGCTTATCCTGTCTATGACGGTATGTGGCAGCCGGGTGAAATCGATGCGGAAGCCTTCGGCGAAGGCTTCACCCTGCTGATGGACAACACCACTCCCTCCTGCCGCTCCCTGGACAGGCCCTGGGCCGGAGAAACCGCCGAAAACTTCCAGTTCTACCTGATCGATGGTTTCATCGTTTCGGACAACGTGATTCCGGACGCGGTCGAAACCCTGGATTTCAACTTTACCTGTTCCGACCACAACCCTGTTCGCATGACTTTCACGCTGCGGTGATTATCAGTATTTTATAAGTTCTCATATAGGTTCCCGATCTTTTATCGATTCATACCAACCATCTTTTCCTCCGGAAATAAAGGAACCGGCCGCCGGCCGGTTCCGCTTTTTTATTTATCGTCCTCCCATCCCAGGGTGAAATACCATTCCGAGGGCTGAATATATTTGAAATTCGGTTCAAAGCTTACATCGAACCCCTGGTTCAGGTAGAGTTCCTGAAACAGTTCCCTGTGCTGCACTACATAGTGCTTCGGCGGAAAGGCAATCTTGACGGATTTCTCCCCGAGTTTCACCGCCTTCCGGATCTCCTCATTGATCCTTCCGCAGTACCAGACGCATCGGAGAGACCGGCTGCCCGGATTCTTCCTTTTGCTTTCCTCGTTAGCCTGCTGCCTGTCCATTATTTCCTCCTCCCCGTTTACAGGTCCCTGATCGTCAGCCCTTCACATTCGCTCAGGGCGTCCTGATGGGCAACCACGCAAACTGCACCGTCTTCGCTGAAAGCGTTTAGCCAGTCAGCGCAGCGGATCAGGTCTTCCGGCTTCGCATGGAGGATCTGGAGCCTGATCTTCTCAGCCTCCTCCCGGGTATAACCGGTCATGTACCGTCCGTCCGCCAGGGAGCCTTTGTCCCGGGGGCTGAGGAGCGGATTGAGCTCGTTCAGTGCGGAAATAATATACTGGTCCATATCCTCTCCCTGCTGTGCGAAGGTATGCAGGAATTCCGCTGCATCTCCGTCCGCCTTCAGCGTTTTCGAGGGCGTCGGGTCCCGGAAGGAATAGGAGAAGATGTTGCCGCTCCGGTCCACCTGGATGCCTGCGCCGTAAGCGCCTCCCTGGACCCGTATCCGGTTCCACAGGTAGCCCAGGGTCAGAATCGAGGAAGCCAGCCACATGCTGCCCTCGAAACGCAGGCCCAGTTTCCCGAGCCGGTATCCCCTGGTCGCGAAGCCGATCTGTGCCGGGATGCGGAATCCGGTGGCCATGGGTGAATCAACTTTGTACGCCCGGTTCTCGGGGATTTTTATACCCTCAGGGAAGGCGTCAGCCAGTTTTGCCGGGAGAATCTCCTCCGTGGATGTAACGCTGATGATCATCCGGCTGCGGCAGAAAGTCTCTCTCATCATCCGCTCTGAAAGGCGGATCAGTTCCGACAGTTCCTTTTCGCTTTCCCTGGCCAGCCGGTGGATATACGCCGCCGCTGCGTCTCCGTCCAGGGCGTTCTTCACTGCATTCTCGGCGCTGAAATGGCTCAGGGCGTTCTTCACGCCGATCATATGGCCCGCGCCCAGGATCCGCTGGCGGGCAGCCAGTTCATTCTGACGAAACATTTCCGTCATCTTGTCGGTGTCTTTAAAAAGAGTGGAGGTCAGGATCTCGGCGATCAGTTCCCAGGCCTTTCCCGTGTTCTCCTCCAGGGCGCTGACAAAGGCGCACAGATACGGTGCGCAGGTTTCATCCTGCCCCGGATCGGCCCGGGTGATAATCGTAAAACCGATGGCCCCGGTCCAGCGTTTGATTTCCTGCTGCAGTGTCCAGGCGTCGTGTTCCTTCGTCGGCAGACGGCCAAGCATCCCCGCCAGCTGGGACAGTTTTGTCAATTCTTCCAGGGTATAATCCGTCAGCAGAAAATAGGCGCGCAGATGCACAACGCCGTTACAGTTGAGCCGATGGGTCATCACGGGCACACCGCCGCAGTCCCTGACCTCTGTTTCCACCCATTCAAGCTCGATATCCGCGTCTTCCTTGCGCAGACGCGGCAGCGTTTTCAGGTCGTCCGGACTGTCCGGTGTATTCTGCCACGCTTCGATGGATGCAATCAGGCAATCATTGGCTTCTCTTTCCGCTTTCGTCCAGCTGCCGACAATCTTCTGAAGGGATTCCGCCTCCCGTCTGCGTTTTTCCTCGCCCAGGGTCCGGGAGGGTAATGTATGCAGTATGACCCGGTTTTCCGAGTTCAGAAGCATGTCCGCCGCCAGCTCGTCAAAGCGGCCTGTTTCAAGATATTCCCTCAGTTTCTTTACGACTTCCGCCGTTTCCAGCGCATCCGTCGGATCGGCGCCGTAAATCCAGTTTCCGACACAGCGGATGCAACGCCCGATCCCCTGGGGCTCATCCTCTTCCCGCAGCATATAAACAGCCCGGTTCAGGGAAGCTTCCACCGCGTTCCGGTCAAGCCCGTCCCGGCGGATTGTTTCACCTGTTTCCTGAAGCAGGGCAAGGAGTTCCTCTTCCCGCCCGTCCGTCACATTATCCGCATGAATGGTCACCCAGCTCTGGAGCGTCGTGTCATCTACGGTGGCCGAAAGGTCCTCTGCCAGTCCCCGTTCAAGGGCGGCGCGTTTCAGCATGGCTTCGTTGCTGCCTGTCAGCACGTCGCAGATGATCCCCCTTGCCATGTTTTCCGCCCGGTCTTTCCAGGTGCCGGTAATCCGGGCAAGGGTCAGGTGTCCCCTGTTTTCCTCCTGTTCCTCCTGGCCCAGTTCATACATAATTGTGTCTTCGGATCCCACAGGAGTCTGGAAGGTATAGACCGGCAGGTCCTGCATACGTTCATACCGGTCCAGATAGGAGGCAATCAGGGAAAGCGTCTCTTCCATGGGCAGGGCGCCGTCCAGGTAGAACAGTGCGTTGGATGGATGATAATACCGTCTGTACTGCTCGCAGAATTTTTCATACGTCAGCGAAGGAATCGCCTCGGGATCACCGCCGCTGTTATATCCGTAACAGGTGTCCGGAAACATCTGCTGCATGATCCGCCGTTCGATCAGCGTATCCGTATCACTCATGGCGCCCTTCATTTCATTGAAGACCACGCCCTTGTATACCGGCTCGCCGTTTTCGTTCCGGTCGATATGCCATCCTTCCTGACAGAATCTTTTGCGGTCTGACAGCACCTTCGGTGCGAAAACGGCATCCAGGTATACACCTGCCAGGTTCAGCAGATCCCGCGGATTCCGGCTTGCGACCGGGTACATGGTCATATCCTGGAAAGTCAGCGCGTTCAGGAAAGTGTTCATGCTGCTTTTCAGGAGTTCCACAAAAGGTTCTTTCACCGGATACTTTTCACTGCCGCACAGCACGCTGTGCTCCAGGATATGGAACACACCGGTGCTGTCCTCCGGCAGGGTGCGGAAGGTGACGGAGAATACCATGTTTTCAGCTCCGTTGTCCACCCAGAAAACCTGCGCGCCCGTCTTTTCATGTTCCAGGAGCACCGTCCTTCCGCGCAGTTCTCCGCTTTCCCGGGTTTCCAGAACGATAAAGCCGTTCAGTTTCTGGTCTTTTTCAAAAATCATGTGCGGAAACCTGCCTTCGCAGGCGCCTTTCTGTCAGAATGATCGCAGAATCATTGTAGCGGTTTCAAATTCCTTGTCAAGGCAGGAATTCCGGGGTTTGTGTTGTATTATTACTGTGCGGGCAACAGCCCGCCTGTATCCGGAAAGGGGGTTCTGGCCATGACGATCCGTGAGAGGCAGGAACAGCAGGAAAAAGCTCTGCTGGCGCCCTGGGCTGCCCGTTCTGCCGAAACCGCCGGCCGGGACATGCCCGTTACCCCCTGTGATCTGCGGACGGAATATCAGCGGGACCGGGACCGTATAATACACTGCAAATCCTTCCGCCGCCTGAAGTTCAAGACCCAGGTCTTTCTCTCCCCGGAAGGGGACCACTACCGGACCCGGCTTACCCATACGCTTGAAGTTTCCCAGGTGGCCAGGACGCTCGCTCGCTCCCTCCGCCTGAACGAGGACCTGACGGAAGCCATCGCCCTGGGTCATGACCTGGGCCATACGCCCTACGGTCATATCGGGGAACGCACGCTGAACGATCTCCTTCCGGAAGGATTCCGGCACAATGAGCAGAGTCTCCGGGTAGTCGAAGTACTGGAGAACCGCGGCGAAGGCCTGAACCTGACGAAAGAAGTCCGCCAGGGAATCCTTTCCCATTCCGGTAAAACTGAACCGGCCACCGTGGAGGCGGAATGCGTCCGTCGGGCAGACCGGATCGCCTACCTGAACCACGATCTGGACGATGCACTGCGCGCCGGCATCCTGAAACCCTTCGAGCTTCCGGAAGACTGCCTGCATATTCTCGGCCACAGCCACAGGGAGCGGATCAATACCATGATCACCGATATTGTCTCCCGCAGTGAAGATCAGCCGCATCTTTCCATGAGCGAACCGGTGGAGACTGCGATGAACGGCCTGCGCGAATTCATGTTCGACCGGGTTTACAGGGATGGATGGCGGGATCCGGAAGAAGCCCGCTGCGACTATGTACTCCGGCACCTGTTCGAATACTACTGCGAGCATCCCGGAGAAATGCCGGAAGAATTCGTCATGATCGGCTACCGGGACGGTACCGAGCGCAGCGTCTGCGATTTCCTTTCCTGCATGACCGACCGCTATGCCACCCGTAAATTCCAGGAACTGTTCGTACCTTCCGCCTTCCCGGCGTTTTAAGCCTCCATTCTTCTGTTTACATTTATCCGCTGAAAAGAAAGGTGATTTCCATCCATGTCCTCCCGTTACCCTGCCGCCTGGCTGGATGAGCTTCGAAGCCGGTCTGACATCGTACAGATCATATCCGGTTATGTGGCGCTGAATAAAAAAGGCCGGAAATACTGGGGCCTGTGTCCGTTTCACGGCGAAAAGACCCCTTCTTTTTCCGTGGACGGAGAACATCAGCTGTATTACTGTTTCGGCTGCAAAGCGGGCGGGAACGTTTTTCATTTCTATATGGAAATGGAACATTGCACATTCAGCGAAGCTGTCACTCAGCTTGCCGAACGGGCGCATATGACGCTTCCGGAACTGGAGCGGGATGAGGATTACGAACGCCGCCGCACCCAGCGGGAGCGCCTGCTCGCCGCCAATAAGGAAGCCGCCAGGTATTATCACGAAACGCTGTTCACCCCTGCGGGCGCTGCTTCTCTTGCATACCTGCGGCGACGCGGACTCAGCGACGGAGTGATCCGGAAATTCGGCCTGGGTGCTTCCCCGGACGAGTGGAGTGTGCTGAGCGACCGCCTGATGGAAAAGGGCTTCACACTGGATGAACTGACCCTGGCGGGCCTGACGGTCCGGAAAAAGTCCGAAACTGGCAAAGACCGGTATTTTGATATGTTCCGCAGCAGGGCCATGTTTCCGATTATCGACGCTTATGGCAATGTGCTTGCTTTCGGCGGCCGAACCCTTGAAAAGCGGGAGCCGAAGTATCTGAACACAGCCGATACGCCGGTATTCAACAAACGCAAAGGCGTATTCGCTGCCAATCTTCTTCGCCAGCAGCGCCATCTGGACCGGGTAATCCTGGTGGAAGGCTACATGGACGTTGTCAGCCTGACGCAGTTCGGCGTGGAAGGCGTCTGCGCAACCCTCGGCACCGCATTGACCGCCGAACAGGCCCGTTTGCTGAAACGCTTTGCCCCGCAGGTATACCTTGGCTATGACGGTGATTCTGCCGGCCAGCACGCGATTCTCCGGGGACTGGAAATTCTGGAACAGGAAAACGTTCCCGCCCGGGTACTTGATTTCCCGGACGGTCTGGATCCGGACGAATTCATCCGCCGGGACGGAGCAGAAGGTTTCCGGAATCTTCCGGCCATCTCCCCCGCTGCTTACCGTCTTCGCCGGCTGAAAGAGCAGTTTGATCTTTCCGCTCAGGACGGACGGCTCGCTTATGCCCGGAGTGCATCCGAGATTGTGTCAGCCGTCGATCCTCTGGAACGGGATGTGCTTCTCAGCCAGCTTTCCCTGGAAACCGGATTCTCCCGGGAAACCCTGACGGAGCAGATGAAACTGTCCGTTCGGAAAGACGCCGTCCGGACATCTGAAACGGTTGCCCGTCCCCGGACGTCCGTTCGGACTGTTACCGGAGAGGCTGTTTCCGATGATATAAAAGCGCAGGAACTGCTCCTCAGCCTGTTTGCCTCCGGCAAGATCCCGAAAGATATGATCGAAGAAAAGGATTTTGACGATGACGAGTTGAAATCATTATACAGGGAACTGGCAGCCGGGGCTTCCCCCGCATCCCTGCCTGATCTTGCGCCGGACGATGCCTCCCGTTCCCGTTACACGCGCCTCCTGCTCATGCCTGCCTCCGGCAGCACGGATGAGATGATTTCCATGGCAAACGATTGTCTTGTCCGGATCCGCAGGACCAAGCTCGAAAACCGATACGAAGAACTGTCACAGGAAATTTCCTCCGCCGCAGGAGAACGGTTGTCTGCTCTCCTGCAGGAAGCCCGGGAGATCTCCGATAAGCTGAAAAAGCTGAAATGAACCATGCTTCCCGGATAAAATGTCTTTCCGGGGCCGACCGGCTTTGTGCCGCACCAGAAGGAGAGGATTCCATTGTCGCTTTCACCCGAATCAAAGCAGAACCGTCTGGACGAATTGTATGATTACGGCAAGTCCAAAGGTACGATCACCTATAAAGAGATCCTGGACCGTGTTTCCGGTATGGATCTGGATGCCGATCAGCTGGATCATATTCTGGAAACGCTGGAAGCCTACGGCGTTTCTGTCGTTAACGACACCGCTGACCGCCAGGTTACCCTGACGGAGGAGCAGGCTGCCGACCAGGCAGCTGAAGTGGCCCGTATCGAGGGAGACACGCCCATTGACCTGAGCGTTCCGGAAGGAATTAGTATCGACGATCCGGTGCGTATGTACCTTAAGGAGATCGGCAAGGTTCCCCTTCTGACTGCGGAAGAAGAGATCGAGATTGCCAAACAGCTTGAAGCCGGGGACGAAAGCGCCAAACAGAAACTGGCCGAAGCTAACCTCCGTCTGGTTGTTTCCATCGCCAAGCGCTATGTCGGCCGCGGCATGCTCTTCCTGGATCTGATCCAGGAAGGAAATCTGGGGCTGATCAAGGCCGTCGAAAAGTTTGACTACCGCAAAGGCTTCAAATTCTCCACCTATGCCACCTGGTGGATTCGCCAGGCCATCACCCGCGCCATCGCGGACCAGGCCCGGACCATCCGCATCCCGGTGCATATGGTGGAAACCATCAACAAACTCATCCGGATTTCCCGCCAGCTGTTGCAGGAATACGGCCGCGAACCTACGCCTGAAGAGATTGCCAAAGAGATGGGCATTTCCGAAACCAAGGTCCGGGAGATCATCAAGATCGCCCAGGAGCCCGTTTCCCTGGAGACCCCCATCGGCGAAGAAGAAGACAGTCATCTGGGGGACTTTATCCCTGACGAAGACGCTCCCGCTCCCGCAGAAGCCGCCTCTTTCGCCCTGATGAAGGAACAGCTGATGGATGTACTGGACACGCTGACGCCCCGGGAGGAAAAAGTACTCCGGCTGCGTTTCGGCCTGGACGACGGACATCAGCGGACGCTGGAGGAAGTCGGCAAAGAATTCAACGTCACCCGCGAACGGATCCGCCAGATCGAGGCAAAAGCTCTCCGGAAACTCCGCCATCCTTCCCGCAGCAAGAAACTGCGCGATTATCTGGACTGATCATGTCACGTACAATCATGCTGGATGCCCGTCTGTCCCTCGCCTACGATCTCTATGATCCCTGCGAACTGGCCGCGGACATCGGAACAGACCATGCACATTTACCGGCCGCGCTCCTGCAGCGCGGCCGCTGTCAGCATATGATCCTGACAGACCTGAGCGAAAGCGCCCTCCGCAACGCAAGAGACGAGATGATCCGCCTCCGCCTGACGGACCGGGTCAGCCTCCGCCGTGGGAACGGTCTCTCGCCGATTTCGGAAAAATGCGGGATGATCTCGGTGACCGGCATGGGCGGACGGACCGTCAGGGATATCCTGCTGTCCGGAAAAGAAAAGCTGCAGGGTGCTTCGCTGATTCTGTCCGCCCATACGGATCTCCCGCTGATCCGTGAAGCCGTCAGCCTGATCGGCTATCATACGGACCGGGAGGAGCCCTGTTTCTCTGCCGGACGGTTTTACCTTGTCCTGCGCGCCCGTCCCGGCGCCCGTACCATGACTGAAAAGGAACTCCGTCTGGGCGGTCCGCTGTTTGAGTCTGCTTCAGATCAGCTGATCCCTTACCTGAAACGCCGGCGGGAAGTGCTTGAAAACAGTCTGAAGGGACTACTCAGTGCAGAATCGCCGGACCGGGTCCTGATCGGACAGGTCCGTGAAGACATCTGCGCTTATGATGATTTTATTGAGAAAGGACTGAATCCCCATGACAGTTCAGCATCTGTATGACCTGATTGACCGTTTCGCGCCCTTCGCCACCCAGGCTGACGGGGACAATTCCGGTTTCCTGGTTGGATCGGCTTCCCAGGAAGTGACGGGTGTTCTTTTTGCGCTGGATGTGACGGAGCCCGTCATCGACGAGGCCGTTTCCCTCGGTGCCCAGCTGATCGTGACCCATCATCCGCTGATGTTCAGCCCGTTCCATGCGCTGACCGACGGGAATTACGAAGGCAGGCTGATCCGCCGTCTCACCAGGGAAAACATCAGCCTGATCGCCGCCCATACCAACCTGGACCAGGCTCCCGGCGGGATCAATGACACGCTGGCTGCAGCCTGCGGCCTGACAGACGTGACCGGCGAAGGCTTCTTCCGCAGCGGCCTGCTGCCGAAGCCCATGACTGCCCGGGAATTTGCGGATGAGCTTTGCGGACGCTTACGCACAACCGTCCGCGTGATGGGTCCGGAGGACCGGATTATCCGGAAAGCAGGCCTCTGCAGCGGCGGCGGCAGCGATATGTGGCATGATGCGGTTGAAACAGGCTGTGATGCGTTCGTCAGCGGCGAAATCAAACATCACTGGGGACTTGCTCTGGCGGACAGCAGCGTCATCGGTTTTGAATGCGGTCATTTTGCCACCGAGGAACCCGGCGTTCGCGCACTGGCGGCCGCTTTACAAAAAGAACTCAATCAAGTAGAATGTAAGGTACGGATTTATGTGTCGGGTATATCCGCCTATTCCTTTCCCCGGCAACCGTAACAGGCGGTAATCCCGTCAGAAGGAGGCTCCTTTATGGAAAAATTTGAAGCACTCTGGGCCTATCAGGAAGAAGACATGAAAGCGGACGCCATCGCTGCGGCGATCAAGCGCTCCCCCACCCGCCAGAAGCTTGAAAAAGCCCGTGACTTTATCCTGGACCGCCAGAAGCAGTACAAGCAGATCGAGGAAGACGTCGGCGCTATGGTAGACCGTAAAGACATCATCGCCCAGGCGATCGCCCGTTCCCGTGAACAGCTCCAGGCGCTGCAGAAGAAATATGAATCCAATCCTCCCCAGACTGCGGAAGAGATCAAAGCGCTGCTCTCCGAAGTCAGTCGCTGCCGCGATACGATCCGCCAGTATGAAGTGGAGATCAGCCGCATCGTTAAGGAAACAGACGCGAATGACAAGCTGTCCCGCAGTGTCCGCCTTGAAGCTGCCAACGCCAAGAAGACTTTCGATCAGCTGAAGTCCGATTACGAAGAGGAATCCAAAAGCAAAAAAGGCGAGTTGGAAGCTCAGCGCGCAAAGGCAAAGGAGCTCATGGACCAGGTGGATCCAAAGCTGCTGGAAGAATACGAAACCATCAAGAAACACATTTCCCCGCCGGTGGCCCGGCTGACCCACGGACAGTGTTCCGGCTGCAACACTTCCCTCCCTTCCGCCATCCTTTCCCGGATCAAAGGCGGAACCCTGGTGGAGTGCGAAACCTGCGGCCGGATGATCATCCAATAACTGCAGTAAAAACAAGTCCCCGGAAATTGATGTGTACCCAGATTTCTGGACACATTGAATTTGTGATCGAGGCTCAACCC
>CAMKNZ010000020.1 GCA_946414315.1 uncultured Clostridia bacterium
GACCGGATCCAGATCACGCCCGGCTACGGCCTGTGGACCGCGGGCATCGGCTTCCAGGCCGGCTGCGAAAAGCTGGGCGCCATGGCCATCCCCATGGGCCCCGGCAACACAGACAAACAGCTCCAGATGATGATCGACCTGCAGTCCACCGTCATCTGCGCCACCTCTTCCTACGCCCTGCTGCTGGCGGAAGAGATCAACAAGCGGGGCCTGAAGGACCAGATCAAACTGAAAAAGGGCGTCATCGGCTCCGAGCGCTGGAGCGACACCAAGCGCAGGATCATCGCGGACTCCCTGGGCATCGAGCTGTATGACATCTACGGCCTCACCGAGATCTACGGCCCCGGCATCGGCATCAACTGCCCGGACCAGGTGGGCATGCACATCTTTGACGATTTCCTCTACACCGAGATCATCGACCCGAAGACCGGCGAAGTGCTGCCGGACGGCGAGGAAGGCGAGATCGTCATCACCACCCTGGTGAAGGAAGGCGCGCCCCTGATCCGCTTCCGCACCCACGACCTGTCCCATATCATCCCCGGCGAGTGCTCCTGCGGGCGCCGCTATCCGCGGCTGGACACCATCAAGGGCCGCAGCGACGACATGTTCAAGGTCCACGGCGTCAACATGTTCCCCAGCCAGGTGGAGGAAGTCCTGGGCATGGTGGACGGCGTTTCCAGCGAATACAAGATCGACATTGCCCACGACGACGCCAACAACCGGGACATCATCATGGTCACCGTGGAAGCGGAAGGCCGCGTGGACTTCAGCGCCACCGGCGAGAAGATCAAGCAGCTCTTCAAGTCCCGCCTGAACGTGACCCCCAAGGTCGCCGTGATTGCCCTGAATACCCTGCCCCGGTCCGAGAAGAAGACCCGCCGGGTCTTCGACCACCGGGAGGAATAAAACAGCCATTATTTTACAGGCTTCCTGCGGGAAGCCTTTTTTTATAACCCCGGATGTGGTATGATAAAGGGAGATAAAAAGAAGACCATACGACGGAGCGTGCAGATGGAAGTCACAACGCTGGTAGAGCTCTATGACGAGCGGCCTCTGGAAAATGTGCTGGGCGTGGAGATGTTCCGCCCCCGGCAGGTGATCTACGTCTGCCCGCAGGCGGCCCCGAAAAGCGCGAAGAAGCAGCTGGCCGCCTATTTCGCCCACCGGGGCATCCCGGCGGAGCTGGATTTCCGCTATGTCGACACCTTCGACACCGGGGCGGTCCTGGCCCTTTTCAGGGAGATCCTGCAGGAGGCTCCGGACGCGGTGATCGACATCACCGGCGGCACGGACGACGTGCTTTTCGCCGCGGGCCTGGCCTGTTCCGAGGCGGAGATCCCCGTGGTCACCTACAGCCGCACCCGGAACAGCTTCTTCAGCATCCAGCACGCGCCGGACGCCCACGGCGTTCCCTGCAACATCACCTTCTCCGTGGAGGACTGCTTCCTCATGGCCGGCGGCTCCATGCGCAAAGGCCGGGTGGACAACAGCATCCTCTCCCGGTATATGGCGGATTTCGATCCCTTCTTCGCCGTTTTCCTGAAGCACCGCACCCGCTGGGACAAGATCGTCAGCTATATCCAGCGGATCTCCGCCGCCCGGGAGGACGGCACCTATTCCCTGAATGCCCAGGGCGGCTACACCGTCAAGGGCGAGCACGGCGCGGCCCTGAGCGCGCCGGAGGCGGCCCTGCGGGACCTGGAAAGAATCCGGATGATCTCCTGCCTGGAGATCCGGCCGGAGGAGAGCGTTTCCTTCACCTTCCGGGATCCTCAGGTCCGGGCCTGGCTGCGGGACGTGGGCAGCGTCCTGGAGCTGTATGTGTACAAGGCCTGCCTGGATTCCGGCCTCTTTGACGACGTCCGCTCCAGCGCCGTGGTGGACTGGAACGGGGACGAAACCGACCACGCCGTGTCCAACGAGCTGGACGTCATGTGTACCCGCGGCATCACGCCGGTCTTCATTTCCTGCAAGACCTGCCTGATCCGCACCGAAGCCCTGAACGAGCTGGCTGTGCTCCGGGACCGCTTCGGCGGGGAGATCGCCCGGGCGGCCATCGTCACCGCCGAGCCGGCGGGGGCTTCCGCCCGCAACCGGGCGGCGGAGCTGAACATCCGCGTTATCGACCTGAACGACCTGGAGGACGGCTTGCTGGGCCAGGATATCCGGAGCCTGATGAACGCCCGTTAAGCAAAACCCCGGAGGGAGAAAACATGCACGGAGACTATTTCTTTTTCTATACGGAAGGGAACGTCGTCAGCATTGTGATCCTGCTGATCCTGCTGATCGACGACCGGCTGCACAACGCCCGGCAGGAGCGGCAGATCCGGTTCAACTGGACCATCGTCGCGCATATCGGCTATTTCGTTTCGGACATCTGCTGGGCGGCGGTGCTCAGCGGCAACCTGCCACGCACCCGCCTGCTGGTGGGCCTGTTCAACTTCACCAACCTGGTGATGATGCACCTGCTGGCCTACGAATGGTTCCTGTATATGGCCGCGTCGGAGAACCTGGACTTCCGCAAGAGCCGGAGAAGGCGGATCCAGTGCCGGACGCCGATGATCCTCTCCGTCCTGGCGATGGTGGTGGCCTATGTGATCGCACCGGAGTTCTGGATCAGCAAAACCGGGGAACTGAACAGCCTGTATTATATGATGCTGATCCTCATGCCCGTGCTCTATATGATCGCCGCCTTTGTTATCTCCCTGCGCAACGCCCGGAAAACCCGGTCCCGGGAGGATAAGAAGCTGTACCTGCTCATCGGGATTTATCCGCTGGCCATCGTCGTTTCCGGCCTGATCCAGACCATCTTCCTGGACGCGCCGCTGTTCTGCTTCGGCTGCACGATCATGATGATATTCTTCTATATCCAGCACCTGCAGACCCTGGTCTCCGTGGATTCCCTGACCCGGCTGAACAACCGGGGGCAGATCAACCGGTACATGGACCAGGTCGTGTATAAGGACAGCGTCCGGAACACGGCCATGATGATCGACATCGACCGCTTCAAGGAGATCAACGATACCTACGGCCACGGGGAGGGCGACCGGGCCCTGGTCCTGATGGCGCAGGCCCTCCGGCAGTCTGTCGCGGGGATCGACGCGCCGGTGTTCATCGGCCGCTATGGCGGGGACGAGTTCACGGTCTTTGTCCAGCACGCGGAGGGGGACGGCCTGCCGGAGGAGATCATCTCGAGGATCCGCGCCCTCCTGGAGGAGAAACAGCAGCAGCACAGGCTGCCCTATGACCTGAAGATCAGCGCCGGATACGACGACCTGCAGGATAAAAACGACTCCATGGACGCCTGCGTCATCCGGGCGGACGAGAAGCTGTATGAAGACAAGAAGAGCCGGAATATCAAACGATAGGAGACAGGAAAGATGGATTACAGGAAGTTCGGCAGTACCTGGATGCTCCGGATCGACGTGGGCGAGGAGATCGTGGAGAGCCTGAAGGCGATGTGCGCCCGGGAGGGGATCCGCCTGGCCCAGGTCAGCGCCATCGGGGCGGCGGACAAAGCCTCGGTGGGCGTCTACGACCTGGCGGAGAAGCGGTATCACCAGGAAGACCTGGAAGGCTTCATGGAGATCGCGAGCCTGTCCGGCAGCGTCACGGAGATGAACGGCGAGCCCTATACCCATCTCCACGGGACCCTGGCGGACCAGCGGAACGTCCTCCACGGCGGCCATGTGATCAGCCTGCGGGTGGGCGCCACCTGCGAGATGTTCGTCCGGGAACTGGAGGGCTCCGTCACCCGGGTGAAGGACGAAGGCCTGGGCATCAACCTGTGGACATTCTGAAAAAGACGGCGGCCCTGCTGCTGGCCCTGCTGACAGCGGCCGCCTTTTGGCTGCCGTCCGCGGCCCGGGCGGACCGCTACCGGGTCCTGGACGCCGCCCTTTCCATGCTGGAGGAGGGCAATCCCTTCCTGGTCCGCTACAACGCGGAGAACCACGCGGACATCCAGGCCCGCTTCCCGCTGGGCTGCCCCTACTTCTGGGGCGGCCGCCGGGTGAACCGGATCCTGCAGAAAGCGAATCCCGAACAGAACTCGGATTATTACCATACAGACAGACAGTATCTTTACGGGCTGGACTGCGTCGGGCTGACCCGCTGGGCCTGCGAACAGGCGGGCTATGCGGAGCACGACGCCATCTCCGGCCTGCTGAACACGTCCAATTACAAGGAATATGCCAACTACCGGGCCCGGAAGAATACCGGGCCGGAGCGGGCACGATACCTGCAGGCCGGCGACCTGGGGGCGATTCAGCACGCAGACGGCGGCTTCCATATTGTGATGTATATCGGAACCCTGGTGGATTACGGCTATACGCGGAAGAACCTGCCGGAGGAGCTGGTGCCGTACCTGACCTGGCCCCTGGTCATCCATTGCACCGGCAGCAGCGATTATTACACGCGCTACCGCGCCTGGCTGGAGGAAACCGGCGACGCGGAAACCCTGCCGCCCTTCGGCGGGGTCATCGTGAGCATCCTGGACGTCCCGGCGGAGGCCGCGCCCTCCTTTACGCCGGAGGTTCCGGAACTGCCGGAGCTGACAAAGCCCTGTTTCGACCTGGAGGGGTATCACCTGGAAATCCTGGATCTTTCCGCAGAAAAACGCCAGCGGTGGATCCGCTGGCGCAAACGCCCGGGAGAGTAACAGGCCTTACGGCCGGTACCAGGCGTAGTATTTCACGTCCGTCAGGTTGATGAGCGTTAATTGGTATCCGCCGTCGTTCATCGTGAACCAGGCGTAGTCCGTGTTCTGCACATGCCCGTGCTCCGGGGCGTCCTCCGGCGCCGGGCCCAGCAGGGAGACGGCGACGCCGCCGTCGGTGGTGGTGGCGTAGCCGTATTTGTCTGGGTATTCGTCGATCAGCTTCTGGAACCGCTCCCCGTAGAGGGGGCTCAGCCCGCAGTGGATCACCAGGGGCCAGTCCAGCCAGGAAGCCAGTTCCGGCTCCTCTTCTTCCGTATAGCCGAAGGAGCGCAGCGTGCCGATGTACATCATCACATGCCGGGACCTGGTATTCTCGTGCTTGATCACAAACAGGTCGCCGGTCTGCAGGGTATCCTTCAGCCGGTCAAAGGGCGGGGCTTCGTTTCCCTGCCGGCTGCTGTAGACGATGTGGTCCCGCAGGTCCCACCACTTGGTCATGATGTCCCCCAGGGAGGGATGGGACTTCAGCCCGCAGGCCTTGTATACGTGCCGGGTGAACCCCACGCAGTCCAGGCCGTAAAAATACAGTTTTCCGACGCGGAAATAACCGGAGCCCTGCTCACAGGTCTTGATGAAATAATCCGGATACGCCAGGTAGAACCAGCCGTTTCCCTTGCCGCCGCTGAGCCCGCCGAAATAATAGGGCACGCCCCAGGGAAACAGCGGGGTGATTTCCTTGCCTGTCTGTTTTTCATACCGCCGGACGAAGGGGTTCCCTTCCTCCAGCAGCTCAAAGGCCGCCGCGATGAAGTCGGGGGCTTCCGTTCCTGCATCCGTTTCCGCCCGGCCGGGCCCGGGAAGCAGGCACAGCAGGAGCAGCGCCGCCAGCAGCGCGGCGCGGATCCGGAACGACGCCCTTTCCGCCATGGTTCTTTTCCTCCGTCCGTTGTTTGCTGAAGAAAGTATAGCACGAAACGGCGGAATATGGTATGATGGTACCAGAAAAAGAAATGGATACGGAAAACGGGAAAACCGCTGCTCTCTTTTGGCTGCGGAACGTATATATATGCAGGGCGGGCATGACGCCGGCCGGACAAATTCAGCAAAGCGAGGGATCATCATGAAGAATGCCAAGAACCTGGAGATCTACATCCAGAGCCCCCTGGGCGGAAACATCACCCCGGAGGCGATCCGGGCCCGGCTGCCGGAAGGCACGGAGTCCTGCTACGTCCGGGTGGACCAGAACCTGATCTGGTGGGTCAGGGGCGACGAGACCGGCGCCATCGAGATCTGGTCTGACGACCGGTAAAGGAGAATCGAACCCATGAAAAAATATATCCTGCTGATCCTCTCCCTGCTGCTGGCGCTGTGCCTGTGCGCGGGCCAGGCTGCCGCGGAGGAAGAGGAAAGCTATGAAGACCCCCGGAAGACCGCCGTGGAAGTGACCAACGAATCCCGGGAGATCGACGGGGACATCGCCGTTGAAGGCAAGGACACCTATCTGACGGGCCTGCTGGTCAACGAGGACCAGGGCGAGGCCATCGAGGTCACGCTCAACGGCTCCGTCACCGCCGCCGACGAAACGGACAGCCTGGACCATCAGGACTGCACGGCCGTTTCCGTCAACGCCGCCGGGGAGGGCAGCGAGGTCACCGCGGAGGTGAACGGGGACATCACCGCCACCAACGTGTGGACCGACGGCGAGAAGATGAACCTGGACAACGGGGGCCTCAGCGCCTGGGCCGGCGACGGCGGAAAAACGGACGTCACCGTCAACGGGGACATCACCGCGGACGCGAAGCTGCTGCCGGAAGGGGAGGACGGATACACCTGGTCCGCCGGCGTGGGCGCCTATACCGGCGGCACCGGCGCCGACGTGGCGGTCACCGTCAACGGCAATGTCACCGCTTCTGCGGACTGCTACAGCGTCGGCGTCAACGCGAACAACGAAGAGACCGGCACCGTCTCCGTGCAGGTCAACGGCGACGTGGAAGCCGGCTCCCTCGGCATCCGGGCCATCAACTGGAACGAGGAAAGCAAGATCGATATCGTCGTGGACGGTACGGTGAAGCAGAGCCAGGACGGCATCAGCCTGGAGGGCGACTGCACGGAGAACATTACCCTCACCGTCTGGCAGGCGGAGGAAACCACCCGGGGCAACATCATCTCCGTGGACGGCGAGATGCCGGCGGACAAGGCCGCGGAAGCGGAGAAAAACATCCAGTATATCATCCGCACAAACGACCGTTCCGCCGGGTATGTCACCACCGACGCCCGGGAATACCGGGGCTACCAGGTGGCCAATGAGGACGAGACCGTGACGGTGCAGGTGGACGTGCCGGGCGGCTACCGCCTCAGCTCGATCCACGGCGGGAAGGGCACCCTGAAGAAGGACGCCCACGGAAACTGGGTCATGCAGATGCCCCGGGGCGGCGGCGTGGAGCTGTCCGTGGATTTTGAGCAGAAGCTCACCCTCTTCCGCTGG
The DNA here is from genome assembly GCA_946414315.1 of uncultured Clostridia bacterium. Lineage (GTDB taxonomy): Bacteria > Bacillota > Clostridia > Christensenellales > Aristaeellaceae > Aristaeella. The sequence continues at coordinate 7,146 of CAMKNZ010000020.1, forward strand.
GACGATACCGCGGAGATCGCGGAGCTGAAGGCTGCCGCGGCGGAAGGCCTGCCGGCGGAAGCCCGGGCCCTGCTGCCCGAGGGGACGGCCCAGGCGCCTGAAACGCTGACCCTGAAGATGACCTGCCCCCGGACCTATGACGTCCATAAGGACATGCCCATTTACCTCAAGGCGTCCCGCGCCTGGGGCGAAGGGGAGAAGGCGACGGTCCTGCTGGCCCTGCCGGCGGAGGGAAAAACGGAATGGCTGCTCCTGGAAGGCGTCGGCCTGGCCAACGGAAGCATCCAGGTCATGCTCTCCCCGGACCAGATCAAACTGCTGAACTATCAGGTTTTCCTCGTGATGATCCTGTAAAAAGAGAATAAAAACCGGCCTCCGGTTCAACCCCGGAGGCCTTTGCTTTGTGACGCTTTTATTTCCCTACGTACTGTTTCATGATATACCCGGTCTTGCCTTTGACCTTGACTTTGAACCAGCGGCCCGTGGAGCCGATCACCGTCACCTTCGTGCCCACCCGGTAGGAGCCGATGGTCTTGTATTTGGATCCGGGGCCTTTGCGCATGACCACGTTCTTGCCGCTGTCGTTTTTGATATACGCCGTCTTCCCGGCGGACTTCGTCTTGGCCACCTTGTCGGAGGACAGGTGCGTGTTCCGCACATAGCCCTTGCCCCGCGGGGTGGAGACATAGTCGAAGGCCGATCCGTGGGTCAGCACGGTGACCTTCGTGCCCTTGGCCAGTTTGCCCAGGCTCTTGAAGGACGTGGCCGGGCCTTTGTGCAGCACGGTGTCGTCCTTGCTGATGTAGGCGGTATAGCTGGAACAGGCCGTCAGGTACTTCGTCTGGACGTAAACCTGCGCCCCGCCCGGACGGAAGCGGACCCGGGCCCAGCCGTCCTTGCCCTTCCGCTCGATGGTAACGGCGAAATCCCGCCGGTAGCTGTCCACGACCTTCGCGTCGTACTGGGGTTTTTCATGGGCCTTGAGCCAGGTGGTGTTGACGCGGTAATAGGTCACCGCCATCGCGGCCGCCGGTGCCAGCAGCGCCAGCACAAGGATCAGGGCGACAACTTTCTTGAACATTTTTCTTCCTCCCGGGCAGCTGTGCTGTTTTCCTCTTGCTTTCATTATCTTCTAAACCCGCCTTTGCGTCAAGTAAACGGTTTTTGCTTTTCTGTCAAAAGAAAGTTACAATTTTTTCCGGAATGTTGGCCTCTTTTGGCTTTGGGTTCGTCCAATCAGTGTTGAAAGGAGGGGCGCACCCCTCCCGGAATATGAGCCAGACGCTGCGAACCCAGTGGCTAAGAGAGGATAATAATCCTCTCTTTTTTACTGTATTACTTTATGGTAAAATACTCCCATGAAGAAGGATGTTTTGTATGTGTCGGACCTGGACGGCACCCTGATGCGCAGCGACGGGACCCTTTCCCCGGAAACCGCCCGGATGATCAACGCCCTGACGGAGCGCGGCGTCGCCTTCACCTACGCCACGGCCCGGTCCATCGAGAGCGCCCGGACCATCGCCGGCGGGTTGAACCTGCCCCTGCCGGCCATCACCCGCAACGGCTGCGTCCTGGCGGACAACGCCACCGGGAAGCATCTGGAAAAAGCCCTCTTCACCGAGGAGGAAATCGCCCTCCTCAAAACCCTCCTGCCGGAGCTGCCGGAGTTCGGCTTCGTCTCCTGCTTCATCGGGGAGGAAATGGTCAAGACCTACCTTCCGGGAAAGCACACCCCGGGGTTTCAGAAATACGTGGACTACTATGCGGACGACCCCCGCATGAAACCGGTTGATTCCTTTGAAGGCCTGTTTATCGGCCGGCCCGGCTACGTCACCCTCATCGACGAGAAGGAACGGATCCGGCCCCTTTATGAACGGGTCCGGCAGTATGACTGCTGGGAGACCCTTTTCCAGAAGGATACCTACTGGGACGAATACTGGGTGGAGATCTGCCCCCGGAACTGCACCAAGGCCAAGGCAATCCTGAAGATGAAGGAAGATTACGGCTTCAGGAAGCTGGTGGTCTTCGGGGATTCGGTCAACGACCTGAGCATGTTCCGGATTGCGGACGAAGCCTACGCCGTGGAGAAGGCCCTGGATGAACTGAAGGCCGCCGCCACGGAAGTGATCGGCAGCAATGATGACGACGCTGTGGCGAAGAAGATCATGGAGAAGGAAACATGACGGAGATCATCACATACCGCCTGAGCGAAACCGGGCGGTGGGGCTATGAGTTCTATGACGCCGGGCGGAACCGGATCGGTTCCGTCAACGCCGTCATTTCGACTTCTTCGCCCGTGCTGATCGAAGGCGGGGACATCTGCTGGTACAGCCAGTTCGGCATCGACAATATGATCGTTCCCGGCACCAGCCGCCAGGTCAAGGACAACCAGACCGGCCTGGAGGTCTACCGCATCGTGTTCTGGCAGCCCGGCAAGTATGAGGTCCGGACCCGGGAGGCCTCCGACTACGCGGAAATCCGCAACGGCATCTATCTCTTCGGCCGGCCCCTGATGCCGGTCACCGCCATGACGGAGCGGATCACCGAGGCGGAATGGATCCCGCCGAAAAACGCGGACGTGGAACCCTATTTCAAAACCACCTTCTATGAAGACGTGAACGAGGCCTATCGGATGATGGTGCTTTCCTTCCCGGCGCTGAGGTTTTACTGAGATGGAATATATCGTAATCCGCTCCAGGCGGAAGACGCTGTCCATGCAGGTGAAAGGGGACGGCCGGGTGGAGATCCGGGCGCCCCTGCGGACTTCGGACGCGGAGATCCGGCGCTTCCTGGAAACCCACCGCCGCTGGCTGGAAAAGCACCTGCAGAAGGCCCGGGCCCTGCAGCAGGCGAAGGCCGGCGTGCGGAAGCTGACAGGGGCGGAGATCGCGGAGCTGAAGAAGAAGGCGAAGCGGGTCCTCCCGGAGCGGGTGGCTTACTGGGCGCCGCAGATCGGGGTAAAGCCCGGGCGCATCGCCATCCGCTGCCAGAAGACCCGCTGGGGCAGCTGCTCCGCCAAGGGGAACCTGAATTTCAACTGCCTGCTGATGCTGGCCCCCGACGGGGTCATCGATTCCATCGTCGTGCACGAGCTGTGCCACCTGAAGCACATGAACCATTCAAAGCGCTTCTACGCCGAGATTGAAAAAGTGCTCCCGGATTACCGGCAGCACCAGCAGTGGCTGAAGGAAAACGGCGAATTCCTCCTGGCAAGGGTGGAAGAATGAGGCAAAAGGACTGACAGTTATGATCAAGGATATTCTGAAAGTGCTCAGCGGATCCGTGGGGATGATCTTCAAGTTCATCTTCATCATCGGTTTCGCCTTCGGCGCGTTTTACTGCGTCTTCACCATGTTCATGTTCCCCTTCCTCTGGGAGGGGCTCAAGCGCCTGGCCATCGCCGGGGTCTGCGTGCTGGGCATCGTCGGCCTGCTGCGCATCGGCCGGGAGAAGGACGACGACGTCGTCACCGAGGACGATTTCCGGCCCTGATCACTTCAGGCTCCGGACGTCGAAACTGCTGGCGTTGAAAACCTTCAGGCCGCGCTGCAGGGCATATCTCACCGTATAGGCCGTGCCGGTGCGCGGTCGGTTGCAGTAACTGACGCAATAGGCGGACCCGTCTACCAGCTTCCGGTCCCGGAGCAGGTAGACGTTTTTTTCATATTCAGGTTTCACATACACAACCTTGTCGCAGGCCCGGAGGATCTTCTCCTGCCGCCACCGCAGTTCGTCCGTCCAGTCATCCGTTTCCCGCCAGGCGGGATAGGGGAGCACCGAGATGATCCGGATCTGGGGCGCCCGGTGGGCCTTCAGGTTGATCAGGTATTCCGCGGCCATCATGTCGAAGCCCACTGCGCCGCCCACGCCGAAGTTCCGGACGTTCTTTTCCCAGATGAGCTTCTGCAGGATATACCGGGTCCGGGTGTAGACCTTCTGCTCTTCCCCCGGCGGAATGATCCGGTGGCCCGTCAGGCAGCAGGTCTGCTGCTCCCGGGTCATGCCCTCAAACCGGTCCTCGTGAATATCCTTCATCGCTGCTCCCGTCCTTTGTTTTTCCGGTTTTATTATACGGGAAGCCCCCGGGAAAGAAAAGGCGAACAAGCGGATTTGTCAGAATCTTTGATTCTGGGCGAACCTCTGACGACCGCCGGTGGCGGAAATCTCGTCAGAGGTGAGGTCAACCGAAGCAAGCGAGCTCCACAGTGTGGAGTCGCGCCGACTGAGGTTGCGGAAACAAATCCCCTCTTTTCGTTTCATTTTTTCAATAAATGCGGTATAATCCGGTAAAAGACAGACGCGCGGAGGGAAATGACATGGCGGAGAAAACCACCACCGTACAGATCGTAATGCCCCAGCACTGCAACGGATATTCGAACCCCCGGCTTTTCGGCGGCCAGATCATGGCCTGGATCGACGTGGTCGGCGCGGTGGCGGCCCGCCGCTATACCGGCCAGGCGGTCACCACCGTGTGCATCGACAACCTGACCTTTCTCAAGCCGGCCTTCCTGAACGACACCGTCGTCCAGGAGGCGGTGGTCACCTGGACCGGGAACACCTCCCTGGAGGTCCGGGTGGACAGCCTGGTGGAGCGCCTGGACGGCAGCCGGGAGCTGATCAACCGGGCCTATGTGGTCTTCGTCGCCATCGACGACGAGGACAAGCCCGTCCGGATCCCGTCCTTCATTCCGGAAACCCTGGAGGAGAAACAGGAATACGCCGCGGCGGAAGAACGCCGCCGCATCCGCCTGAACCGGTGAGGTAAGGCAAAAAAACGCGGGGAACCCCCGCGTTTCTTTTTTCATGAAACGAAGGGACGTTCCTTTTCGTTTCAGAAGCGGTCTTTCTTTCCGGCTTTGCTCAGCAGGAAGCCCAGCACCGAGCCGATGGCCCCGCCGATGACGTGCGCCATCTGGGACACGTCGTCCTTCACGGTGACGCCGTCGTAGATCTCCCGGCCCAGGTACAGCAGCGCCACCAGGATGAAGGTCACCGGGATGGTGTTGTCCTCCCGCACCGTGACGGAGGAGATCAGGATAAAGGCGAAGACCACGCCGCTGGCGCCCAGCAGCGACACCCGGGGGAAGAAGGCCATGTTGATGATCCCCGTGATCACCGCCGTGGCCAGGATGACGATCAGGGTGTTCTTCGACCCGTAATGCTCCTCGACCATCGGCCCCAGGAGCAGGATGAACATCAGGTTGCCGATCAGGTGGTCCCAGCCCGCGTGGCCCAGCACATAGGTCACGCAGCGGACCCAGGTCAGCGGGTCGTCCAGCGGCGCCCGGTATACGCTGAACACCGCCCGGACCGCGCTGTTTCCCTCCTGCCGGATGATCAGGCAGGCGATCACGCACAGGGCAGAAAAGACCAGCGTCACCGGCGCGTTGAAGGAGAGGCGGAGGCCTTTTTTCCTGCTGCTGTACATGGGGCTCACTGCCTCCTTCTGACGACCGCCTTGCGGAGCATGTCCGCGGGGATGACCAGGAAGGCCACCGCCAGGCAGGTCAGCCAGGTGGTGACGTTCAGGGGCGTCACGTGGAGCACGCTGCCGCCGAAGGTGACGAACACGAACTGGAGCAGGAAGATGGCGCCCATGACCAGGCGGAAGCTCCGGTTCTTTTCAATATGCCTGAGGATATTCATATGCTCGGTCCGGGCGTTGAACCCGTTGAAGGTGATCGCCATCATGAAGGTGGCGAAGACCGCGGAGTTCAGGTAGGTGCCCATGGCGGCCCGCTGGGGGTCATGCAGCCGGGTGCTGGCGGTATACAGGGCGCCCTGGCCGAAGAGGTTCAGAATGAAGGGCTGGACAAAGCGGATCACCAGGCAGGAGGCGGTGATCAGCCCCGCGGCCAGCAGGATCTTCACCAGCATCTGCCTGGTCACGATGCTTTCCTGCCGCGGGATGGGTTTGGCCTGCATGTATTCCTTCAGGGCGGGCTCGCTGCCGAAGGCGATGGCCGCCAGGGTGTCCATGGCCAGGTTCACCAGCAGCAGCTGGATCACGGTCATGATCATGTTCTCGCCCAGCAGCGCCGCCAGGAAGCAGGTGCACACCGCCGCCACGTTGACCGTCAGCTGGAAGATCAGGAACTTGCGGATGCTGCGGAACATGGTCCGACCGTAGAGGATCGCCTTCTCGATGGAGGAGAAGTTGTCGTCCAGGATCGTGATGTCCCCGGCCTCCTTGGCCACCTCCGTGCCGGAGCCCATGGCGAAGCCCACGTCCGCCTTCTTCAGGGCGGGGGAGTCGTTCACGCCGTCGCCGGTCATACCGACCACCATGTCCAGTTCCTGGCTTACCCGGACCAGGCGGCTCTTGTCCGTGGGCAGCGCCCTTGCCACCACCCGCAGCCGGGGCAGCACGGCCCTGAGCTCCTCGTCGCCCATGGCGGCCATCTCGGCGCTGGTCAGGGCCACGTCCTCCGGATCCTTCAGCAGGCCCGCCTCCGTGGCGATGGCCACGGCGGTCTCCTTCCGGTCCCCGGTGACCATGACCACCTGGATGCCGGCGCCCTGGACCTCTCGGATGGCGTCGGCGGCTTCCTTCCGGACGTTGTCCCGGATGGACAGCACGCACACCAGGGTCAGGCCTTCCGCGTCGGGATCCGCGCCGGCCACCCGGGCCACGGCCAGCATGCGCATGCTCCGCGCGGCCTGGCCGCTGATGTATTCCGTCAGGCCGCCGGCGCCGGAAAGGGGCCGGACCTGCCCGTTTTCATCCAGGTATGAGGTGCAGCGCTCCAGGATCTTTTCCGGGGCGCCCTTGATATAGGTCGCTTCCTTGCCGTCCTTCAGGACGGTGACGCTGGAACTCTTCCGTGTGGAATTGAAGGCCTCGAAATGCCGGACCTCGGTTTCGGCGATCCTGTCCGTCACCCGGCAGTCCGCCATGAAGGCCATCAGGGCCCGGTCCGTGCTGTTGCCGCCGATGATGTTCCCGTCCGAGGCGGTGGCGCCGTTGTTCACGCCCACGCCGATCACCAGCTCGTCCATCAGCCCGGGGCCGATGTCCCCCAGCTGCAGCCGGCTCCAGGTCCGGCCGCCGCCGGTGGCGATCTCCACCACGGACAGCCGCCCTTCGGTGATCGTTCCCGTCTTGTCGCTGAAGAGGATGCTCAGGCTCCCGGCGGTCTCCAGGCCGTTGATCTTCCGCACCAGCACGTTGTCCTTCGCCATGCGCAGGCTCTGGTAGCTCAGCAGGATCGAGGTCAGCATGGGCAGGCCTTCCGGCACCGCGCACACGATGATCGTCACTGCCACGGTGACCGCGTTGATGACCAGTTCCATCCATTCGGCGAAGTTCTCCGGCGGGTCGCCGCCCAGGATCGTCCGCAGCATGACGCCCACGATGATCGCCGCCGCGCCGAAATAACCGAAGGAGGAGATCTGGTTGGCCAGCTTCGCCAGCTTCACCTGCAGCGGCGTCTTGCGGGTGGTCTCCTGCACCTCCAGCGCCAGTTCGCCGAAGAGGGTCTTGTCGCCGACCTCGGCCACTTCCGCGTAGCCCTCGCCGCCGACCACCACCGTGCCGCGGTAAAGGTAATGTTTGTTCAGCAGGTCCCGGGGATCGTAGCCCGGCTGCCCGTCCGGCGGGATCTTGGTGGCTTCCTCGGTCTCGCCGTTGAGCGTGGCCTGGTCCACCTTCAGCCGGCCCTCGATCATCTCGCCGTCGGCGGCGATCTTGTCCCCGGCCTGGATATACAGGATGTCGCCCACCACCACGTCGTTCAGGTGGATCTCCTGCAGCGCGCCGTCCCGGACCACCTTGGCCGTTTCCTTGGCTTCCTCTTCCGCCTTCAGGGCGGAGGCCTTGCCCTCCTGCCGGCTTTCGGACACGGAGGCCACGCCGTTGGCGATCAGGATGGCGACCAGCACGCCCACGGGTTCATACCACTGCGCGTCCACGTCCGGCATCACGTTCAGGCAGTTCCGTCCCAGCACGAACAGAATCACCTGGATCACCAGCGCCACGCACAGGATGGAGATCATCGGATCCTTAAACCCTTCCAGGATCCGCTTCCACAGCGGCGTAGGCGGGATCCGCGTCAGCGCGTTGGAACCGTACTTCCGCCGGCTCTCCTCCACGGCGCCCGCGGACAATCCCTGCAGATTCATGGACACACGCACCTCTTTTGCTTTTTCGCTTTCCGCTGATCATCAATTTATCATATCGGGCGGCAAAAGTCCACTTTTTCCCGGTTGCCCTGCATGGGATTATATGGTAGAATAATTTACACGACATAGAAAAAGGAACACACAGAACCACGGAAGGAGCGGCCGAATGATCCGACGGCGTACCCGGTTGACGACCAGAGCACTGCTGCTGGCAGCGCTGCTTCTGTGCGCCTGCCTGCTCACTTCCTGCGCCGGGAAAAAAGCCGCTCCGGTCACGATGGAGCCGGTGTCGAACCGCTCCTGGTATCTGCGGGTGGTGGACGAGGAACCGGACACCGTGGACTTCCAGTGTACAAACATCCACTACGCCGTAGCCCTGAACGTCTTTGACCGCCTGGTGGAAACCCAGACCGACGGAAAGGGCAACACGAAGATCGTGCCCTCCCTGGCGGAAAGCTGGACCGTTTCCGACGACGGGCTGAAGTATACCTTCCGCCTGCGGGATGGGGTCAAGTTCTCCAACGGGCAGCTGCTCACCGCCTCGGACGTGGAATACACCCTCATGCGCATGCTGACCCACCCCCGCAGCCGCTGCCGCGAGATCGCCGAAGGCATCGTCGGCGCGGACCTGCTGGAAAGCCGGCAGACCGACCGCCTGGCCGGCTTCACCGACCTGGGGGACCATACCTTCTCCATCACGCTGGAAGCGCCGTTCCCCGCCTTCCTGGCTTCCCTGTCCATGCCGCCGGCCTCCATCCTCAGCGAGAAGAGCGTCACCGCGGCGGGGGACGCCTTCGGAAAGGATCCGGCGAAGACCGTCGGCACGGGCCCCTTTATCCTGGACAGCTGGACCCCCGGCGAAGGCATGGTCCTGCGGGCGAATCCGGACTGCTGGCAGGGCGCCCCCGGTGTGGACGGCATCGAGCTGTATTACGTCACCGACGAAGTGGAACAGCGCCTCATGTTTGAGCGGGGCGAGCTGGATATCCTGGACCTGAACAAGCTGGGGGACGAAGCGGAATACTTCGTCCACGGGGATCTCTACCGGAAACGGCTCCATACCGCCCTCCAGGTGGACATCTCCTACATCGCCCTGAACCAGGCCGCGGAGCCCCTGAACGACGTCCGGGTCCGCCGGGCCCTGCAGATGTCCCTGGACCGCCAGATGATCCTGGACGCCCTGTATGCCGGCCGGGGAACCGTGGAAAACGGCATCTTTCCCCACGCCCTGAAGGGCTACAACCCGGACCTGGAACCCATTGAATACGATCCCGCCGGCGCCGTGACGCTGCTGGCGGAGGCCGGCTATCCCAGCGGCTTTGATCTGGAAATCCAGGTGAACGCCTCCGCCGGCCGCACCGTCCGGGACCTGATGACCGTCGCCGCCTCCATGTGGAAAAAGATCGGCGTCAAGGCCACGATCAATGTCCTGCCGGAGAGCGAGTTCATGGAGAGGCGGACCACCGGCGCCGCCACCTGCTACACGGCCAACTGGTCCGCGGACTACAACGATCCGGACAATTTCATCTATACCTTCTTCGGCAGCGAGGACAACACCGCCTACCGGAGCCTGAACTATCCGGACAGGGAAGTCATCAAACGGGTGCAGGACGCCCGGGCCATCCTGGATGAGGAGGAGCGGATGAAGGAATACGCCGCCCTGGAGCGGAAGATCATCCGGGAGGACGCCTCCTGGATCCCGCTTTTCTCCCACACCCATCTCTATGTGACCTCGGAGCGGGTCGGCCATTTTGAAACCGCCTGGAACGGTTCCAGCCAGCCTGTTTTCAGGAAAATAACCCTGAAATAAAAAACGCCCGCCGGGCGGACAGAGGAAACAGACGTATGCATTCGATCAGAACGAGGATTGTCGCAATCACGGTGGCAGCCATCCTGGCCAGCGTGCTTGCTTCTGGTGCGGTCACCTATGTGTACGTCAGGGACGAGAGCCGCCGCAGCTCCGCGGAGGAATTGAACCTGATCGCCCGGAACGTACAGGAGGAGCTGGACGAATACCTGGCCAGCGTCCGCCAGTCCGTGGAAATGGTGGCCCATTTCGCCACCGACCTGCTGGATCCGGTCACGCTGGTGGAATGCGGTGTGGCGGGTTCCGCCGCCGGGGAACCCCGCACCAGGGGCCAGACCGCCCGCATGGATACATACCTGGCCGGCCACTGCGACGATGTTCGGGAGGCCTTTTCCTCCGTCGCCAACCATACCAGCGGCGTTGTGACCTATTACTACTGCATCGCCGCGGACGTCAGCGAAAAGGAACACGGCTTTTTCTGGTCCCGGTTCGGGGAGACCGGCTTCATGGAACAGACGCCCCTGGACGCCCGGGACCTGGATCCGGAGGATACCGAACATAACAGCTGGTACTATACGCCCATCCGCCGGGGCAGCCCCACCTGGGTGGGACCCTGCAAGGCCCATTACCTGGACGATGCCCTGACCGTATCCTATGTGGCCCCCGTCTACAAGGCCAACAAGCTCATCGGCGTGCTGGGCATGGATATCCTCTTTGAGGTTATGCAGGAGAAGGTCAGCGCGGTCAGGGTCTACGACACCGGCTACGCCGGCATCCTGTCGGAGGACGGCACCGTGCTGGCCCATCCCTATCAGAAGGCCGGCAAGAACCTGGGGAACCTTGTCTCTCCGGAACAGCAGGAGCTCCTCAAACGGGAGAATTCCGGCAGCGAGCTCATCGCCTTCCGGGATCCCACCGGCGCGGACAGAAAGTTCGCCTATTCCACCCTGTCCGACGGCATGAAGCTGATCGTCGTGGCCCCGGACAGCGAAATCAACGCTTCCTGGCGGGAGATCATGACCCGCATCATCCTCATCGCCGTGGGCATCATGGCGGCCTTTGCCGTGTTTACCGCCCTGGTCGTTTCCCGCCTGACCAAGCCGCTCCGCCAGCTGTCCAAGGCCGCCGAGCACCTTTCCGCCGGGGAATACGACGTGAAGCTGGACTATAACAGGAAGGACGAGGTCGGCCAGCTGACCCGCTCCTTCCTGGAGATGCGGGACCATGTGAAGCTGTATATCAGCGACCTGAACAGCAAGGCTTACACCGACGCCCTGACCCGGGTCAAGAACAAGGCGGCCTTCGATATCTCCGCCGCCCGCATGGACAAAACCATCCGGGAAGCGGAGACGGACAAAAAGCCGGTCTTCAGCCTCGTCATGTTCGACTGCAACGATCTCAAGGTCATCAACGACAAATACGGCCACGAGTTCGGCGATATCTATCTGCAGAAAGCCTGCAGTATGATCTGCCGGGTCTTCGCCCACAGCCCGGTGTTCCGCCTGGGCGGCGACGAGTTTGCGGCCCTGCTCTCCGGCCACGATCATGAGAACCGGTATGACCTGCTCAAGGAATTCGACGTAAAGGTCGACGCCTATAACGCCATCGCGAAGAACCCCTGGGAAAAGATCTCCGTGGCCAAGGGCATCGCCGAATACAACCCGGCCGTGGACCGCACCGTGGACCATGTCCTCAGCCGCGCCGACCAGCAGATGTACGAGGAAAAGCGCAGACAAAAGGAAAAACGGAATATCAGGCGATAACAGAACCGAAATCAAAACGGACCGGAGAGATGGCCCCAAAGAACCGTCTCCCCGGTCCGCTTTTTTGTTCTTATTTCTCCAGCGCCGCTTTGCACTCTCTCAGCAGGCTGATAATCTTCAGCCCCTGGGGGCACACCCGCTCGCACTGGCCGCAGGCAACGCAGTCGCCGGCCTTGCCCCGGCCCGCCGTCACGATGCCGTATTCCCGGATCGTCCGGAATTCCGGGCTGCCCTTCCGCCGGTTGATGACGTTGAAAATCTCCGGAATCGGGATCTCCATGGGACAGCCTTTCGTGCAGTAGTGGCAGGCGGTGCAGGGAATGGACTTGTCCGCGTCCAGGGCCTTCTGGGCCCGGTGGATCAGTTCCATTTCCCTGTCGTCCAGCGGCCGGAAATCCCGGAAGGTTTTCAGGTTGTCCTCCATCTGGGCCACGTTGCTCATGCCGCTGAGCACGGCGTGGATCCCTTCCAGCCCCGCCGCGAAGCGCAGGGCCCAGCTGGCGTAGCTGGCGTCCGCGCCGCAGGCGTCAAAGACCTCCCGCACCGCGGGGATGGGATCGGCCAGGATGCCGCCCTTCACCGGTTCCATGATCATCACCGGCTTGCCCCGCTCCCGGCAGATCTCCCAGTTGCGCCGGGAGGCGACTCCCGGGTTCTCCCAGTCCGCGTAGTTGATCTGCAGCTGCACAAACTCCGCGTCCGGGTGCTCGTCCAGCAGTTTCTCCAGCAGGTCCGGCGTGGCGTGGAAGCTGAAGCCCCAGTGTTTGATCAGGCCCTTTGCCTTCTGTTCCTTCACAAAGTCCCACAGGCCGTATTCGTCGTATTTCTGATACGTGGAGATCTGCATCGCGTGGAGCAGGTAATAGTCGAAATACCCCGCGCCCGTCCGCTCCAGGCTGACGCGGAACTCGTCCTTGGCGCTCTTCTCATCCGTGGCGCCCATGGCCGCGTTCAGCTTCGTGGCCACGGTATAGGCCTCCCGGGGATACCGGTACGCTACCGCGGCTTTGAAGGCTTTTTCGCTGTCGCCCCCGTCATACACGTAGGCGGTGTCAAAATAGGTCCCGCCGGCGGCGATGAACCGGTCGGTCATCTCGCACACCTGGGGTATGTCAATGCTCCCGTCCGGGTTCTTCGGCAGGCGCATCAGGCCGAAGGCCAGGCGGAAAGGATTGGGCCGGAAAGCTTCAGACATAGGCGGCTCCTTTCATATCAAAACGTTTTCTTCTGTTTTTCCATTATACCCCAATTCCCGGACAAATCCACTGGTTTTTTTACCAGTTCTCCTCCTCGACCTCCGGCGCCGGGGTCAGGATATCCAGCGCCGTCCGGTGCCGCTCAAAGACCTGGGTCCGGCTCAGGTCCGTTTCTTCGATGATCTCCTCCCAGGACCACCGGTCCAGGTACCGCCTTTCCAGGATCCGGGCCATCTCTTCGCTGGGCAGCCGGGCGATGAGCCGGGCGCTGTCGCACAGGGCTTCCTGCAGCTTTTCCTCCAGCAGGGCGATCTCCCGTTCCTCGTCCGCGGCGTCGGCCAGGAAGCCCTGCATCCGGGTCGGGTCCGGGGTCTCCTGCACCCGCACGTCGTTCAGCTGCTTTCCGAAGCGCGCGGCCAGCCGCCGCAGCGTATCAATCCGCCCGTGCTTCCGCCGGATTTCCCGCGCGATGGCCTCCGGCCGCTCCAGGTATTCTTTTGCCGTCATTTCCGTTCCGCCTCCTTCTGTATCCGCTTCAGGATCAATTCCCCGTCCGTCCCGGTGAGCCGCCGGAAATAATCCGACCGGAAGAACCCGGCCGCCTCCCGCATCCGCGCGGCCGCCCGCCGGTTTTTCCGCCTCCGGGCCGCAAAGAGATAATCCCGCGCCGCCTGCCGGACGATGGCCTCGATCAGGGAGATGCACCCGCTGTCATAGAAATCCGGGTCGATGCTTTTCGTTGTCATGGCGTTTCCTCCTTTGCTGCTCCCAGCGTACCGCACAAGGGGAGAAAACACCCGGACACGGCGTGTCTGTTTTGGGAAACCGCCGGCAAAACAGAAAAAGCCGGAAGCGTTGCAGATCAACGCTTCCGGCAATTCTTCCGAAACGGGGAAAACGGAAAAACCAGGGGCTGAAACCCGGGAGTCCTTGCGCCGCAAGGGTTTCCGGGACCGGACACGCCGTGTCACCCCCGGGCAAAATTTTTTTATTTCACCCGGAAGGTCACGATCACGCCGGCGCTGACGCAGATCTTCGCGGCCTGCACCACCGTGGGCGAATCGGTTGCGGCTTCCTCCCCGGCAACCTTCCGGGAGAAGTTGTTCACGCCGCTGTCATAGCTGAATACGGAGCCTTCCTCGATGCTCACGATTTCGATTTCACCCAGCCCGGCGGCTTCCGCCAGGATGGCCGCCTTTCCCTTCGCGTCCTCCACCGCGGCCTTCAGGGCTTCCTTCCGGGCCTCGGTATCGTCCGTCACGGAGAAGCTGACCCCGTCCAGGGTGTTCGCCCCGGCGCCGAAGGCCATGTCGATGACCTCGCCAACCCGGCCCATGTCCGTCACCTTGATGGCCAGGCTGCTGTTCGCGTTGTAGGCGACGATCTCCTCCACATCCTTGGAATAGTCATACACGGCATACAGGTTGATATACCCGGTGCTGATGTCCTCTTCCTTCAGGCCGGCTTCGGTCAGCACCGTCCGGATGGAGGCGATGACTTCGTTGGCCGCGGCCTGGGCTTCCAGCGCGTCCTTTTTCCGCACGTTCACGCCCACGGACACCACCGCCGTATCGGCGGTCACCAGCGTTTCGCCGCTCCCGTTCACGGTGATCGTCTGCTCCGCCAGGGCGGAAGAGATCCCCAGGACCATAACCAGAACAAAAAACAGTGCAACAATCCTACGCATAATGAAAACTCCTTTCAAATCTGTTTTCATTATACAGGACGTTCGCACTGTCCAGCAAGTTCCATATGATTGAATTATTTCCACGCCAGTTTTAATTCCCGCCTGTTTTTTGCGCAGTCCCCCAGATACAGGTTGATCAGCGTCTGATAGGGAATGCCGCTGCTGGCCGCCTGTTCCTTGAAATAATTGATCGTCTCCACATCCAGGTTGATTGTGATCTGGCTTTTCAGTTTTTTTGCATACGGGTTTGTCTTTGCGTTGGAGAAATCATATTCTTTTCTCATTTTCTTTCACCTCTCAGCCATAGTAGGAGGATTCGGTCTTCGTTGCTTTTCGGGCGGAGATGATCCGGATGATGTTTTCCTCTGACCGGCAGCAGTGGCATACGATCAAAAGATTTGCCCTGATACTCATCCCAAGAATGATGAATCTTTCTTCTTCCAGAGAATGATCAGGATCATTGATCAAAAGAGCACGTTCATCGTAAAATACGGTTTCAGCTTCTTCAAAAGAAATCTTATGTTTGGATTGGTTAATCCTGTTCTTATTCTCATCCCACTCAAAAGTCAGCATACAATTCACTTCTCTCGTGCTCAATTATATTATAATTATATAATAATTATAAGTCAATCATCATTATGAATTATGAATTGGAATTACGATTCCTGTAATCGTAATTCCGGATACCCCGCGCTCTTCAGGTATTCCTGCACTTCCGGGATCGTATCCATAAAGCAGCAGTCCAGGATCTCCCCGTAATGCCCCCGGGGCCCGTAGCTCTTCACCGAGAACCCGGCCTTGTCCAGCATCAGCCGGGACAGCCAGGGCGGCAGGTGCAGCGCGATGCAGATCGCCACCACGACGTCCGGTTCATACCGGGAGTTTTCGTTGTTCCGGTAGCGCTGGATCGTCCGGGTGGAGACCTGGGCCTGGGCGGCCAGGTCTTCCACCGAGATCCGGCTCTCGTCCCGGTTTTCCATCAGGTAGACCAGGGCGTCCGGGAAGGCGCAGGGCATGGAGGCCATCAGCCGGTTCCGCCGTGCCAGCCGCTCCCGGGCGGTCAGGCTCAGCCGCCGGTCCAGGAACCGGTCGTATTCCCGCACATAGTCCTCATTGCTGTTCAGCGTGCCGAACAGCCAGACGGATTCCTCGTTCTCCTTCAGCCAGACCTTTTCAAACCGCAGGCAGCAGGCGTCCGCGTGGGCGTTGGCCCAGGGGGTCAGCCGGGCCCCTTCCTTCGTACTCTTCAGGAACTGGGGATCCACCAGGCACACATGCCCGTCCGCGTAGACGAAATCCCCCCGGCTCATCAGCTGGCGGAACTCGCCGCTCCGGTGATAAAGGTCCGCCAGCGCCTTCCGCCCGATGACCAGCGTGGCCTGCCCTTCAGGGGAGTGCTCTTCCGTAAAGGCGAAGGGGGTGATATACCGCCCGTCGATAAAGTTCACCGCGCCCTTGGCGGCGGGATGCCCCAGCTGCACCAGCCGGCGCCGCAGGGTCGTGCGGGGCACGCCGTATTCGTCCGCCAGGCGGCGGATCACCCGGTCCCACCGGAACCCGGGATGGTTCAGGTATCCGTTCACGGAGGGGCTGGTGCTGGCCTTCTGGAACAGCCGCCAGGCCTTGGGCCGGATCTGGTTCTGGGGCAGCAGCAGGGCGATGCTCCCGCCCCGGGCCTGGTGCTCCATAAAGCGGAGGGGATCGGCGTTGGGCCGCCCGATGGTGTTCCGCACCGGGGTATAGCGGACCTCCTGGGCGCTGGTGCTCATCAGCTTCTGCAGCCGGTAGAACAGCAGGTGCCATTCATAGTGGATGCACTCGTGCAGGATGTCCAGGTCCCGGCATTCCGACCGGGCCGCCTTGTTGATGACGATCGTCTTCGCCGCCACCGGCCGGGACACCGGCAGGGGAAACTCCGTCTCCCCGGTGATCTTCTCCTCCTGCACAAACACGTTCCCGTCCCGGAAAAAGAGGATGCTCCGGGTATGGTTCTGGCAGTGCAGGTTCATCTCGCGCACCTCCAGCCCCAGCCGCTCCGCCAAGGCCCGGGCGGTCCGCTCTTTGATCTCCTTCACGTCCGGCAGCAGGTTCTCCCACATCCGTTCCGCCCCGGCCTCGATCTCGTCGTCCCGCAGGATCGGCACCAGGTGCCGGTCCAGCTTCCAGAAGCTCCGCTCCGGCCGGTCCTTGAGCAGGTGCAGCTCCTGCACCTCGAACTCAAACCCGTCCTCCGTGCAGAACCACAGCCCCAGGCAGAACCCGAACCGCCCGGAAACGTCCTTTCCCTTTTCCTCCACCGTCAGGCCCGCGGTCACGTCGATGTCCGCCAGGAAGTCCGTCCGGTTCACCCGCCAGCAGGAGATCCCCCCGATCTCCATCTCCCGGGCCGTGATCCGCTCCGACACCACGGCTTTGCCCAGCAGCAGGCTCAGTTCGCCCTCCACCAGCTTGTCGTTCATCACCTGCAGGATCCGGGTGTAGTACCGCTCCCGGATGCACCGGTCGATATCGTCCACCACCGGCATCAGCCAGGTCTGCACCGGGCTCCGGGCCTCGTCCGCCCGGGTCCGCAGCATCTCTTCCACCGGGTCCTTTCCAGGCTCTTCTTCCTCAATCCAGTCGCTGTATTCCCTTACCGCCTGTTCCATGGTTCTGCTCCTTCTTTTTCACTCAAAAACACTAAACAATTAACCTTTTCATCCTGCAAGCACAATTATATTGTGCTTTTATCCAAAAAGCAAGCCCCCTTTTCACTCTTTTTTCCTTCCTCCAGCAGCGGCGCCGCCGCCACGCCCAGGGCCTTCTCCAGCTCTTTCCGGGCCCGCCAGGACCGCCGGAAGGCGCTGGCGATCACCGTGTTCACCTCGCCCGCGTCCAGCAGGGCCCACTCGTGCAGCTGGGCGGGATGCCCCACGATCCGCTGCACTTCCGCCGGGAGCTTCGCGAATTCCTCCCCGCTGTTGTAGATCCCCCGGCTCACCGCCCTGAGCACCAGGATCCAGGCGTCGTTCTCCGTGAGCCCGCTCAGCTCCCTGGCCTGCATAATCCTTTCGTTGATCGCCCCCGGCACCGGCGGAAAGCCCTTCGTGTCCGTGGCGATGTAGGCCATCAGGGCCTGCTCCACCGCCGCGTAGGGCGTATGCTCGAAGATCTTCTGCCATACGGCGCCGGTCGCTTTAATATTCCGGTCCTTCCGGAAGGACGGGTACATCTCTGAAATAACCGACAGGATCTTCGCGGTTTCGTTCTCGTTCATAGCGCCAGATCTCCAAACGTTTTTTCTCCCCGGGCATAGGCCAGGAACGGGTTCTCCGGAACCTCCTGCCGCAGGGCGGCTTCCTGCTGGCTTTTCTTCAGCCAGCTGTTGATAAACGTCCGGACCCCCTTCCTGGTTTTTCGCCGCGTGGGGTTGGCCAGGCACCAGCCCCGCATGTTCCGCAGTTCCTGCTCTACGTTGATGTCCGGGTACAGGGAAACATACTCATCGATATCTTTCCGGTAGACCGGGTGTTCCTTGCCGCCCAGCAGCGGGATCCCAATGACAGGCAGTTCCGTGGCCGCCGGCGGCGGCACGGAACTGCTCCCCCCGTCGTCTCCTTTTCCCTCTGTTTCTTCTTCTTTTTCTGAATATCTGGTTTCTGTATTCTGATATTCTGTATTCTTATATTCTTTATTCTTACCGAACAGATCCGAACAAACCTGAACATCGCTGAACACTTGTTCAGTGGTGTCCGCGTCGTTGAACACATGCTGAACACTTTCCTTTTTTGTTGAACGCGCGCGCCTTGTTTCGCCGCTTTTCCTTCCGGCGGCGCTGCGTTTTTCCCGCAGCAGCTCTTTCTTCTCCGCTTTTTGCCTGTACTGGCTCAGATCCTCCCTCAGCGTCTGCCTGATCATACAAAAGACGAGGTCTCCCCGGTCGCCTGTTTTCTGTTCCTCTTCCGTTCCAATATACGTGAGCACCGCCCTCATCACCCTGCCGATCTCGTCATCCGAGAGCATCATCAACGGCTCTTCCCAGCTCATCCTGAACTTGAACCATTCCATTTCCCATGCTTCCTTTCCGTGCCCCGGGCATCCGGGATGCTGTTTTCGGAAAGAGCATATCCGAACGGGAACCAAATGACCCGGACACGGCGTGTCCGGTTTTGGGGAAAATGCCGGAAACGGAAAAACGGTCCTGCGCCTTACAGATCAACGCCTGCATGAGTTATCCACAGACAGAAAATAATCCACAGCCGGCCTGTGGAAAACCCGGAAGCCCTTGAAGCAAAAGGGAAGAAGGACCCGGACACGGCGTGTCCGGGTCAGGGAAAATTTTTTTCCGCCGCTGCCGCATATTGACAGCCGCTCCGCATGGACAAAAAACGCCCTTCCAGCGAAACAAAAACCCCAAACACAACAAAAGCCCCGGCACGCCGTGCCGGGGCAATCCGTTCCCGCTCAGTCTTTCAGATAAATCCGCACCATGACCCCGCCGGGGATCCCCTCAATGGTGGAAACCAGTTCCGCCTCCTCCCAGTGTTTCAGCACCGGGCTGTCCGTCACGATCCGGGGCACGAACCCTTCCTGCTCGTTTCCCTGGTTCTCGATAAAGATCCGGCAGGCGTTCCCTTCGCAGTCCTCGCCTTCCAGCATATACCGGGCGGACAAAAGGAAGCTGCCGTCCTTCCCGATCTTCTGGGTATCCACCCCGGTGCCCAGGGTCTTCCCGAAGAAGTAAGGCCCTTCGGACACCCCCGTAAAGGGGATCATAACAACGGACATCTGCCGGCCCTTCACGGAAAGCGCTTCCCCGCAGGCCACCCGGATCTCAAGGAGGAGGGAAGATTGATCGTCCATATAAAAACCTCTTTCACTTATTCGCTCAGATGATGTATAATTCTACCATACAACAGCGTGCAAAGACAAACAAATAAGCACAGACAAACAAAGGAGGCACAATAATGGAAATGAACATGGAACAGGCCCGGGAACTGCTGGACAAAGGCGTGGAGGAAGCCGAAGAGGTGATCCAGAACCCCTCCAAGGTGGATGAAATCCTCCTCCAGCTGGAAGAGAAACTGAAGGAAGTACCGGCCATCGGCAGCACCCTGGCGGACCTGCCCCTGATGATCTCCATGGTCAAGGCATGGATCCAGAAGGAGTATACGGAAGTATCCCCCAAGGTCATCGCCTGCCTGGTGGGCGCGGTCATCTACCTGCTCAAGAAGAAGGACCTGATCAGCGACTCCATCCCGATCGTCGGCATCGTGGATGACATTGCTGTCCTGGGCCTGGCCCTGAAACTCTCCGAGCCGGAACTGAAGGCCTATGCGGAATGGCGGGACGGGAAGGATACCGTGCAGGCGTAAAAGAAAAAAAGGGAAAAGAAAGAGTGACAGACTGCAGCCCGGAGGCTGCAGTCTTTTCTGTTGGAATTTACCATTTATTGACAGACCGTTACCCCTTCCGTTTTTGGCAGGAGTTTCCAGTAGACAGTTTTCAGGCGGGCATGATATAATATATCGGTTTTCAGTTCGATGAAAGAGGAATATGCTTTATGCCGATGAAAGACCGGCTCCTGGTGCTGTTAAAGACACTGCAGGAGCGTTCAGATGACGAAACCTGGCTGACAACCGGGGATCTTCGCGCTGCGCTGGAGGCAGAGGGGCTGGACTGTTCCATCCGGACCCTGCGCAGGGATGTCCAGTCCCTGAATAACTGTGGTTATGACATTGCCGTCCAGGAAACGGAAGGCATGTTTACCAAGTATGCCTGGATGGGCCGGAAACTGTCCATGCCGGACCTGCAGATCCTGGTGGATGCGGTGAGCGCCGCCCGGTTTATTCCGCAGAAACGGAGCGAGGAACTGGTTGCCGAGCTGTCAGCGATGGCGGGGCCTTCCCATGTGCAGGAACTGAAGCCCCAGATCCTGGTGTCGGAACATGTCAAGGCGAAAAATAAGAATATGATTTACGCCGTGCAGGAGATCCGCAGGGCGATAGACCGGAACCGGAAGATCCGGTTCCGGTACCTGGAATACAACACGGAGAAGGAACAGGTCGTGAAGCACAAGGGGACGGAAGAGGAATGGTATGTGGTCTCCCCCTATGCCACGGTCTGGAATGATGACCGGTATTACCTGGTAGGCTGGTCGGACAAACGTAATAAGATCACGGTCTTCCGGATCGACCGGATGGAGGTCCCCAGGCAGCTGCCGAACAAGCGGGTGCCGGAACCGGAAGGTTTCGATATCCGGGATTATACGGACAAGGTCTTCCGGATGTACGGCGGACAGGAAGAAAAGGTGACGCTGCGATGCAGCATGGAGATCCTGGACCAGGTCATCGACCGGTTCGGGGATGGAATCGAGATCAAACCCGGCAGGAAACATTTTACCGTGACTGTGCCGGTATCTCTGAGCACGACGTTCTATGCCTGGGTGTTCCAGTATGTGGGGAAGATGAGCATCCTGGCACCGGAGTATGTGAGAGAGGCGTATGCCGGGTACCTGGAAGAAGCGTTGGATGATGTGCTGGGGGAAGACTGAATCAAGGCAGATTCTATGTTAAAAATGTAGGGGTGCTGTTAATGAAGTTGGGTAAATTACAGGAAGTGGATATCCGAAAGATTTGGGCGCACGAACAATATGATTTTTCCAAGTGGCTTGCGTCTGAAAGCAATATACAGGAACTGGGGGATACGTTGGGGTTGAGCCTGACGGATATTGAAACAGAGAAATTCGTTGGTAATTATCGCTGTGATATTCTCTGCAAAGACGAGATCACCGGGAAAACCGTGCTGATCGAGAATCAGTTGGAGCAGACGAATCATGATCATCTGGGAAAACTGATCACTTACGCATCTGGTTTGGATGCGGCTGTAGTAGTCTGGATTGTTGCCGAAGCAAAGCAGGAACATGCCAGTGCAATTGAGTGGCTGAATCTGCATACGGATGATGCGCTTTCCTTCTTTCTTATTGAGATCCATGCTTATAAAATCGGCGATTCTGATCCGGCACCTCAATTCCAGATTGTTCAGCAGCCGAATGATTTTGTAAAAACCGTAAAGAGTCTGGCTAAAAACGGGGATATGAACAAAACAGAAAGCAGTCGAGTGGAATTCTGGTCTCAGTTGAATGATTATATTGATCAGCACGGAAAACCATTTAATAAACATAAGGCAACCAAGGATCACTGGTATAATATTGCGGTAGGCTCATCTCAATGTTATGTTTCCATTGAACTGGTGAATATAAAGCATTTTATCCGAGTAGGATTATACATTCCGGATAATAAGGAATTGTATGATCATATTTATGAAAGTAAGGCTGATTTCGATGCGGCAGTCGGATATGAGCTGGAATGGCAGCGGCTGGATGACAAGAAGGCGGCCAGTATTCATACCTGCATTCCGGGCCTGAATTTCAGTAAGCAGGATAATTACCCGTATTTGATGGAAGAGATCGTGAAGAGAGCGGTTGCAATCAGGAATGCGGTTCAGCAATATATCTGATAACAGGAGTTTTAAGATGGACACAAGACGAATTGATCATTACAGTGCTGGGATCATGAGTGAAAGCCCGTGGTTTTCGGAGTTCAGGAAACTGGTTCAGCTGTACCAAAGCGGATTATCCCCGAAAGAGGTACGGACTCGCTGCATTGAAGAGAATATATTCGGTATGAAGACGGAACGCCGGGTGATCAGCACTTTCCAGTATCTGAATCGCAGGTTCCAGAGTATGGATGATCAATTGGTTAATCTGTTTTGCAATTCGGATCTGGCGACACAGAAACTGATCAATTTTATAGCAGTAGTATGCGGTGATCGCCTGTTCTTTGAATTCCTGAATGAGGTTTATCGGGAGAAATGCATCCTGGGCTTTGATGCGATTGAAGTATCGGATATCAATGCTTTCTTCCGGAATAAATCGGTCGAATCAGAGGAACTGGCCGCATGGAAAGAAACGACATTCGATAAAGTCCGCGCAAGTTTCACCAATTTCATGCTGGATGCGAATCTGTTGCAGAAGGAAGGAAAGCGTTTCCTTCTGACGCCGCCGATTATGGATATCGCCCTGGAAAGATACCTTGAATATAACGGAAAAGAAAGCCTGCTGAAGGCAGTAACGGGGGTGAGATGACGATGACATTTGAAGAAAGACTGGATCAGGTCGAAGTCATGATCAAAAAGCCGTCTTTCCGCCAGAACAAAGGGTTGGGGAATGAGGTCGGTTATTATATCTTTGATTACCCTCCGGAAAAGGAAATGACGGTCAGGGAGCGGGTCAAATATCTGCAGGAGAAGTATGAATCCTCTCCGGACGGCTTCAAGGTTGTCGTTTATGATCTGTATGATATCATCATGGATACGCTTGAGGAAAAAGGTTATATTGAGAAAACGGTGGAGATGGAAAGCAAAAAAGGCTTTGATCGGGTGATTCGTGCTGTAGGCAATACGATGCGGATTACCGCGGAGGACAGTCTGATTGTTCATCACATCAAGGAGAATACGCCGCCTAATTCCGTGGTGTTCCTGATAGGCATCGGGAAATGTTATCCAATTCTGAGATCTCATACCGTGTTGAACAATTTGCACCAGGTATTCGATGAGGTTCCTGTGGTGATGTTCTTCCCCGGGAAATATGATGGCCAGGAACTGGTGCTCTTCGGGGAAATCAAAGACGATAATTACTACCGCGCCTTCAAACTGGTGGACTGAGGAGGAAAAGAAAATGACGATTCAGGAGATATTTGTCAAATCCATTACCCGCGATGTGAAGGGTGTTATCAAAGTCGGTCAGGATGAGGACGCCAATGTAAAACAGGAACTGGAAGAATATGTTGTTACCCGGGAACTGCAGAAGCATATCGCCCGGTTCTTCGAAGCGTATAAGAAAGGCATCACCGGTAATACAGATAAAATGGGTGTCTGGATCAGCGGCTTCTTTGGCAGCGGTAAATCTCATTTTCTGAAGATTCTGTCTTACTTGCTCGAAAACAGGGTGGTGGATGGAAAACGGGCGATTGATTATTTCAAAGAGGATCATAAGATTGATAACGGTATGGTCCTGGCCGATATGGAGCTGGCGGCGGATACATCGGCGGATGTGATTCTGTTCAACATCGATTCAAAAAGCGAGATGGCCGGTAAGCAGGATAAAGAGGCGATTCTCTCTGTCTTCCTGAAGGTTTTCAATGAGATGCAGGGCTTTTATGGCACCAATCCGCATATTGCGGATCTGGAACGGAATCTGTATTATGACGGCCGGTATGATGAATTCAAACAAAAGTTTGAGGAAGCCAACGGCGATCCTTGGACCGAAGCCCGCAATGAATTTGATTACAGCCAGGATGATGTGGTGGATGTCCTGGTGGACATGGGCGTGATGTCAGAAGAAGCCGCCCGAAATCTATGTGAGAAAGCCTTCACGCCTTATCCTAAGAGCATCGAGGATTTTGCCCGCATGATCAAAAAATATGCGGAAAGTAAGGGCAAAAACCATCATGTGGTTTTCCTGGTCGATGAGATTGGTCAGTATATCGGTACGGATCCTGGCCTGATGCTGAACCTGCAGACTGTGACAGAGGATCTGGGCACTGCCTGCCAGGGCAAAGCCTGGGTTATTGTTACCAGCCAGCAGGATATTGATTCTGTGATCAAGGTCAAGGGGAATGACTTTTCCAAGATCATGGGTCGTTTCGATACGCGTTTATCCCTATCTTCCGCCAATGTGGATGAAGTGATTAAAAAGAGAATCCTGGAAAAAACGCCTGTTGCCGCCCAGACGCTGGAAGTGTTGTATGAGGAAAAAGCAACCTCGCTGAAAAATCTGATTTCTTTCAATGACGGGATTGAGAAAAAACTGTATTCCAGTAAAGAGAATTTCGCGGAGGTTTATCCCTTTGTGCCTTATCAGTTCAATCTCCTGGGCGACGTGCTGACGCAGATCCGGACCCATGGCGCTTCCGGGAAGAGCCTGGCCGACGGCGCCCGTTCCATGCTGGCTTTGTTTAAGGAATCCGCAGAAAGGATCATGGATAAACAGCCGGGGGCTTTGGTTCCGTTCCATTTCTTCTATGATGCCTTGGAACAGTTCATTGAGCATAATCACCGGGATGTGATTACCCGGGCTCTGGCCAATGAGTATATCAATCCGGATCATGAAAAGGAGAATTTCGCGGTTAATGTTCTGAAGGTCCTCTTCATGATCAAATACGTCAAAACGATCAAAGCGAATAAGGAAAACATTGCAAGCCTCATGGTTTCCGATGTTGATGATGATCGCCTCGCGTTGATCAGGAAAGTGGAGGAAGCCCTGGAAGTTCTGGAAAAGCAGTGCGTA
Organism: uncultured Clostridia bacterium; assembly: GCA_946414315.1. Classification (GTDB taxonomy): domain Bacteria; phylum Bacillota; class Clostridia; order Christensenellales; family Aristaeellaceae; genus Aristaeella. The sequence continues at coordinate 32,047 of CAMKNZ010000020.1, forward strand.
ATTCAGAAAAACGGCGAGATTTACATTTTCCTGACTAATGAGGAACAGGAAATCCAGCGCATGATTGAAGGCCAGAATGTCGAAATGGCTGAGATCAATGCGAAAATCGCCGAGCAGATCTTTGACGGTACCTTTACGGATAAGAAATACCGCTATCCCGCGTTTAACGGCCGTTATGCTTTCCCCTTTAACCAGGTGGTGGATGACCGGCCGTACAAGGGAAGCACCGGCCATGATCTGACGCTGCGGATTATCACTCCGAACTGCGGGGACAATACAGATGAGGCAACCATGCGCCTCACATCCGGTCAGAGCAATGTGGTCCTGGTTGTTCTGCCGGAAGACCGGGCATTTATCAATGAGATTACAGCCAGTCTGCAGATTGAAAAATTCCTGCGCCTGGATGCGACCAATACTGTTGCCAAATATGAAGAAATCAAAGCAATCAAGAAAATAGAAATGCGGGACCACAGCAATAATGCGCAGACGTTCCTGAAGGAAGCGCTTCGGAATGCGGATCTGTATGTGGGCGGCGACAGGCTGCAGTCCACCGCAAAGGAAATTACATCCAGGATCAATGAAGCCCTGGCGAAACTGGTTGACACTGTTTATCACAAGCTCAGCTATATCACTGCGGCAAAGAGCGAAGCGGATGTCCGGACACTGATTCAGGGAACCGGCGCGCAGATTACTTTGGATCTGGGAAAAGCGGATACACAGAATCAGCTGGCGCTGAATGATATGCGGGACTATATTGCCCAGAACACAGCGAAGCATATGAAGACATCCATGAAGACACTCATGGATCGCTTTACCAGATCACCGTACGGTTTCATTGAGGATGATGTGGAATGGCTTGTGGCTAAGCTGTTCCGGGATGGGGATATTGGACTGTTTATTAACAATGAAGCGGTCACAACCTTCTCAAAGAGCGTGGATGAGATCGTCCGGTTTATTACCCGCAAGGAATATGTTGAGAAACTGATGACGGAGCAGCGGGAAAGGACTTCTGAACGGGCTCTCAAAGCTACAAGGGATATCATGAAGCGTTTGTTCAATGTCACTCCCAGCGCGAATAACGAAGATGATCTGATGAAGAGTTTCCTGGGCTATGCCAAAGGAATGAAGCAGGATCTGGAAAAAATCGAAATTCGTTATCAGAATCAGCCCAAATATCCGGGAAAGCAGGTTGTTTCAGACGGCAAGAAGCTTTTGAACAATGTACTGATGCTGGATTATTCGTCCGCGTTTTATAAAAAGATCCTGGAAGACCAGGAGGATTATCTGGATTTCGCGGATGATTTCGAGCCGCTGGATACCTTCTTTAAGGGTGATCAGAAAACGATATTTGATAAATCCCTTAAGTATATGGCCATCTATGATGACAGTAAGACCTTTATTGTGGATAAAGAACTGGAGGCTGTCGTCAGGGATATAAAAGATATCCTGAAGATGGATAAACCGTATGGGAATATCTTTAAGCTGCCGGGATTGAACAGCCAGTTTGAGGATCTTTACCATGACAAGCTGGAAGAGACTGCAGAACCGATTCGTGCATCGATCAAGCAGGCGAGAATACGAGTAATGGATGAGGTTGAAGGAAAGATGTGTGAGTCTTCCCTTAAACCTACATTTGCTCATTGGTTCGATGAACTGGAGAATAAAGCGGAAAGCTGTAACAATATTGCAAACCTGCAGAGCATTAATGTGGAAGTGGATGCGCTGAAGACCCGCTGCCTGCAGGAGATTATTGATCATGAGCCCAAGCCTGTACCTGTGGAACCTGTGGAACCTGATCAGCCGACTAAGCCGGCGAAGGTCAAAAAAGTGTACAGCTTTAAATCCATTAATTCGTCGACTGCATGGGAACTGGAAACGGCGGCCGATGTGGATAAGTATTTGCAGGATTTGAGGAGTAAGCTGATCAGCAAGCTGGATGACGATACGGTCGTGCATATTGAGTTCTGAAATGATGAAAATAGAAGATCTGAATCGTGAGTTTCATTCCTGGTCGTTCAGAAAGCGAAATCCGAAGGATCATATCTGGTGGGTTGATCAGGTAGAGGCAATGGGGCCTATGTATTTCAGCTTTGATCGGGAAATGATTTTCAATTATTGGCCGGATTATCCTGACAATCTGACGGCGGAGCAGAAAGAGATTTTCGACAAGGAGAATCCTTACTGGGCGGCATTTTACAGAGGCGAGGGCGAGGCTTATTTGGCCGAGTTCAGAAGAAAACAGAAGAGGAAAAAGAATCCATGAACAAGACAGCGATCAAGAATTTTGCGATCTGGGCCAGACGTATCGTCCAAAGCAGCTAAATAACATTTGCAACGGAGTATGGCTAGGCAGCTTCA
>CAMKNZ010000021.1 GCA_946414315.1 uncultured Clostridia bacterium
ATGGGTTGAGCCTCGATCACAAATTCAATGTGTCCAGAAATCTGGGTACACATCAGTCGGGCCGGAGGCTCTTTTTCTGTTAGTTAACGCCGCGGAATCCTTTGCCGATGATCTCCGTGCTGGAGGTAATGATCAGAAACGCGGCAGGGTCATGGCTGCGGATGAAGTTCCGGAGCTGCACCGCCTCATGCCGGGAAACCACGGCCATCAGCACGCTCTTGCCTTCGTGCGTATAGACGCCTTCGCCCTGCAGGCGGGTCGCGCCCCGGTGAAGCGTTCCGGTGATAAATGCTGCGATGGGTTCCGGATCGGAAGTGATGATCTGGAAGCATTTCTTGGTCATCAGGTTGTCCAGTACCAGGTCCATAAACAGGGACTTGATGATCAGGCCCAGGATGGAGAACAGTCCTGTTTCCATGCCGAAGGCAAAACAGGCGGACACCGTGATGATGATATCGCTGCACAAAAGCGCGACGCCGATATTCAGCGCGGTATATTTCCGCAGGATCATCGCCAGGATATCCGTGCCGCCGGAGGAAGCGTCCAGGTTAAACAGGATCGCGGAGCCCACCGCCGGCAGTCCCACAGCGAACATCAGTTCAACCAGCGGCTGGGAAGTCAGGGGCGCGTCCAGCGGGCAGATTACCTCCAGCAGCTGCAGCGTGCCGGACATCAGCAGGGACGCATAGACCGTGCGGATCCCGAAGGATTTGCCGATCACCGCAAAGCCCAGGATCAGCAGTGCGACGTTGATGATCGTCACCAGCGTACCGGGCGTAACGGAGGGGATGTAGTGTCCCAGCACGATCGCGATACCCGTAACGCCGCCGGTGGAAAAATGATTCGGGAATTTGAAGAAATAGATTCCGGCCGACATGATCAGGATGCCGGCTGTGATATACAACCAATCCCGGGCCGTCTTCCGTTGTTCTTTGGTCATGGCATTCGCTTCCCTTTCGCTGATCCGTTTGCAGGAGCATTATAGCATATATTTCCGGTCGCCATGCATTGTTTTTTCAGCCTTTTCTGCGTATAATGAAACCGGAATCGGGAAAACAGAAAAAGGAGAACAGGCACGTGGATCTTGCTGAGAACATCGTCCAGCTGGTGGCAATTCTGACCGCGCTTTTGCTGTGCCTGTTCCGCTATATCAGCAACAAGCGCCGCGGATGGCTTTACATCATCATCTTTTTCCTCTGTTCCCTGCTCAGCTGTTATTTCTGGACCACCCACCTGATCATCATGGGAGACGAGCCGAACGGCCTGGACTGGCTGACCTATTCCGGCTGGAACGTGTCGTTCTTTGTCCTGTTTCTCCTGCTGATGTATATGAAGTCCCCGGAGGAGCGGCGCTTTTTCCATCCCGTCATGCTCCTTCCGGTCCCGCTGAACGTCTGGCAGCTGACGCTCTACCTCCCCTATGGCAATCTGATCAACAACATCTACCAGGTCCTGATCGGCACGATGCTTTCCGTCTTCAGCCTGCAGGGCATCATCTGGTACGCTAAAAACTGGCAGAAAGGCGCCGCACGGCCTTACGGCTGCCTGGTCATCCTGGTCTTCATCACCGCCGAGTTCGGTATGTGGACCTCTACCTGCCTGGATGAGCCTTTTGCCAGCTTCTATTATTTCTTTTCCTTCCTGTGCAGCGCGGACTACCTGTTCCTGGTCTGGGCGATCGCCCGGACCTTTGCCGATGAGGGAAAGGCTTCCTCCACCACCTTTGACCTGAAATATCAGCGCATCCTGAAGCTGTCCTATCTCGGGATCATGCTGGGCGGCTCCGTCGGCGGCATCATGCTCGGCATCTGGATGCGGAATATCATGACGGAGCACATTGATCCCGCTTCCGGCGCCAACGCTTACGACGTCATTCCTGTTGTACTCTATGTGATCTCCCTGATCCTCGTCGTCTTCACGGTCGCAGTCATCCTGATCGTTTATTTCGGCCAGAAAGCGGCCGAAAACAATGTGCTGCGCGAAGCCCGCCGGGTCGCAGAGCGTTCCAGCGCCGCCAAGAGCGAGTTCCTGGCAAACATGAGCCATGAGATCCGCACGCCGATCAACGCGGTCATGGGGATGAACGAGATCATCCTTCGGGAAAGCCTGCAGGCGCAGGAGATACCGCCCAAAGATGAGAAGCAGATCCGTGAAGTCTTTTCAGACATCAGCGGATACGCCGGGGTCATCAGCAACGCCGGAAAGAACCTGCTGGCCATCATCAACGACATCCTCGATATCTCCCGGATCGAGGCAGGCAAAATGGAGATCCGGGAAAGTGAATACCACCTCAGTTCCGTGCTGAACGACGTCTGCAGCCTGGTACGCTTCCGGGCCCAGTCCCGGAACCTGACCTTCCTGGTGGATGTGTCCGAAGATCTTCCGGACCATCTCTACGGCGACGGAATCCGGGTCCGCCAGATCTTGCTCAACCTCCTGAACAACGCCGTCAAATATACCGTACGCGGCTCCGTCACGCTCTCTGTGACCGGCGAAGCAAAGACCGGAGATGTCATGGACCTGGCCTTCTCCGTCCGGGATACCGGCATCGGCATCCGGGAGGAAGACCTGGGCCGGCTCTTTGATAAATTTGAACGGTTCGGGCAGGTGGAAAACGGTGCCGTGGAGGGCACCGGCCTCGGCCTGGCCATTGTGAAAAACCTGCTGGATATGATGGGCGGCACGATTGAGGTGGACAGCGTCTACGGCGACGGCTCCGTATTCACAGCCGTCATTCCCCAGAAGATTGTCGGTACCGAAGCGATCGGTAATTTCCGGGAACGGTTCGAAAGCAGCGCGGTGGAAACAAACCTGTCCCGGGAGTACTTCTATGCGCCCGATGCGCATATCCTGATTGTGGATGACACCCGTATGAACCTGACCGTGGCGGAAGGACTGCTGAAAAGCACACAGATCCGGATCGATACTGCCCTGTCCGGCAAGGAAGCGCTGCTGCTGACGCTTTCAAACGCCTACGATCTGATCCTGATGGATCAGCGTATGCCTGAAATGGACGGTTCCGAAGCCCTGCACCTTATCCGGGAACAGGAAGGCGGCCTCAACCGGCAGACGCCTGTGATCTGCCTGACCGCCGACGCCATCGCCGGCGCCCGGGAAAGGTACCTTGCGGAAGGATTTACCGATTACCTTTCCAAGCCGATCAACAGCCGGGCGCTGAGAAAAACAATCCTTGAATACCTGCCCCGGGAAAAGATCATCCCGGCCGCAGAGAATGTCCCGGAAAAAGCAGCCCCGGGCACTGAAGACCGATTCGCGCCGCTCCGGAATGCAGGGATCGACGTCTCCCAGGGACTGTCCTTCTGCCAGCATGACGATACCCTCTACCGCTCCGTGCTCTGGGAGTATGGCTGCAGCGCCGGGGCAAAGGCGGAATGCCTGCAAAAGGATTATGACGCTGCCGACTGGAAGAATTACGCAATCCGGATTCATGCCCTCAAGAGCACGTCCGGCACCATCGGCGCGACCCGCCTGTCTCACCTGGCCGCCCATCTGGAACAGGCCGCAAAGCTGGAAGACGCCGAAGCCGTTCACCAGGATCATGCGGAGATGCTCTCGCTCTACGCCCGCACCGCGGACGCGATCCTTTCCTGCTGTACGGAAGACAGCATCCAGTCCGCAGAGGACAACGGCATTTTCGAATTCATGCCGGATGAATAATCCGGCATATTCCTTTTTCGGAAACTTTTAGCAACCCATTGACTTAGAGTAAACTGTAAGGTTTAGTATCTATATACATCAATGAAAGAAAATATCCGGGGAGGGTCATCATGAAATATAGAACGATGGGCAAACTTGGCATCCAGTCCTCCGCATTCGGCCTTGGCTGCATGCGCTTTAACGGCAAAGCCTCCGGCGACAGCACCATTGACGAACAGAAAGCCATCTCCCTGATCCGCAAAGCGATCGACGGCGGCGTCAACTATATCGACACCGCCTATGTCTATCTGGACAAGACCTCCGAAATCGTCCTGGGCAAAGCCCTCCTGGACGGATACCGGGACAGGGTAACCATCGCTACCAAAGTCCCGCCGGATCTGGTCAACAGCCGCGCCGACCTGGAGCGGGTCCTGGACGAAGAGCTGAAAAAGCTGCAGACAGACCATATCGACTTTTATCTCATGCACGCCATGAACAAACAGAAGTGGGAACACATGAAGTCCATCGGCGCCTGTGAGTTTTTCGACGATATGAAGAAAGCAGGCAAAATCCGCTACAAGTGTTTCTCCTTCCACAGCTCCTATGAGGAATTCGAGTATATCCTCAACGACTGGGACTGGGATATGTGCCAGATTCAGTACAACTTCATGGACATCAACAACCAGGCCGGTACCAAAGGCCTTGAGCTGGCCGGCAGCAAAGGTATTCCGGTCGTCATCATGGAAGGCCTGCTGGGCGGACGGCTGGCCAAGGCGCCGGATAACGTCCAGGCCCTCTATGACGCCTTCCCGGTAAAACGTTCCGCAGTGGAATGGGCCTTCCGCTGGCTGTGCAACCATCCGGAAGTCGGCGTAGTGCTGTCCGGCTGCAACGAGCCGGAACAGATCGAGGAAAACCTCCGCATCTTCGACACCGTGGAAGCAGGCATCATGAGCGAAGAAGAACTGAAGCTCATGGACGACGTCCGCGAAGCCTATATCAGCCGTACAAAGATCGGCTGCACCGGCTGCCGCTACTGCATGCCCTGCCCCAACGGCGTGAACATTCCCGGCATTTTCTCCGCCTGGAACAACTGGTCCCTGTATAACGCCGATCCGAAATCCGACTGGATGTTCCGCATGATCCTGGATAAAAACAACGGCGCGGACAACTGTGTGTCCTGCGCCGCCTGTGAGGCTGCCTGCCCCCAGCATCTGAATATCATCGAAAGCCTGCAGTCCGCCTGGACCGATCTGACCAACGCCTGATCCTACCAGGTTTCTTCCGGCAGATCTTCCAGGTTGAACGAGGAATGATCAAACCGCTTGTATCCCGTCCACAGCACCCTGATTTCCTTCCTGTAAGGGATCTCACACTTGATCCACCAGATCCCGTTCCGCTTGTCCCACGCCCTGGCCAGCAGCTTGATCTGCTGGCCTTTTACGTTATAGGTACCGCCGCCGTCATATTGGGTCCCCGGGCCCTTGCGGGTCGCAAGCTTGTCGATCGTCAGGCCGTAGATCTCCCCGTTCCCGCTCTGCGGCTGCGGCACCTGGGTCGCTCCGGCCGTTCCGCCGAGCACGGCAACCGCGGTCTCATAGGAATATTCAAACCCGTAGCTCATCCCGTTTTCCGCAAAGTAATCGGAGATCACCTCGCTGCCCGCCTCAAACCAGCTGCTGTCCGCGCTGTAAAACGCCTCGGAAGAGATTTCCTGCCCGTTGCGGAAGAACCGGTCTTCTCCCTCGCCGGAACCGTCCGGCATATGCTTCAGCCAGTCAAACAGATCATATGGACCTGTTTTGTTTACATAGAACTGCAGCAGGTATTCTTCCTCATACCTGTAGTGCCTGATCGACAGGAGGTTTTTGCCCGTCATGTGGATCTGAAAACCAAGCATTTCGTCGTAATCCAGGCGGGTGAGCCCCGGCACATACAGCACGCACTGGCAGGTGTCCGCGTTGCCGCTGTAGATCCACAGATCGCCCCGGTCGCCGTTGGCTTCCAGGAAATACAGTTCCGGAACCCCGTCATCGTTCAGGTCACGCATCCCCACCGGAAAGCAGGAAAGATTACGGCCGAATTCGCCGTCCCATTCGATCTGCCTGCTCTGATAGGAGTGGATCTTATAGGAATGCTCGTCCAGGATCTGAAGATAGAGGTTCTGCCAGTATCCCTGATAGACCGTCTGGTCCGAGCGGAATCCGTTCAGGTCAATATAGGTTTCCGCTCCGCAGCACGCCCCGGCCAGCAGTACGCACAGGCACAGCAGCAGCGTCGTCGCCATCCTGATCTTTTTCATGGGCTTACCCTCCTTACGGTCTGTTCGGTTTTACGTCCACTATCATAACGTATCATACCGGACAAACCTTTCCGGTGCAAGTTTTTTACAAACTCAGATCCACCTCTTCAAACTTCTTCGCGCTGCGCTGAATGCTCAGTGCCGTCCCGCCCAGGAACAGCGCCAGCCCGCCCAAGGTGAACAGCATCTTGTCACCCATATACTGCGGATCCGGCTGATCCAGGATATCCCGCAGGAAAGAGATCGTATAGGTACCGACAACCTCCAGGATGATCCACAGGAATACCGCAACCGCCGCGATCCCGAACGCTTTCCCCGGCTTGTTGATATCCCGGTAATACAGCGGAAAAAAGATCATATTGAAGATTGCGAAAAGGATCATCGCCTCGCCGACCAGTGCCACGCCCGCGTCCAGCCCGGCCGGATTCGGCATATTGCCGATCAGCTGCTTGATCAGGATAAACAGCGCGATCAGCAGAAGATCGATCACTTCCAGCGCCGCGCAGAAAAGGATCCGCGCCCTGACCGCGTCGCCGCGGGAGACCGGCAGGGTCAGCGTATAGGTTGCGTCGTGATTCTCCCGCGCCGTCAGGCAGATGAAATAGATTGCCAGTCCCATATAGAAGCAGCTCACGCCGTAGGGATAGCCCGGCACCAGAATCAGCGCCGTGCAGAGAAGCATGATATATCCCGTGGGATGCATGCACAGCTTCCATTCCTTCATCAGCATCTTCATTCCTTCTCCGCCTCCTTTTCCAGGTGGATCATGATCTCTTCCAGACTGGCTTCCCGGGTCTCGGTTCCAGCCGCGTCCTCTTTCCGGATCAGCACGGTATAACCGTCCCTGGTCCGGCAGATTCCCCTGGCCGCTGTTCTGACCGTCTCCGGGATCTCCCCCGCGCATTCGGCGATCCGCCAGGTGTTCCGGAAACTGTCCAGGTCATCGTCCGCTTTCAGCACGCCCTGCTGCAGGAACAGGATCCGGTCCGCGCATTTCTCCAGGTCAGAAGTGATGTGCGTGGAAAAGAACACCGTCTTCCCCTCGTCCCGGAGCTTCAGGAATACTTCCACCAGTTCCTCCCGGCTTACGGGATCCAGGCCGCTGGTCGGTTCGTCCAGGATCAGCAGCTCCGCGCCGTGGCTCAGGGCCAGAGCCAGAGCGTATTTGATCTTCATGCCGTTGGACAGTTCCGCAGGCGTCTTCTCCTCATCCAGGCCGAAGGCACTCATATATTGCCGGTAAGCTTCGTCGTCCCATGCCGGATAGAAGGTTTTCGTCACCGCGGTGATCGCTTTCAGCTTCTTCCGGGTGTAATAGGTCATCCCGGCGGACACGAAACCGATCTTCTCCTTGATTTCCCGGTCATGATCCTCCCATGGCATCCCGAAGAAGGTAATTTCCCCGGCGTCCGGATGAACAAACGACAGAACGGAATTGATCGTCGTGGTCTTGCCGGCGCCGTTCCGGCCGATAAAACCGGTAATCGTGCCCGGCACCAGGCTGAAAGATACGTCCTGCAGCTTAAACGCCGGATATTCCTTGCACAGTCCCTGAACTGTCAGGGGGCTTTTCATCTCAGAACCCATTTTTGATTCCCTCCGCTACACTCATAAAGAAACCCGCGTTCACCAGAGCCAGCCCGCTGTTCTCATCCCCGAGCACCATCAGCTGGTCTCCGGGATTGATATTGAACACCCGCCGTGCCCTGACCGGGATCACGATCTGTCCCTTGTCGCCTACGGTGACCACGCCGAACATATGCTTGCCGCGCATACCCGGCTTTCCGTCCAGTTCATACTCCGGGGCGTTGACCAGGTCGTCCAGCGAAACGTTCAGCACGGACGCCAGCCTGCCGGACGTTTCCAGGTCCGGCGTACTTTCTTCCGTTTCCCATTTTGCGATCGTCTGGCGTGCCACGCCTACCGCCTCCGCCAACGCTTCCTGGGTCATGCTCCGTTGTTTCCGAAGTTTCTGAAGATTCTTCCCGATCATACATTTCCCACCTTTCGGAAATATGATACGTCCGGAATCCTTACCAGTCAATCAATACATGCTGACATCCCGGAACGGAAATGTTAATCTTCGTTGACATTTCCAGTCTTCTTTTTCCCATCTTTTAATCCATTCACCAAAAGAACATTCCCCTGCTTGAAAACAAAGGACCGTTGTGATAATTTAGAATGTGATCATTTTCCGAAGGAAGGATGTTCCTCATGAAGTCTTATCTTGAGATGACCGCCGAAGAACTGAGCCTGGAACTGGAAACCCTGAAAAAGGAATACAAAAAGGTTCAGGCCATGGACATGCAGCTGAACATGAGCCGGGGAATCCCCTGCATCGATCAGCTGGATCTTTCCATGCACATGATGGACGTTCTGGATTCTTCCTCCGATCTGACCTGCGAAGACGGCACCGACTGCCGGAACTACGGCCAGCTGACCGGCATCGAGGAAGCGCGCGAACTGCTGGGCGACATGATGGAGAACAATCCCAAAGATATCATCATCTACGGAAACTCCTCCCTGAACGTCATGTTCGATACCATCTCCCGTGTCTGGACCCACGGCGTCATGGGCAACACCCCCTGGTGCAGGCAGCCCGAGGTGAAATTCCTCTGCCCGGTGCCCGGCTATGACCGCCATTTCGCGATCACCCAGTATTTCGGCATCAAGATGATCCCCGTCCCCATGACCCCCACCGGTCCCGATATGGACATCGTGGAAAAACTGGTCAGTGAAGACGCGACGATCAAGGGCATCTGGTGCGTTCCGAAATACTCCAATCCCCAGGGCATTTCCTATTCGGACGAGACGGTCCGCCGCTTCGCCCGGCTGAAACCTGCCGCACCGGACTTCCGGATTTTCTGGGACAACGCCTACGGCATGCACCACCTCTATGACGACCATCAGGACTACCTGATCGAGATTCTGGCGGAATGCAAGCGTGCCGGCAATCCGGACCTGGTCTACAAGTTTGCCTCCACCTCCAAGATTACCTTCCCCGGCAGCGGCATCGCCGCCGTGGCCACCAGCCCGAACAACATGGTCGATTTCGTGAACACCCTGAAGTTCCAGACCATCGGCCATGACAAGGTGAACCAGCTGCGCCATGTGCGCTTCTTCGGCGACATTCACGGCATGGTGGAGCATATGCGTAAGCACGCCGCCATCATCCGGCCGAAATTCGAGATGGTCGAGGATACCTTGGAGAAACACCTGGGCGGCCTGAATATCGGCACCTGGACCAAACCCCGCGGCGGATACTTCATCCTGTTCGACTCCATGCCCGGCTGTGCGAAGGAGATCGTCGCCCTGATGAAGAAAGCCGGCGTCATTATGACCCCCGCCGGCGCCACCTGGCCCTACGGAAAGGATCCCAACGACTCCAACATCCGCATCGCGCCCACCTATCCGACTCTGGCGGAACTGCAGACCGCAATGGAAACCTTCACCCTCTGCGTCCGCATCGCCAGCGCCAAAAAGCTCCTCGCGGAAATGGAAGGCGCAAGGAAATAATCATTGGAGCCATCCGGGATCCCGGATGGCTCTTTCTGTATCTGTAAAAGGAGAATCACCATGATCACCGATACCTTTGACAACCAGTCTCCGGCCATCATCAATCCCGCTCCCAAAGAAGACGCGCCGCAGGTTGACGCCTGTATCGTCACTTTCTCCCATGAGATCGAGAAGTTCGTCGCGGAAAACTACGCCGACGGCGAACTTGCCTCCCTCTGGTGCGCCTCCGGCCGGACGCCTGTCTACCTGATCAACCATAACGGCAAGCGTTTTGCCTTCTACAAAACCTATGTCGGCGCACCGGTCACCACGGCCCTCATCGAGGACACCCTCACGGAGCTGAAATGCTCCAGATACATCCTCTTCGGCGGTGCCGGCTGCCTGAACAGGGAAATCGCCCACGGCAAAGTCATGGTCCCCACCGCCGCCTACCGGGACGAGGGCACTTCCTACCACTACATGCCCGCCTCGGACTATGTCGACATCCCGAACCATACCGCCGTGGCGGAGTGCATGAAAGCCAACGGCATCCCCTATGTGCTCGGGAAAACCTGGACCACCGACTCCTTCTACCGGGAAACCCGGAACAATTTTGAAAAACGCAAGGCGGACGGATGTATCTCCGTGGAGATGGAGTGTGCCGGCGTTCAGGCCATGTGCCGGTTCCGCGGACTGGACCTCTACCCCTTCTTCACCAGCGGCGACCTGCTGGATGCCCCGGAATGGGACGACCGCGGAAAACAGTATTCAAGCGGCGGCCAGCATGACGTCGGCCATTTCCGCATTGCCCTGGCCCTGGCTGATTTCGTGTCGTAATTCAGGAACTAAATAAGCAGGCTTCCCGGATTATACCGTACCGGGAAGCCTGCTTGTTTCTGCCCGGGACATTTTCCTGGTCATTGTTCGAGCCGGAGCGTAAGTTTGTCCGCCGTTTCGTCGTTCCGCAGCCTGCGGGCGGCGACCACCAGCCGTTCCGTTTCACCGTCCAGGCAGGTAGTCAGCAGCAGAAGCTGGTCGTCCGCCTGCACATCCAGCATGCTGCGGATCGCAGACCGGCCTTCCAGTGTCCGGATCGCTTTTTCCCGGTCCGCGCTGCTGTCCGTATTCAGTGACCAGAGATCATACCACTGACCGGTGCCGGGCACCGTGTTCATCTCCATCACGGCAAAAACAGCATACTGCCCTTCTTCATACATCGTATCGAACGTAATGATCCGGTGCTGGTAGAAATAGGTGTTTTCTTTATATTTTTTCAGCCGCCCGAACATATTCCCGCTCTTCATGTTGTGCCCGTAGAGAAAAAGCGTGTATGGCCTGGTAGAGAGCAGGCGGACATCCTCGTCCAGGAAGATCGCGCCGTTGCTGTTTCGTTTCCCCAGCGCGTCATGGTTCATGAAATACGTGTTATCCTTCTGCGCGACCGCTTCGTCCACCTGGTCAAAGCTGATCCAGCCGACGATATATTCGCCTTTCCTCCGCAGGCTGAGGAACCGTTCGGATATAACCAGCTTCGGATTGTCCGGATACGGAACGGGCCGGAGAACGCCGTCGTCTGCTTCGATGACCGGCGGCAGGGTCTCTGTGTCCTGAAGTTCCTGTCCTGCAGCAGCCGGCGCGGAAGGCAGAACGGGCGGCGGAGAAACGGTTTCCGCCGGCAAGGGAAAATCTGTTCCGGATTCAGCCAGGTCGTTGATCTTCTGCAATTCCCGGCTGGTCTGCCTGGAAGCGGCCAGTTCCGAAATGTACACGATCAGCCGTATACCGCCGTATGCGATCAGCAGGCAGGAAACAACAGCAAGGGACACGCGGAGAAGCTTCCTCCGCTTCTCCGTCGTCCTGGCCTCCTGCTTTGTTTCTTCCGGAATGTCCGGCTTTTTCTCCGGATAATACGGCATAATTTATATTTTTCTCCTTGCAGTGCGTGAAAGCGTGCCCGGCGGAATAAGACCTGTTGTTCCTGGCTTTCCGTGCGTTTTTGCAGTCTGCTTATGTCAAATCCGAATACCGGTGTATGTTTCTGATCCGACTGCTCATTGTATATAATATCATATATTGACTGATCAGCCCATTTTCTTTTTTGAGTTGGACAATCTTTAATCCAGATAAAAAAGCCATTCGTTATGAATGGCTTTTGGTGTATGCTTTTCCGATCCATTTGGGCACTTCGCTCACCAGTACCGCCAGCAGGATCATGATCAGTGCGTAGGCGTAGATCTCCGCGTACTCATTGAAATAGGCGCTGCTGTACACGGCCTTGCCCAGGGAATCCCGGGCCTGGACCAGGTATTCCGTGGTTACCGCCAGCTTGATGCCCATGCCCACCGCGTTCACGTAAGCCTGTTTCAGGTATCCGGCCATCAGGGGCAGGTAGACCTGAAAGAGCACCCGGGGCGTGAATCCGCTGTTCATCCGGTAGACGTCGATCATCTCCGGCTCGATCCGCAGGAATCCCTCGCAGGTCGCTTCGCTGATCAGCGGGATCAGCATCAGGGACGTTGCGATCAGCGGTACCTTTTCATACTTCGCCAGCACCATGATGATCACCGTCATCACGATCATCGGAATCGAACGAAGCAGGATCATCAGGGGCCTGAGCAGCGTACGCACAAACGGGTTCCGGCCCTGGATCAGGCCCAGCGCCGTACCGATCACCGAGGATAACGCCAGCGCCTCCAGCAGGTGCAGCAGCGTCGTGCCGATCTGTTTCCAGACCTTTCCCGTACCCAGTAAACGGACGAACGCCGCCAGGATCTCCCCCACGTCGGGGAAGACCAGGCGGTCGTTCTTCAGCCAGCCGGCTGTCTGGATCAGCACTCCCACCAGGAGAATCCCCAGGCAGAAGGCCAGCGTATCAGTCTTTTTCTTATTCCGCTCCATAGTAGAAGTCATCTGCGGGCGCCTCTCCGCCGAACTGGGCCGGATCGATCGCCACGGTCTTTTCGACCTGCTCCTTCGCGTCCTTTGCCGCCGCAAAGCGGATCGCGCAGCCGGGGATCGCCGCAGCCGCCACCTTGGCGTTGGGCAGGATCTCCATCGTTACGGCTGCCTCGGCAACCGCCTCCACATCCGTGGTGCACTTGCCGCAGGCTTCCTCCGCCAGGGCCAGGAAAGCCGCCACCGCTTTCGGCTGCACTTCCAGCGTTTCCGCTTTCACAAACAGGCCGGCCTGGGCATATCCGTCCTCGCCGCTCGCCTGTTTGAACAGTTCGTTCACCGCGATCGCGCTGATCTTGTCATTCTTCATCTTTGCCGCGGTCAAGGCCGGTTCCGCCGTCACCACGATCGCTTCCGCGTCGCTCAGCAGCAGGGCCTGGGTATCCGCCGCGCCGGCCAGGTATTCCACGCTGGCGGGCTCGATGCCGTTTTCCTTCAGGGCGTACAGCACAACGGAAGCGTTGATGCTGTTCTCGCCGAACAGCGTCACCTTTGCGCCGTTCAGGTCTTCGGTCTTCAGGTCCTCTTTCTGCGCGGCAATGAACAGGTTGCCCCAGCTCACCACAGCCGCCAGCTTATAAGTGGACTTTCCGGCTTTGTACAGCTTCGCGCCGGCGTTCACCGGGGCGATGATGAAATCGGCTTCCTGGCCGGCAAACGCCGCGGCGATCGTATCGGCCGCAATGTAGGTATAGTTGTCCTTGTTTTCCACCGCCATCGTGGCCAGCGCCAGCGCCGGCGCCCCGCTGGGAGATGTCACCGTCAGCGCGGAAATGTCCGTTCCTTCCGCATTCGCAAATGCGCACAGTCCAAGGGCCAGGACCAGCGCCGTCATCATTGAAATGAATCTTTTCATGGTTATCAGCCTCCTGTTATGATCCGGCATCCTGCCGGTGCCGCCATCATAACAGATAGCATAACAAAAATCCGTTGCGGTTGCAACGGAATTGTTTTTCATCTGAGGATCCGGATCTCGTTCTTCCGGTAGTCAATCAGCCCTTCTTCCTTCATCTTCATGAGTTCCCTTGAAAGGGCGCTTCGGTTGGCGCCGATATACGCCGCCGTGTCCTCCCGGTTCATCGGCAGCCGGATCATGCTGCTTCCCTGGGCAGCTGCCAGTTCCGTAAAATAGGCGGTCAGTTTCCCCCGCAGGCTGAGCTTGGAAAGGACCTGGATCCGGTTGTTCATCGTCAGCGCTTTCATGGCCAGCGTGGCGGTAAAACGCTGCTGGATCTCCCGGTAGAATGCGTCGGATCCGGCATAGAGGTCTTCCGTGGACAGCCAGAGCAGTTCCGAATCCTCGGAAGCAAAGATATAGACCGGTGATTCCTTCGTCTGCAGGAAACAGAGGGATTCGGCAAACGAATTCCCGGCCGTGACTTCCGCCATGATCATCCGGTTGCCCTCGATGTCATCCACACATACCTGAACGGCGCCGCTGAGCACAATGCCGAAATGCCGGATCGGTTTGCCGGGAGCCTGAAGGGTTTCTCCCCGCTCAACCTGCGCTTTTTCCGCCTTCATGACCGCCAGCTGACGGTCAAGCCGTTCCCGGTCCAGGCCCCTGAAAAGCGGATTGGACCGCAGTACTGCCAGCTCCCGTTCATTCAGCGTCTGTTTCATTTTCCCTGTTCCTTTGCCGGATTCACATGCACCATGATGTGTTTCACATCGGGATAAGTCTGCTCGATCGCGTCGTGCACCCGTTCGGCAATCTCATGGGCCGCAGCCAGCGACAGTCCGGGATCGGCCGCGATTTCCAGATCGACGTACACCCGGTTGCCGAACATCCGCGTCCGCAGCAGCTCCACGCCCTGGACTCCGGGTTGTTCCATCGCTGTTTCGCGGAAGGCCGCTTCCGTTTCCTCGCTGGCGGAATGATCCACCATCTGGTCGATGGCGTCCCGGAAAATCCGCACCGCCACCCGGAGGATGAACAGCGCGATGATCAGGCTCGCAATCGGTTCCATCACCGGTACGCCCATCCGCGCTCCGGCGATACCGATCAGGGCGCCGATGGAAGACAGCGCGTCGCTCCGCTGATGCCACGCTTCCGCATGCAATGCCGTGGAGCGGTATTTCTTCGCGTATCCTCTCGTATACCAGAACAGCGTTTCCTTGGTCACGATGGACACCACCGCTGCGACCAGGGCCAGGATACCCGGCACTTCCTGCACGCGTCCGCCGATGATGTCCTTCACGGCATTCACGCCGATGGTTCCGCCCACCAGGGCCAGGATGCCGGACAGCAGCAGCGCCGCGACGCATTCGAACCGTTCATGGCCGTAGGGATGCTTGTCATCCGGTGCCTTGGAGGAGATCCGCACACCGATCAGAACAATCAGCCCGCTGAAGATATCCGAAGCGGAATGCACCGCGTCGCTGATCATGGCGCCGGAATGTGCAAACACGCCGGCAGCGAACTTCGCAACAGTCAGGATCACGTTTGTGGCCATGCTGATCACAGAGACCTTCGTCGCCGCGGCCTGGAAGTCTTGCTGATTCTGTTGTGTGTTTATCGGTTCGTTTGTCATGCGATCATCTTCTTAATGTATTCCGAATTATACAACCACCCGGTTGCGTCCTGCTTTCTTACCCATATACAGCTTCTCGTCCGCCGAGTCCATTAGATCTTCCAGCGGCGAAGCAAAATCATATTCCTCCACGCCGATGGTGATCGTAATGGAGAGCTGATGATCCTCATACTCCAGCGGCATTTTTTCCACCGCAAAACACAGGTCGTTCATCATCGTACCGGCGTCATCCAGATTTGTTTCCGGGATAAAGAAGCAGAACTCCTCCCCGCCCCAGCGGCAGACAGTATACCTGCCCATGGCATGCTCCACGAACAGTTCCGTCAGCTTGACCAGCGTATAGTCGCCGCAGTTATGTCCGTAGGTATCGTTCACTTTCTTGAAAAAGTCGATATCGGCGATTGCCACACTGAAGGGTTTGTCTCCGTTCTCCTTATAATACTTTTCGATCGTCTCGATCATTGCCCGGCGGTTCGGCAGGCCGGTCAGCGGGTCGGTGCCGGCTTCCTTGTACAGCGTCTGGTTCTTCAGCCGCAGCTGCCGTTCCGTATCCTGGATGCTCGTGCTGAAGATCACGCACATGCAGGCCAGCATCAGGAAGAAAGCCACGGTGTTGACTGTCTGGTAGATCGTATTGGCTTCCGTGTCCATCTTATACATGGCGGGAACCCGCTGGGATATGGAGAACAGCAGAATACGGAACGCCAGGATCAGGATCAGCCAGAAGCATTTGGTCAGCGGTTTATCGTATACGTTGAAAAACACAAGCACGACCATCAGCGTCAGGAAATGCTGCACGCCGCTGCTCCAGCCGAAATGCTGGACGTTCCAGAAGACCCACCCGCAGCAGATAACGGCATACAGGATCAGGTTTATCCGCACGTTTGCGTGCTTCACGGCCCAGAGGCACAGGCCCGTAGCCACTATGAAAATCATCGGGATCCATTCCCAGCGGCTGTTGATCAGCGGATACAGGAAAAAGCACACCAGAAAATAGACCGCCTGCAGGATCTCGCCGGCCGTCAGTGCCCTGCTGTAATATGCAGGGATTTCTCCCCTGTCCCGGGGTACTTTCTGATGCAGAAAGTCCAGAAAAAACTTCATTCCGTGTTCCGCCTTGTTGATATGGTTTTTCTGCTTTCAAATTATTATGCATCATTTCACGGATAAATTCAACCTCGTTTTTCTTCTTTCCGGCAGCAGCAGGAAATGCTTGCCGCCTATCGTTTCCATTTCCCATATAATGGTTATAAAGAACTGCAAAACCATATGACAGACACTGAACACGGGAAGGGACGATTTCTATCGAAGATCATTACAAAATAAACAAAAACAAAAATACAAAAGGGATTGCCGGATGGCAGTCCCCTTTTCATGCGGCAGCTGTTACTGATTATATTTTGCCGCCGCCCCGATAAAGCCCATAAACAGCGGGTGCGGTTTGTTCGGCCGGCTCTTAAATTCCGGATGGAACTGTACGCCCACGAAGAATTCTTCTCCCGGGATCTCGACGGTTTCCACCAGCCGTTCATCCGGCGAAAGGCCGGAGAGACACAGGCCCGCTTTCTGCAGTTCCTCGCGGTATTCGTTCGCAAACTCGTAGCGGTGGCGGTGGCGTTCGCCGATCCGGGTTTCGCCGTAGCACTTCGCAATCACGGTACCTTCCTGCAGGATGCAGGGATAACGGCCCAGCCGCAGCGTACCGCCCTTGTCGATCTCGTCGTTCTGGCCCGGCATGAAGTTGATCACCTTGCAGGGGGCGTTCTCGTCAAACTCCCTGGAGTTCGCGCCTTCCATACCGGCTTTGTTCCGGGCATATTCGATGACTGCGATCTGCATACCCAGGCAGATGCCGAAATACGGAACATGATGCTCCCGGGCGTATTTTGCCGCCAGGATCATACCTTCGATGCCGCGGCTGCCGAAACCGCCGGGCACGATAATCCCCTGCAGGGGGCTCAGGATCTCTTCCGCCGTATCCGCAGTCAGCCGTTCGGAGTCGATCCATTCGATCTCCACCTTCACGTCCTGAGCATAACCCGCATGCCGCAGGGCTTCCGCCACGGACAGGTAAGCGTCGTGCAGCTGTACATATTTGCCCACCAGGCCGATCGTCACTTTCTTCGTCTGGTGGCCGATCCGCTCCACCAGGTTCTCCCAGTCCTTCAGTTCCGGTGCCGGGCTCTTCAGTCCCAGCTCCCGGCAGACCACCGCCGCGAAACCGGCCTTTTCCAGCATCAGGGGCGCGGCGTACAGCGTCGGCAGCGTGGTGTTCTCGATGACGCAGTCTTCTTTCACATTGCAGAAATGGGCAATCTTGGCAAAGATGGTCTCGTCCGTAATCTTCTCATCCGCCCGCAGCACGATGATGTTCGGGTTGACGCCCATACCCTGCAGTTCCTTCACGCTGTGCTGGGTGGGTTTGGACTTGTGTTCACCGCTGGCTTTCAGATAAGGCACCAGCGTCACATGGACATAGCAGGCGTTCTCCCGGCCGACCTCCAGGCCGACCTGGCGGATCGCTTCGATAAAGGGCTGGCTCTCGATATCGCCGATGGTGCCGCCGATTTCAGTAATGACCACGTCCGCGTCGCTCTTCTCGCCGACCCGGTAGATGAACCGTTTGATCTCGTCCGTAATATGCGGAATGGTCTGCACCGTAGATCCGAGGTATCCGCCCTGGCGTTCCTTTTGAAGCACATTGGAGTAGACCTTGCCGGTAGTCAGGTTGGAATACTTGTTCAGGTCCTCGTCGATAAAGCGTTCATAATGTCCCAGATCCAGGTCCGTTTCCGCACCGTCTTCGGTCACGTAGACCTCACCGTGCTGGTAGGGGCTCATGGTGCCCGGGTCCGTATTGATATACGGATCCAGTTTCTGTGCCGCGACCTTGATGCCGCGCGCCTTCAGCAGCCGCCCCAGGGACGCCGCCGTAATGCCCTTGCCCAGGCCTGAAACCACACCACCGGTCACAAAAATGTACTTTGTCATAGCGCTCTACTCCTCATCCCACACACTGCTCTCCGCTGTCATTCCGGCCGCAGAGAAAAAACTTGTCATTCCCGATTCTGAATCGGTTCTCATTCCACCGTTACGCTTTTCGCCAGGTTCCTCGGTTTATCCACATCCAATCCCCTGTTCACACTGGTGTAATAGGCCAGCAGCTGCAGCGGCACGATGGCCAGTGACGCGATGAAATGCTCATCCGTCTTCGGCACATACACGGTGAAGTTCACCGAATCCTCCACGGAGAAATTCCCGTTCGTAGTCAGGCCCATCAGGTAAGCGCCGCGGCTCTTGCACTCCAGCATGTTGGACAGCGTTTTCTCAAACAGGGCACTCTGGGTCAGCACGCCGACAACCAGCGTATTCTGCTCGATCAGGCTGATCGTTCCGTGTTTCAGTTCGCCCGCCGCATAAGCCTCGGAATGAATATAGCTGATTTCCTTCATCTTCAGGCTGCCTTCCAGGCTGATCGCGTAGTCCAGTCCGCGGCCGATGAAGAAGATATCATGCGTATTGGCGATCTTGGAGGAGAACCACTGCAGGCGCTGTTTTTCCTCCAGCACCCGGCCGATCTGATCCGGAATCACGGCCAGCGCCTCCAGGTATCCGGCAACCTGTTCCTCCGTAACCATTCCCCGCACGGCGGCAAGCTGCACCGCCAGCACGTCCATGGCGATCAGCTGGGCGCTGTACGCCTTGGTGGTCGCCACGGCGATCTCCGGTCCGGCCAGCGTATACAGCGTATGCTCGGCTTCCCGGGCAATCGTGGAACCGATCACGTTCACCACTGCCAGCGTCATCGCACCCCGTTCCTTTGCCACCCGAAGGGCTGCCAGGCTGTCTGCGGTTTCGCCGCTCTGGCTGATGATGATCACCAGCGTATCCTGCGAAACGGGAATGCTGCGGTAACGGTATTCACTCGCCAGTTCCACCCGGACCGGCAGCTTTGTCAGGTCTTCGATCACATACTGCGCCGCCATCCCCACATGCCAGGCGGAACCGCAGGCTACGATATCGACCCGGCTGACGCTCCTGAGCATCTCGTCCGTCAGGCCGGTACTCTCCAGGTCGATCTTTCCGTCTTTCACCAGGCTGTTCAGCGTATCCCGTACTGCCTTCGGCTGCTCATGGATTTCCTTGAGCATGAAGTGCTCATAGCCGTCCTTTTCTGCTGCCGCGGCATCCCAGGTGATCTCTGTCAGCGGCAGGGTAACCTCGTCGCCGTTCAGGTCGTAGAACTTCACCTCACCGGCGCTGATCCGGCCCACCTGCAGGTTATCGATATAATACACATTCCGCGTATATTTCAGGATCGCCGGCACGTCCGATGCCAGGTAGGAAGCGCCGTCCGCCGTACCGATGACCAGCGGGGAATCCTTCCGGGCCACAAAAATCTCGTCCGGATAATCCTTGAACATCAGAGCCAGGGCGTAGCTGCCCCGCACGCGCACCATGGTCCGGGTAATCGCGTCCACCGGCCCGATCTTGTATTTCTTGTAGTAGTAATCCACCAGCTTGACTACGACCTCGGTATCCGTATCGCTGTAGAAGGCATAGTCGTGCCGCAGGAGCTTTTCTTTCAGTTCCGTAAAGTTCTCAATGATGCCGTTGTGTACGCCCACCACGTCGCTCTCCACCGGACCGCTGCCGGAGCCGGAGCAGTTGCCGCTTACATGCGGATGCGCGTTCACCATGCTCGGATCCCCGTGGGTAGCCCACCGGGTGTGGCCGATGCCGCAGGTGCCGGGAAGGGCGCGGCCCTGGTCCGTCTTGTCCGCCAGGTGATAAAGCTTGCCGGTCGCCTTTACAACCTCTGCCGGATCTGTGCCGTTGCGGACCGCCAGTCCGGCCGAATCATAACCGCGGTATTCCAGTCTGGCCAGCCCGTCCAGCAGGATCGGCGCCGCCTGTACATGGCCCGTATACCCCACGATTCCGCACATATCGAATAACTCCTTTGTTTATTCTTTTATTCCTGTTTCTTTCTTATCTTTACCAAAAAGAGAGCGCAGGGCAGAGCGTTCCACATGACGCCCTTGCCCTGCTGCCCGTATGCTATCACTGAACAGAACGTCTGTCAATCTCCCGGTTGGTTTTTCCTTGTACCGGGATCTCTGTTTCGCTTGACTTTCTACCTCCCTGCGTTATAATTTCTCCCGTAAAAAATCACAGGAGGACACTGGCATGATTAAGGGTGAGCAGCTTTACGAAGGAAAGGCCAAAAAGGTATTCAGCACGGATGATCCCGAACTGCTGATCGTCGACTACAAGGACGACGCCACCGCTTTCAACGGTCTGAAAAAAGGGACCATTCAGGGCAAAGGCGTCATCAACAACCGGATGAGCAATCTGCTGATGCAGCGGCTCGAGAAGAAAGGCATCCCCACCCATTTCGTGCAGGAGCTCAGCGAGCGCGAGACCCTCGTGAAGAAGGTTTCCATCGTTCCGCTGGAAGTCATTATCCGGAACATTTCCGCCGGTTCCTTCTCCAAGCGCTACGGTGTGGAGGAAGGCATCCGTTTCGACGCTCCGACCATTGAGTTCTCCTATAAGAACGACGATCTGGGCGATCCCCTGATCAACGAATATCACGCCCTGGCGCTGAAGCTCGCCACGAAGGAAGAGATCGAGACCATCAAGAAATATGCCTTCGCGGTCAACGAAGAACTGAAAGAAGTCTGGAAGCACGTGGGCGTAACCCTGGTCGACTTTAAACTGGAGTTTGGCCGCCTGTCCGACGGAACCATCGTCCTGGCGGACGAGATCAGCCCCGACACCTGCCGTCTCTGGGACAGCGAGACCAACGAGAAACTGGACAAGGACCGTTTCCGCCGGGATATGGGCGGCGTTGAGGAAGCCTACCGGGAAATCATGCGCCGTCTGACCGAAGCTTAATTGAACAGCAAACAAAACTGACCGATCAAAGCAGATCGGTCAGTTTTTTCTGATACAGGAAATCGTGAACCAGCTGGTCCAGTTCCTGCCACAGCGGCAGCGTCGCGCAGCTGGCGTAACGGGGACATTCCTCCGCGTCCTTCTGCAGGCAGGCGACCGGTGCAAGAGTTCCCTCCATCAGTTCCACAATCTCGCCGACGGAGTATTCCTCCGGCTTCCGCAGCAGCACATAGCCGCCGCCCTTGCCGCTGGCGCCTCTGATGAGCTTGCCTTCCACCAGGTCTTTTACGATGATCTCCAGATACTTCTTGGAGATACCCTGCCGCTCCGCGATATCCTTCAGCGGCATGGGCTGTCCGTTTTCATTCTTCGCCAGGTCGATCATGACCCGCAGTGCGTAACGTCCTTTTGTGGAGATCATCCTGATATCCTCCGAACAAATTCATTCTCTTATTGCCTATTTTACCGCAGGGTGAATAGGCAGTCAAGTTTTTTTACCTATTGACATGGTGGGTAAAAGGATTTATACTCTCTGTGCACTAAACGTAAAGGAGTCTGTCCGAATGAGTATTTACGCGGACCACGCCGCGACCACCGCCATGAGTGAGGCGGCCATTGAGGCCATGACCCGATGTATGCGGGAGGAATACGGCAATCCTTCCAGTCTTTACAGAATCGGCCAGCGGGCCAGGGAAGTCCTGGAGCAGGCCCGGGAGGACGTCGCTTCCGTGATCAACGCCGAAGCCCGGGAAGTATATTTCACCTCCGGCGGATCCGAAGCGGACAACCAGGCGATCCGTTCCGCCGCCCTCGCCGGAAAGAAAAAGGGAAAGAACCATATTATCTCCACCTCCTTTGAGCACCACGCGGTGCTTCATACCCTGGAACAACTGAAGTCCGAAGGTTTTGACGTCACCCTGCTTCCCGTGCATGAGAACGGCGTTGTCCTCCCGGAAGAGGTAGAGGGCGCCATCCGGCCGGAGACTGCCCTGGTGACTGTCATGTACGCCAACAACGAGATCGGCACGATCCAGCCCATCCGGGAGATCGGCACCATCTGCAAAACGCACGGGGTGCTGTTCCACACCGATGCGGTTCAGGCCGTCGGTCCCCTGGCCATTGACGTGAAAGCGGAGAATATCGACTATCTTTCCGCCTCCGCCCATAAGTTCCACGGCCCCAAAGGCACCGGTTTCCTGTATGCCCGCAAGGGTGTGCCGCTTCTGCCGCTGATCAACGGCGGCGCTCAGGAGAAAGGCAAGCGTGCCGGCACGGAAAACCTGCCCGGCATCGTCGGCATGGCTGCCGCACTGAAGGAGACCGTTGCGGAAAGGGATGCGGAAGCCGCCCGGCTCACCGTTCTCCGGGACCGCCTGATTGCGGGCCTGAATGAAATCCCTCATTCCGCTCTGAACGGCGACGCGGAAAAGCGGCTCCCCGGAAACGTCAGCTTCTGCTTTGAAGGCATCGAAGGCGAATCTCTCCTGCTCCTGCTGGACGAGAAGGGGGTCAGCGCTTCCTCCGGCAGCGCCTGTACCTCCGGTTCCCTGGATCCCAGCCATGTACTGCTGGCCATCGGCCGGGTGCATGACGTGGCCCATGGCTCCCTGCGGCTGACGCTGGGCAGGGAGAATACCCCGGAGGATGTGGAATACATCATCTCCGCCGTCAAAGATGTCGTTTCATACCTTCGCGGATTCTCGCCGGTCTGGCGGGATCTGCAGAGCGGTAAAACACCCTTCATTCTGTAATTCGGGAGGATATCAATATGGCACTGTACAGTGAAAAAGTCATGGATCACTTCCTGCATCCCCGGAACGTCGGCGTCATCGAGGACGCCAACGCCATCGGTGAAGTCGGCAACGCCAAGTGCGGGGACATCATGAAGATGTACCTGAAGATCAAGGACGATATCGTCGAAGACGTCAAGTTTGAAACCTTCGGCTGCGGCAGCGCGATCGCCTCCAGTTCCATGGCCACGGAGATGATCAAGGGCAAACCACTGTCTGAAGTCAGGAACCTGACCAACAAGGCGGTCACAGAGGCGCTGGACGGTCTTCCTGCCCACAAGATCCACTGCTCCGTCCTTGCCGAGGAAGCAATCCATTCCGCCCTGGAAGACTATGAGCGCCGGCAGAACGCATCTGACAATTGAATATGAATCATGTTTCATTTTCCGGAACTGCTTGAAATAAGCAGTTCCGATTTTTTATAATACCGGTATAACCGGTCATTCATATTGTCAGTTTTCCGTGGACAACCCGTGGAACAGGAAGGAGATCATGATGAGCAGTGTCAAAGAACGGTTCCTGAGATACGTACAGGTGGAGACTACCTCCTGCGAGGATAACGAAAGCTGCCCCTCCACGCCCGGCCAGAAGGTGCTGGGAAAAATGCTGGTCAGTGAAATGCAGGCCCTGGGGATGCAGGACGCCTTCATGGATGAACACGGTTATGTCTACGGTTTCATTCCCGCAAAGGGAACCGCAGACAGACCCGCCATCGGACTGATCGCCCATATGGACACCTCCGGCGCGGTGCCCGGAGCGACGAAGCCGCAGGTCATTCCCGCCTATGACGGCGGTGTGATTCGTCTGAAGAACGGCGTGGAGATCAGCGGTTTCAGCTTCCTGCCGGACCTGAAGGGCCAGGAACTGATTGTCACCTCCGGAGATTCAGTCCTTGGCGCAGACGACAAGGCAGGCGTGGCGGAGATCATGACCCTGTGCGAGCGGATGCTGGCGCCGGACGCGCCGGACCACGGAAAGATCTGCGTCGCCTTTACGCCGGACGAAGAGATCGGCCGCGGGGCGGATCGGTTTGATGTCCCGGGCTTCGGAGCGGACTTTGCCTACACGGTGGACGGCGGCGCCCTGGGCGAGCTGGAATACGAGTGTTTCAACGCCGCTTCCTGCATTGTACGGGTGAAGGGCGTCAACATCCATCCCGGCAGCGCGAAAAACCAGATGATCAACGCTTCGCTGGTGGCCATGGAGTTCGCCGGAATGCTCCCGCCCTGGGAACGGCCGGAGCATACAGAAGGCTATGAGGGCTTCTTCCATCTGACCGGCATGAACGGAAATGAGGAATCCGCGGAACTGCGGTATATTCTTCGGGACCACGACAGATCAAAGCTGGAAACAAAAAAGGCGCTCATGAATACCGCCTGCGAAGTCCTGAACAAGCGCTACGGCACCGGTACGGTATCCATAGAACTGAAGGATTCCTACCGGAACATGAGAGAAATCGTGGAGCAGCATCCGGAAATCCTTGACCGGGCAAAGAAAGCTTTCGAGGCAAACGGCGTCGAGCCGATTATACAGCCGATCCGCGGCGGGACTGACGGTGCCCGGCTCTCTTTCTGCGGACTTCCCTGCCCCAATCTGTCCACCGGCGGATACAACTTCCATGGACGGAAGGAACTGATCCCCGTGCCTGCGATGGAGAAAATGGTGGATGTGCTGGTTTCGCTGATCAAAGGATCAATTTGAAAGGGATCGACAGATGAAATACGATCTGATCTGCATCGGTACAGCCCTGGTTGATTCGATCATCCGGGGCTTCCGTCCTGAGCCGGTGTCCGCATCAGGCTATACAGCGGAATCCTGCTCCCTGAACGCCGGCGGTGAGGCTGTCAACGTTTCCGTCGCGGCAGCAAAGCTTAGCCTGAAGGTAGCCATCCTGTGCGCCCTCGGCCATGATGTGGCCGGAAGCCTGGTCAGAAGCACCCTGGAACAGCACGGGGTTGATACCGGGCTGGTCGTTGATTCTCCCCGGACGCCTGTCACAACGATGTTTGTAAGCGGGGACGGATCACGCAAATCCATTACAAACAAAGCCCACAGGTATAATTTCCATCCGGAAACCGTTACCCTTCCGGAAACGAAAGCTGTGCTTCTGGGCTCGCTGTTCCGCGCGCCTTTCGATGACCCCGGGATTGTTCACAGTATCCTGACGTCCGCAAAGCAGGCAGGACAGATCACCTTCGTGGACACAAAACTGCCGAATTTCAGGGTCATCACGCCGGATGACCTGAAAGATTCCTTCTCTCTGATGGACTACATCACTCCAAACGAGGATGAGGCCGGGTTCTTTACCGGAAAAGATGACCCTGAAGCAATGGCGGATGTATTTCTGAAATACGGTGTGAAGAATGTCATCATCAAAATGGGAAGCCACGGATGCCTCCTGAAGAGTTCAGAAGGAAGCGCCCGCGTTTTGCCGGCTTATGACATTGATGCCGTGGATGCCACCGGTGCCGGGGATAACTTTGCGGCAGGTTTTGTTTCGGAGATTCTGTGCGGGAATACAAAAGAAGAAGCGCTGCGGTTTGCCAATGCCTGCGGAGCCATCTGCACAACAGCCGTCGGCGCTGCCGCTGCTCTGAAGAGCAGACGGCAGGTGCTGGATTGGATGAGTGCCGGTACCAGATAACCCGCCTCGATTCACAAAGCGATCCGGTCTGTTTCCACAGACCGGATCGTTTTATCCTCTCACAAAAGGCGCCCGATATTCAGCGTTAATCTCCCTGATTTCCTTTTTCCCGTCAATATAATCCTGATAGATTTCCTCAATCCTGCCACCGCCGCGATTATCGCAGCCGGAACAGAATTCACAGTCTGTCCCGCAGTTTCCCCACAGGGCCTGATGAACAATCCGTTCTCTTTCCTCTTTTGTGGTATCTTTGATTAAAAGAGATCTCATAATTGATCACTGTCCTCGCTGCGCAATCACTTCAATCTCGATCAGGCCGCCCTTCGGCAACTGCGAAACCTCTACGCAGGACCTGGCCGGTTTGTAATCTCCGAAAAAATCGGCATAGATTCCGTTAACCGCGGCAAAATCAGACATGTTTTTCAGGAATACCGTCGTTTTCATGACGTCTTCCTTCTGAAAGCCGGCTTCTTCCAGGATTGCCCGGATGTTCTTCAGCGACTGCTTCGCCTGATCCTCAACCGTTTCCGGCAAGACGTTTGTTGCGGGATCCAGCCCCAGCTGGCCGGAAGTAAACAGCAAGTCGCCGCTGATCCGGGCCTGGGAATATGGACCGATCGCGGCAGGGGCATCCGGGGTCTGTACGCTCTTCTTCATCGTTCTTCTCCTTTTTGAATGATTTTCTGCATGATGGCAGACTATTCCGGATTCACATAAGGAAGGGATGCGCTTTCCCGCATCCCTTCATCTGATGTATTCCGTATGATTACTTCACCGCTTCGAACGCGGCGTCCAGTGCAGCGATCAGATCCTTTACATTCTCCGTGCCGATGGACAGGCGGATCGTGTTGGGTTTGATACCCTGGTCCAGCAGTTCTTCTTCCGTCAGCTGGCTGTGGGTGGTAGTAAAGGGATGGATCACCAGGCTCTTTACGTCCGCCACATTGGCCAGCAGGGAGAAGATGGCCAGGTTGTCAATAAATGTCTTTGCGGTCTCGCTGTCGCCCTTCACTTCAAAAGTAAAGATGCTGCCGCCGCCGTTCGGGAAGTATTTCTGATACAACGTGTGGCTGGGTTCGCTGGGCAGGGACGGATGATGAACCGCCTCCACCTGCGGATGCCTGCTGAGGTAATCCACGATCTTCAGGGCATTTTCAACATGGCGTTCCACACGCAGGGACAGGGTTTCCAGACCCTGCAGGAACAGGAAGGCGTGGAAGGGAGAGAGGGTGGAGCCGGTATCCCGCAGCAGGATTGCCCGGATGTACGTCGCAAAAGCCGTGGGACCGACAGCATCATAGAAACTGACGCCGTGATAGCTCGGATTCGGATCGCTGATCCACGGATATTTGCCGCTGGCTTTCCAGTTGAACTTGCCGCCTTCCACGATTACACCGCCGATGGCTGTGCCGTGGCCGCCGATGAACTTGGTCGCGCTGTGGACCACGATGTCCGCACCCCAGTCCAGCGGACGGACCAGGTAGGGCGTCGCGAAAGTGGAGTCCACCACCAGCGGAATGCCATGGGCGTGGGCAATCTTGGCAACCGCTTCAATATCCACAATGTTGCTGTTCGGGTTGCCCAGGGTCTCGATGAATATTGCCTTGGTATTGTCCTGAATGGCAGCATCAAAAGCGCCTTCTTCATCCGGATCCACAAAGGTGGTCGTAATGCCTGTGGTCAGGGGCAGTGTGTGTTCCAGCAGGTTGAACGTTCCGCCGTAGATGGTCTTGGAGGCCACAATGTGCTCACCGGCTTTTGCCAGAGCCTGGAAAGTATAGGTGATGGCCGCCGCGCCGGAAGCCACCGCCAGGGCAGCACTGCCGTTCTCCAGGGCAGCGATGCGTTCCTCGAACACGCTCTGGGTCGGATTGGTCAGCCGGCCGTAAATGTTGCCGGCGTCTCGCAGACCGAAACGGTCAGCGGCATGCTGGGCATTATGGAAAACATAAGATGCGGTGGCATAAATCGGCACCGCACGGGCGTCGGTTGCCGGATCGGCCTGTTCCTGACCGATGTGAAGCTGTTTTGTTTCAAAGGACCAGTTTGCGGAATTCTGAATATCTGACATAGGATTTTTCTCTCCTTTTCTCACTGTGATTTATTGATTGTTTTCCCGAAGATCCCGGACACTCGGAAAGCCTTGGTCTTGACGTGCGCGGTGCGCGCGTTCCCTTTCGGCAGTATGAAATCTTTATCACATTCGGTTGCGGCTTAGCAGGACCGCTTTCATCGTACATCGGCTCATCACAGCCGCCCCCTTTCAGTTCGATGGCATTAAACTACCAGATTGATAGGTATTTGTCCAATACTGCAAATTGATACGCAGTTATAGATTCAGTCTATAACGTCACTCCTCCGGATACGTCTTCTTGTTCGTACTTTTTTCATTGCTATCCTGTAACCGGCATGATAAGATAAGTACAGCATCTCACAGGCGGTGAAATAAATGAAACTGGAAAAGCTGACCGAACGGGTATGGGTGTACCCGTATGAAGAGGAACGGGACCGCCCGAACCTCAGTTATATCAAAGGAGACCACTGGAGCCTGGCGGTGGACGCGGGGCATTCCGACGACCATGTCCGGGAATTCTACCGGGCACTGGAGGAAGAAGGCCTTCCCCTGCCGGAGCTCACCGTGCTGACCCACTGGCACTGGGACCATACCTTCGGTATGCACGCGATCCACGGTCTCAGTCTGGCCAATGAGCGGACAAATCAATATCTGATGGATTTCCGCGCAAGGCTGGAAAAGGAAGGAACCGGTTACTTCCTCGCGATGCACGAAAGCATCCGACGGGAATATGAGGGCGGCAAGCCGGTCATCGTCACACCCGCCGATCTGCTCTTCCGGGGAGAAATGCAGCTGGACGCAGGGAACTGCCCGATCCGTATCTTCCAGGCGGAAGCGCCCCACACGGACGACTCCACCCTGATCTTTCTTCCGGAAGAAAAGCTCCTGATCCTGGGCGACTGCACCGGCGGAACTTTCCCGGACTGGACGGTGGACCAGTCCCTGGCTGATCAACTGGCGGAAACCATCCGGCGTATCAGCCCTGCGACCTGCCTCCCCGGCCACTGGACGCCCCTCGATCCGGAGATCATCATCCAGGACCTTCTGAATGGAGAGGGATGAGCCTCTTTTGACTGCCAGTGGGTTCGGAAAGAAAAATACTCCCTCTTATTCTGCCAAACCCATCCTGTATTCCGTGTTGTTTCGGGATTATGATCTATACTGAAGAAATGAAACTGACAACCGTCCGTCATCAAAGGAGGATTCAGAAATGAGTATGTACTGTGAAAACTGCTACCGGCTGGTGGAATCGGATCCGTGCCCGCACTGCGGCAGCGCGGTCCGGGAGGCGGAACCCAGGGATTCCTGCTTCCTGACAGAGCAGGGATATGTCCAGGCCACGATCCTGGCGGACATCCTGACCCAGAACAGGATCCCCTATATGACCAAGATGCGGTCCATCAAGGGCTGCGGCCCCATCATGATGGGCAACCGCCTGTTCTATGTTCCGTATCAGCTGCTGAAGGACGCGCAGAATGTGGTGGAAGAACTGTTCTACACCCATGAGGAAGAGGGCGGAAACGATCAGCCGGTGGAGGGAATGCTGAAGAGCGACGGCGCCGAGGTATTCGAACCGGATGAGATCGATGAACTGCCGGATTCCTTCGTGCCGGAAAAGATGGACCTGGATGAACTGAACCGGTTCAAGAAAAAACTGGCGGCCACCCTGAAGGCACTGAAGGTGCAGGAGCGGGTAAACCGGGAGCGGATGGACCTGCTGCGCGACCTGATCGACGAAACCGATTTTGCGATCGATGATATGTCGTAACAAACGGACAGAAGTATGTTTGAGATCAAGAAGTTTGAAAAAGAAGATATCCGGAAAGTCATCGCGTTTGAACAGGAACTGAGAAAGCAGGAGCCGGATACCTATTACTGGGAGCCGGACGAGACATATGCCCGGCAGCTGGAACAGAGTTTTGATGATCCGAGATTCAATACGGCGCTGTCCTTTATCGCGCTGAAAGACGACTGCGTCATCGGGAGAATCGACGCTTCCCTGATCGCCAGCCGGAGTGACGCTTCCTGCTTCAGCGCCTACCTTGACTGGATCAGCGTGCTGAAAAGCGAAAGGCATCATCAGGTGGCGCAGGCATTGCTGAGAGCGCTGAAAGCCGAATGCAGGGCTCGGGGCGCCGGACTGCTCATCGCACTGATGGCGAACAACGAAGAAGCCCAGCGCTTCTACAGGAACGTGGAAGATGCCTCCATTCACGACACCGGCATCTGGATCGATATCAAATAACGGCAGGAAAAGGATATGAGCACCCGAACGGAAATTGTCAGCAGTTTCTATAACCAGGCGGATGAGGACAGCAGGCTTCAGCGCAGCAGGCACGGACAGCTGGAATATGCCGTGACCATGCACTATATCCACCGTTACGCTGCCCCGGGAGCCAAAGTGCTGGAAGTCGGCGCCGGGACAGGCCGGTATTCCATCGCGCTGGCGAAGGAAGGCATGGATGTCACTGCCCTGGAACTGGTGGAAAGCAATCTCGTCGTCCTGCAGAAAAACAGTGAAAATGTTGCCAATATCCGGTCTTTCCAGGGCGACGCGACCGATCTGGGAAGGTTTGAAGACCGGACTTTCGACGTAACGCTTGTGCTGGGACCACTGTATCATCTGTATGAAGCGGAAGACGTTCACAAAGCGATCGACGAAGCCATCCGGGTCACAAAAAAGGACGGCGTGATCCTGTTCGCGTTCCTTTCTGTCTTCGGAATCATGTATGCCAATTACCTCAAAGGCAACTGGGCCGCGGGACAGGAAGAAAACTTCACAGAAGATTACAGGACCCGCCATTTTAAGGAGCAGTTGTTTACCGGGTATGACATCGTTGAATTTGAACAGCTGTTCAAAGAAAAGCCGGTTCAGTGGATCACCACAACCGGAACGGACGGTATCATCGAGTCAATTGAAGACTGGGCTGATTTCAGCATTACAGATAAGGATTTCCCGGCTTTTGTCAACTGGTATCTCGCCTTCTCGGAAAAGCGGGAACTGCTGGGCAATACCAATCACCTCCTTTATATCTGCAGGAAAGTGTAATTCTGTGAACAGAGGATTCGTATGATCTTTGGATTTATCATCTGGACGCTGATCAGTCTCCTGCTTCTGGGGATCGGGATATGGGCGTGGAGATCGGACAAACCAGTCGGTTTTTTTACCGGGACAAAACCGCCGGCTGTCAGCGACGTCCGGAAATACAATCATTCAGTTGCGGTTCTGTGGTTTGCCTACGCCGCTTTGTTTGAACTGCTGGGGCTTCCCTTTCTGTTCCTGAAGCACAATGCCGCAGGCTTCCTCTTGTGCATAGCGGGCGTTCCCGTGATCTCGATCGCGCTGATGCTCGTCTATACCCGGATTCTGCGCAGGTATGAACAAAAACCGTAAGGAGTTCAAAAAAAATGAGGATTGAAACAGAAAGGCTGACCATCCGGGACTTCACGCCGGATATAGCGCAGGACGTCTATGAAAACTCGCTGGATGAAGACAACCGGCGGTTCGTTCCGGACGAAGTCTTTGAAACCGTGGAGGAAGCGGCGGAAACCATCGCCTTCCTGATCTCGCAGTACGGCCGGACCGAAGGTCCGCTGGCCTATCCCGTTTTCACGAGAAGCGGCGGCACAAACATCGGATATGTCCAGATGGTCCCGCTGGACGGCGGTGTCTGGGAGATCGGTTACCATATCGCGAAAAAGCACACCGGTAACGGCTATGCGACGGAAGCGGTCAGAGCCTTCCTGCCGGTCATGGCAAACACCGTCGGAACCGATGAGGTACACGGAATCTGCCTCAGTGAAAACATTGCCTCGAAGCACGTCCTGCTCAAATGCGGATTTGAGCCCGTCTTCGAAGGCACCGGAGACTACCAGGGGGAAAAACGGGAAATCTTCAGAAGCGTCTGGAAACCATCGGAATGATATAACAGCAAAACGCCGGATCGTTCAGCCGATCCGGCGTTTCTTATATTGCTTCATTATTCTTCCGGGTTCAGGATTTCCTGCGCCTGTCCGATGATGTCGTCCGCGGTGGCGCCTTTGGTGATCCGCGTGCCTTTCTTCCAGGTCACGGAATCCCCCGCCAGCTTTTTCATATCGGCGTCGCTGCTGCCAAAGGGAGAGGAGTTGGATGTGCAGAACGGAACAACCGTTTTTCCGGAAAGATCCACGTTTTCGATGAACGTCAGCATGATCTTCGCCGCTTTTCCGCCCCAGATCGGGTAACCCAGGAGAATTGTATCATATTTTCCGAGACTTTCCGGCAGCGCTGCAATCGCCGGCCGGGCTTTCGGGTCTCTCGTCTCCTGCATGGACCGGGAAAAAGCGTTCATGTAATCCATATCATCTTCCGAATAAGGCTCTTCCGCTGTGATCTCAAACAGTTCGGCGTTCAGACCCGCCGCAATGGCATAAGCCGCGGCGCGCGTCGTATCGTCCGGGGAGAAAAAAACAACCAGGATGCCGTTATCCTGCGCTTCCACCTCAGGCAGCTGCGTAATGTTCAGCGTGGCGGAGGTGATTGCGTCTGCTGTTTCCTCCACTGCCGCTTCCTCCGCAAGAACGCCGCAGCATACCAGCATCAGGCTCAGCAGCACAAGCAGAAACTTTTTCATATCCGGATCCCCTTTCGTTTTCGGTTTTCTGATCTTCCTCATACAGCTGAATCGTATCATTGTTCGCACGCTCAGTCAATATTACAAAGGGCTGATCCGAAAAACAATCGGAAAACAATTTTACCTATTGACATAGTAGGTTATTGGTGTTAATATGCCTCCAGGCTTCTCAGGAAGCCGAACGAGAAGAAAGGAGGCGCGGACATGTTTACACAGACCCTTCACTCCTGTTGTCGAATGCTGATCTCCCGGGCATGGAATATGGCTGGGGCGTCGGCATGTATGTGTCTACGCCCTGAATAATCCGCAAAAGGATCACGCGGAAGTCATTACTGCCCGGGAGCTCGTAGACGGCTGCCGGGATTTTTCATGAAACCGGCGCCGCCGGATCGGAAGGAAAGGAAGACAGCGCAGTGGATTGGGCGTATATCGAAAGCGTGCTGCCGCTCTATGGGAAAGCCGCCTGGCTGACCCTGCGGACAGGCACAGCGGGCATCCTCCTCGCCACGCTGGTCGGTCTGCTCTGCGCAGCCGCGCTCCACTGGAAGGTGCCGGTGCTCCGGCAGATTACCGCAGCTTATGTGGAACTGAGCCGGAACACACCTCTGCTGGTGCAGCTGTTCTTCATTTACTACGGCCTGCCGAAGATCGGTATCAAGACCGATCCGGAAGCCTGCGGCATCATCGGGCTCGCCTTTCTCGGCGGCGGCTACATGACCGAGGCATTCCGCAGCGGCGTAGAGGCAGTGGACAGGATTCAGGAAGAAAGCGCCCTGAGCCTCGGTCTCACCCGCTTCCAGGCCTTCCGCCACGTGATCCTCCCTCAGGCCGCTGCCGTCAGCGCGCCGGCCTTCATGGCAAACGTGATCTTTCTGATGAAAGAGACCAGCGTATTCTCCGCCGTAAGCCTCATGGACCTGATGTTCACTGCCAAGGACCAGATCGGGCTGTATTACAGGACAACGGAAAGCCTCTTCCTGCTGGTGAGCGCTTACCTGCTGATCCTCCTGCCGCTCTCGCTCCTGGGAACCTTCTGGGAAAGGAGGCTGCGCCATGCCGGATTTGGGACTTGAGGTCCTTTGGAAGGGGAAAAACTTCATCCGGCTGCTGGGCGGCCTGTGGGTCGCGCTCCGCATCAGCCTGATCGCGGCCGGCATCAGCATCGTGCTCGGCATTCTGCTGGGTGTCGCAGCCAGCCGGAAGCGCTCCGTCGCCTCCGTGATCCTGCGGGTCTGGCTGGGCGTCATCCACATCATGCCGCAGATGGTTCTGCTGTTCCTGATGTATTTCGGAACGACCCGGGCCTTCGGCTGGAATCTCTCGGGCGAAGTCGCCGCCGTCATTGTCTTTTCCCTCTGGGGAACGGCGGAGATGGGCGACCTGGTCCGCGGCGCAGTCAGCAGCATCCCCGTTATCCAGCGGGAAAGCGCGGAAGCGCTGGGACTGAAACCGGCGCAGGTGTATCGATGGATTATCCTGCCCCAGGCAGTCCGGCAGCTGATCCCCCAGTCCATCAACCTGATCACCCGGATGATCAAAACCACCAGTCTGGTCACCCTGATCGGCGTAGTGGAGATCCTGAAGGTTGCCCAGCAGATCATCGAGGCAAACCGGAAGGCAAGCCCGAACGCGGCGTTCGGCGTATACCTTGCCATCTTTATATTGTATTACCTGGCCTGCCGGCCACTGAGCCTGGCAGCGAAGAAACTGGAAAAGCACTGGAGGTGAGC
>CAMKNZ010000022.1 GCA_946414315.1 uncultured Clostridia bacterium
CCTGGACCGGGCGCTGGAACAGGTTTCCGGGGAAGACGCCTATCTTCCGGAAACGGTAAAGCGCCTGCTGGGCGTCATGGAATATGACGTACCCTATACAGGCGCACAGCTCATGCAGAAGCTGCGGCTGAAATCCCGGGAAAACTTCCGCAAACTGTATCTTGTTCCCGCCCTGGAAAGATCACTGATTATCATGAGCGTTCCGGATAAGCCCACCAGCCGGAACCAGAGCTATATCAGAAAGTAAAACGGATGCGGCAGCGGCAGGCGTTGAGCTCTGGGAAATCCAGATGAATTTCAGGCCGGAAGGAGTAACCCTTTACAGCGTAAATAGAAGTTCAGACTTATCAATTCCAGCTTGTCGGGGCACCTGTTGGCAAGGAATCTAATCTCGGAATCATCTTAACCATGAGAAACTGCCGAAGAGAGAGGAGACAATCAGTAATGTTGGAAATACTGAAGAACAGGTTTCAGGGCAATATGAATCTCCATCCGGAGCTGCAATGGGCTGATGTGGAGAATCGTCTGCGTGAAAAGCCAGATGTCATGGAAGTTTTGCGGAAGATGGAAAAAAGCGGCGGTGAGCCGGATACCATTGGTTTTGATAAAGAAACAGGGAAACTGATTTTTTGCGACTGCGCAAAAGAGTCGCCTTCCGGGCGAAGAAGTCTGTGCTATGATGATGAAGCTTTCCAAAAGCGGACGAAAAATCCGCCCATTGGGAGCGCTGAAAAGAAGGCTCAGGAGATCGGAGTTTTGCTGTTGACAGAAGAACTCTATTACAGGCTGCAAGCCCTTGGCGACTTCGACTTAAAAACTTCTTCCTGGATCAGTACCCCGGCAGAGATCAGAAAACAGGGTGGAGCCCTTTTCTGCGAAAGGCGTTACGGGACTGTATTCACGTTTCATAACGGGGCAGACTCATATTATTCTGTGCGTGGATTCAGAGGTTATACTCTTTTATAACTTCAGCCGGATGTATTCCTTCCCGCTGTACGGGGTCAATGAGGACTGTATCGGCTGCGGCACCTGCACCCGGGTATGTCCCCGGGGCTGCATCCGTCTGGAGGACGGCAGGCCGGTCTACGACTACACCGACTGCATCAACTGCATGGCCTGCGCCCACGCCTGCCCCAAGATCGCCATCAAGCTCATCTGCGTCAAGGAGCCCAACCCCAACGCCCGCTACTGCAACCCCAATATCACCCTGGCCGAGCTCATCCAGGCCAACCGGCAGAATTGAGAGGAGACAATCATGTATTCCTACAAGACCTTTACGGAAGTGACGGACAACTTCCCCTAAATCACCAAGCTGATCCTGAAAGCGCCCCAGCCGGTCCGGGCGGAGTGCGTGGACAAGGACACCTTTTCCGTCTATGTGGAGCGGATCGACCCCACCACCGGCGAAGTGCTGCTGGAACAGCATGAATGGCCGGGGGAGAGGATCTATCCCTCGAAAGGCTACCGCCCGGTGAGCGCCGCCTATCCCAGCGATGAGAATGGCCGCCGGATCTATGAGGGCGACCACCTGACCCTGGAATTTCCCTATGAGCCAATCGTGGGACTGGGCTATACCGTGGGCACCGGCATGCTCCCCGGCGGCTACAACGCCTTTGTGGATTGCCGCTACCGGGTGACCCAGGTGAAGGAGATCCCCGGGAAAATTCCCGCCAGCGGATGGGTTTTCGATGAGTGCGCCGGGGACATTTGCCCCCAGCTCATCGGCTGGCAGGACAGCGTAAGCCACTACGCGCCCCTGCCTCTCCAGTACGGCTATTTCACCCCTGATTTAGAGCACGCCAAGCGGGCCTTCACGGCGCTGGACAGCAACTACGGTGACGAATGGCCCCATGATTTCCCGGAAAAGCTGCCCCTGGTGATCTGGCTCCACGGCATGGGCGAGGGCGCCACGGTACCCAGAATGTCCTACACGGGCAACAAGGTGGTGGCCGTTTCCTCCGACAATATCCAGCGCAAGCTGGGCGGCGCGGCCTATGTGCTGGCCCCCATGTGTCCCACCTACTGGATGAACTCCGGGGCGGAGAACGACCAAGACATCTCCGAGCTGACCAACGAAAAGAGCATGTACACCGAGGCCCTCAAGGCCCTTATTGATGAATTTCTGGACCTGCACCCGGACATTGACCGGGACCGGGTGTACATCGGTGGCTGCTCCAACGGCGGCTTCATGACCATGCGGATGCTCAAGAGCTACCCGGATTTCTTCGCCGCCGCCTACCCGGTGTGCGAGGCCCTGCGCCCCAGCGACTTCACCGAGGAGGATATCCGGAAGCTCAAGCACCTGCCTATGTGGTTCACCCAGGCGGAAAACGATCCCATCGTCCCGCCGGACGGCCTGGTGCTGCCCCTGGTGCGGCGGCTCAAGGCTGCGGGGGCGGAGAACGTCCACGTTTCCCTGTTCGAGCGCATCGTGGATCAGAGCGGGAGAGCCAAGCTCCCCAATGGCCAGCCCATGGAGTATATGGGCCACTTCTCCTGGATCCACACCTTCAACGACGACTGCGTCTGCGATCTGGACGGCACCCGGGTGATGCACGAGGGCAGACCCGTCACCCTGTGGCGCTGGCTGGGCAAGCAACGGAAAAAGCATTCTG
This sequence comes from uncultured Clostridia bacterium, assembly GCA_946414315.1. Lineage (GTDB taxonomy): Bacteria > Bacillota > Clostridia > Christensenellales > Aristaeellaceae > Aristaeella. The sequence continues at coordinate 2,616 of CAMKNZ010000022.1, forward strand.
ATCAATAAGTCAAGTGCGTCGAAAATGAGATTTTGAAAAACAGAAAGGAGAAGCAACATGAAGTACGAGAAACTCGGTACCACCGACATCAGCGTTTCTAAGATCTGCATCGGAGGCATGTCCTTCGGCAAAGACGAAGCCCATCCTGAGGTGTAGGCGCTGGACGAGCATGAGACCGAGGCCATGATCGGCCACGCTTTTGACCTGGGGGTCAATTTCATTGACACCGCCAACACCTATGCTCAGGGCAGAAGCGAGGAGATGATCGGCAAAGCTCTGAAGAGCCTGAGCATCCCCCGAGACAAGGCGGTCATCGCCACCAAGGTGTTTTTCAATGAGGGCCGCTTGAAGAAGGATGCCATCCTGCGGGAGATCGACGGCTCTCTTAAGCGCCTGCGGACCGATTATGTGGACCTCTACCAGATCCATCGCTTTGATTACCCTTTATGAAACATAAGTTTGCATCAGCCAAAAATACGCCGAGACACAGAAGCGTTGAAAAATAATACATCTTAGCACCCGATATGATGCAAAATACGGCTTTGGGGGAATTCAAATCCCGGCTTCTCCGCCAATAAGACCCTAGGAATTTCAACGTTCCTAGGGCTTTTTGATGCCAAAAAATCGATTTTGACCCTTTAATTGACCCTTTACAGAATTTATTCCCAAAGTACGAAATCGGCTTGTTTTTCACTCAAACGAAATCAATTCGCAATAAAACCGTCGCGAAAGTTAGCAAGTTCAAACTGCATTTTCCGTTCTTTTATTCAAATGATCAGGTTTGTCGGAAAAGCGAATGTTGAAAACATGGAATATCCTGTTATACTTTATATAGATAGTAGACGCTATAGCACAAGATCATTGATGTCCCATTTGATTATGATGATATACCAGTCGTTACAACCGTGTCAGGGATCGGCAGCAAAAAGCAACCCGATCCGTCCGGGACCGGGTTGATAAGGAGGAGCAGGCTTATGTTGCCAGGGTGTCTGTTTTATCAGGATCATCAGAATTCGGCGCCCTCAATCACCAGCGAATCCGGACAGTCCTCGAAAACGTAGTTCCCGATGTTGTCAATTCTCTCATTCTGAAAGATCACTTTTGCCAGGTTCGCGCCCTGGAATGCGCCGTCCTCAATCTTTTCGACGGATTCAGGGATCTCAACGGAGACCAGACCGCTGTAGGCAAACGCTTCACGTCCGATTGACTTCAATCCTTCCGGCAGTGTAATGGAAGTCAGGCTTTCACAGCCGTGAAATACGTGCGGTCCGATGGCTTTGATCCCGTCCGGTATGGAAACGGAAGCCAGGTCCTGGCAGCCAAAGAACGCCCAGCTTGTGAGCCCCGTGACGCTGTCCGGGATGGTGACGGCAGTCAGCCCGGAACCGGCAAATGTCTCCGGCATAATGGTTGTCACGCCGTCAGGAATATGGACCGTTGTCAGACTGATGCAATATCTGAAAGCGCCCTCGCCGATTTTCTTTACACTGTCGGGAATCGTAACGGAAGCAAACTGCGTGCATTCGGCAAACATGCCTTGTGCTATCTCAGTAATGCCGTCGGGAATTTGGATCGACGTCAGTTCATTACAGCAGTAGAATGCCCGGGCGCCGATCTTTCTCAGGCCGTCCGGCAGCTCAACAGTATTCAGGTTCCTGCAGTCCCGGAACGCATCCTCTCCGATCTCCTCCAGGCTGTCGGGAAAGATTACGGTTTTCAGATTGTTACAGTTGTAAAAGGCCCAGTCCGCAATCGCCTGTGTTCCCTCCGGAATCTCATAGACCTCAGCCGGATCAGTCTTCGGATAGCAGATCAGCCTGTTGTCCAGCTTGCTGAAAAGGACCCCGTCCCTGATTTCAAGGTAAGGATGATCCGGGGAAATAACAACGCGTTCCAGCGGATTTGTTTCATCTGTCCATACGCCCGCAAACGGATTCCCTTTGATGGCGTTTACACTGTCAGGAATCACAACGGATGTCAGTTTTCCGTAATTGGCAAAAGCCCTGCCTTCAATGTCCGTAACGCTGTCCGGAATAATCACGGAAGGAACTTCGCAGCCGTAAAATGCTTCCTCACCGATCACCTGTACCCCGTCGGGAATCCTGTAGGTTTCCGCCGGATATTTGTCCGGAAAAGCAATCAACCGCTTCCCGTCCTTGCTGAGCAGCACTCCGTCGACCGTCGTAAAACAGGGATGTTCCGCAGAAACCGTGAACTGCGTTACTGCACTGCCGGCAAAGGGATTACCGTCCAGTCTCCTGATACAGTCGGGAATCGTCACTGCTCCCAATGTGTTTCCGGAAAGGTCCTTAATGCCGGTCACAGGATATCCGTCAATACTCTCCGGGATTGTATAAGATTCAGTATAGAGGTCAAAATCGCTGGGACCGGCAATCACCGCCGTTCCGGTCTCGGTAACAACATAATACAGTAATTCAGAAGCAGAATACTGATATCCGCCATAGCCTATCTGGTCATGATACTCATCCCATGCGTACGAGGAAGCGGCGGAACAGACAATCAAAGCAATGATCAGAAGCAGGGCTGCAGGTTTTCTGAATACTGACAGTCGATGTTTCATAACTTTTTATCCCCCTTATTCATCTTTATACCGCCGGATCATCAGTAATCATCCAGCTCCATGAACTTGGAATACATTTCACCGGTAATCCGGTACCCGTAATTGTTCTGTTTGTTGTCGGCAACATGGATGGCCGCTGCATACGGAACCCCGTTATCCAGGTAAAATACCGGACCGCCGCTGTTTCCCGCCTCTGCATCAATCTGATAAGTGATCAGGTCGCCTGATCCGGCCTTTGCTTTTCCTTCGGATATTCTCAGCGTACCCCATTTATATCCGAGCAGAAGCATTTCTTTACTGGTAATCTGTTTGTTCGGCATATTGTAACTGAAGCCGAACCATCCGACGATATCCCCGATGTTTTTATAGAATTTCACGACTGCCCAGTCATTATCCGACGTATACGTTTTGTTCGGAAAGGTGTCCCCTACGAACGCGTACCATTTTCCGTCATACAGGTATGAATAGTCATCAAAGTCCCTGAATCCGAAATAGAACTCGATCTGGTCCGCCCATTGGCTGTGTTCACAGCAGACCATACAGTGAGCCGCGGTCATCAGCTTGTTCCTTTCCACCATAAAACCCGTTCCGCTTTTCTCACATCCGCATGGATAATGTGCCTCCATATATGCGACGGCACAGAACGGGTATTCATCCGTATTGTCTATCACTTCCCGGTCATCGGATCCGAACACCATGCCGTCAATGATTAAACCATCATCAGACGTGCTGCCGGAAGCGCTTTCATCCCTGACATAGTATTCCGTGACGGCCACTGAATCCGGAATGAATCCTTCCGTTGTTTCGGCCAGGCCGGAGACTGTCGGGCCAAGCAGCAGGATCAGTGCCAGCATGGCGGAAGCAAAGCGCCGTTTCCTCATCATTCTCATTTCCCCTTTCCGGTTGTCTGACTGAGTTCTTTCGTTCAGGACAGCAAATCTCTTCCCGTATGTTTAATTGTTACCTGTATCCGATATAGTTCTCACCGCCGAGCAGGATATCCTTTCGGTACTCCTCCACAAAGCGGTCCGTGTTCTCTGTCTTGGCATCCCAGAACGCCTTCGCTTCCGGGGTCACAACCGGACAGTCGTGCTGCATCGGATGCGTGTAAGTCTCGTAATGGTTATAGCAGTCGTAGAATGTGGCGTCCGTTTTCCGGGCCCTGACGATCATCGTATCCATCACAATGCCAAGGAGCCCCATATCATCCAGAAGATCCGCTTCCATCAGCATCAGGAGATTGCGGTCTGTGGCCGGATCATGCATCCGCCATTTCTCGGAATGGGCACCGACAAGGCCCGCAATATACTCCGCCCGTTCCGGATCATATCCGTTTGTCTTCAGCCAGTCCCTTGTGATCGGCGCCCCCGCTTTCGCGTGATCTTCGCCTGTCTGTATGGAAACCGCCCTTCCCACGTCATGGAAGATCGCTGCGATCATCAGGTCCTCATACCGAAGCCCTGTTTTATCCGCCGTAGCATCGTAAAGGCGCTTCGCCCAGCCGAGCACACGCTTGGTATGTTCGTAGCGGGTATATCCGAACTCCAGCTTGTGGATCCCGATATTTCTCTCTCCTTCGGTTTGTTTTTCTTCCAGGGCATGTTCTACAAAGGAGAGCATTCCCCTGTAGTCCGCGCTTCCCAGCGACCGGATCGCCGCTTCCTCCGTCATTTCCCAGCTCTGCTTCCGGAGTTCCTTGTCCGCCATATCCATCACGCGCAGTTCCCGCTGGATAAACGGCTCGCCGAACCGTTCAAAAGCCCTGCGATTCCGATGGACCGGAATTGCCAGCGATTCGACCCAGACCGGTTCCGCCCCGTCCTGAATCTCGTGCTCGTCCGGTTTTCTCGGAACGCATTCATCCGTCACTTCGCAGAAAAAATAATAATTCTCCTGCTCGAATATGCCGTCCGGATCAATGCTGTCCTGCTGTCTTCTGATCACGATCCCGAATTCCCTGACGGATTCCGGAACCACAATCCGCCCTGTTTCCTCGGCCACTTCCCGCTGCACCGCGCATTCCGGCGTCTCCCCGGCTTCGATCCCTCCGCCCGGAAACTCATAGCAGTTGTACTTTGACACATGATTGAGAAGCACTTTCCCGTCCTTCAGGATAATGGCCCTCGCCGACGGTCTCCTGTACACTTTGCCTTCGGGATTATAGTTTTGCCTGTCCATAAGAAACAGCTCTCTCATTGCCGGTACCGCCTCATTCGACATTCTGTTTACAGCCTGTTATCATTTTGTTGTTCCGATAACTCAAAGTTTATCGTATGCATAATCCAAAGTCAACGTTCTGGCAGATATTGTAAACTGCTGATGCCTCCGGTGGGCGTTTTTTATTTTTCCCTCGCAGGGATAATAACCGGTTATATCTGTCGGAGATGGTCCTGTATTCCGTTTTCGCCTGATGATAAGCTTTTCTTACGATGAGGGATCATCGTAACGCCGCTTCACTGCCATCCGGCCGGTACCGGCGTATAAAAGAGTGAAGCGGAATCAGAACCGCGATTTGAAAGGAGGGAACCAACCATGCGTAGGAATGACAAAGGAGGCAGGCTGCTGGCAGCACTGCTGGTTCTGATCATGCTGCTGTGTTCGTTCCCGATGGTCTATGCGGCGGACACAGCTGCAGTGAACACTGTGGCGAACCGGGAATATAATCCTGAAACCGGGATGGAATCCGTAATGATTGCAGCCGAACCCGCAGCGACGCCTGAAACGGATCCTGCGGACGTTTCGGAAGAAGAATCAGCCGAGGCGCCCGAACCGGCGGACATTCCGGAAGAGGAACCTGCAGAGGTGCCCGAACCGGCGGACATTCCGGAAGAGGAACCTGCAAAGGCGTCCGAACCGGCGGACGTTCCGGAAGAGGAACCTGCAGAGGCGCCCGAACCGGCGGACGTTCCGGAAGAGGAACCTGCAGAGGCGCCCGAACCGGCGGACATTCCGGAAGAGGAACCTGCGGCGGAAGTCAATCCCGCAGAGGTTCCGGAAGAAGAAACGGAAAAAGATTCCGGGCCGGAAGCTGAACCGGAAACCGAAGCGGATCCCGGCGAAGAAGCGTCTGAAGATACGCTTTACGAATTTGACGATGATGAAGTCGGTTCGGTATCCGGGGAACTGCTGGAGATATTCAACAACCCTGACACCTATGAAAGAATCGAGTTTACCGGTTCCGTGGATATCGAGCTGAAGAGCGGCGAAATCTGCTACGACCGGGATGTGACCCTGGTCGCCCGGGTATCCGGCGCGGACATGGACTACCGTCTGGTATGGGAAGCCAACGACGGCAGCGGCTGGTTCGCCGTCGCCAGCGGAGACGAATACACCTTCCTGCTCACCCCCGACATCGTGAACCGGGAGTACCGCGTAGTCCTCTTTAGGGTTTGCTGATCCTCACGGTCAGGAAACGCTGTGCTGTTGTTCAGCACAGCGTTTCCTCTTTTCTCCGGCTCTTTCGTATGGTATGATGCAACAGCACAAGGGCAGTCAAAAACAGCGCAAGCGGATGCAACGGCATTTCCCGCCATGTGTGATAGAATCAGCCTGAAGAGGGGAAATTCAATACACACGGAGGGTTTGAAATGAAAAAACTTCTTTGCGCACTCCTGGCTGCCGCCCTGGTTTTCACCTTTTCCCTGAATGCCGCCTTTGCTGAACCGCCGAAGGAGGAACCCGGTGTGACGGTCTATTTCCCCAACTGGAACATCTATTCCGACAGCCGCTGCAGCGTGAACGGCCTGCCGTGGGACCGGCTGGACTGCGTCAACCATGCCTTCTGGGAAGTCGTCCCGCGGGACGGCGGCTTTGCCGTCGTCTCCACCGATCCCTGGGCAGACACGGATCCGGACAACCCCGTGGCCCATTTTCCCAAATACGCGGAATGCGCGGAAAAGTATCCCGACACAAAGATCCTGATCTCCATCGGCGGCTGGACGGATTCCGGCCATTTCTCCGAGATGGCGCTGACCGCGGAAAGCCGCGGCTCCTTTATTCAGAGCTGCCTGGAAACGCTGGACACTTATCCTTTCCTCTCCGGTCTGGATATCGACTGGGAATATCCCGGCGTGGCCCGGGATCCCGAGGATGAAAGCGACGAGGGAAACCCGGTCGTCGGCGACGACCGGACCAACTACACCCTGCTGCTGAAGGAACTCCGTGAAGCGCTGGATGAACACTTCGGAGCAGGCAAAAAAATCCTGACCGTCTGTGCCGGCGCCTCCGTGGGCTGGTCCCTCTCCATGCAGGACTATGCTTCCCTGCATCCCTATGTGGACCGGATCAACCTGATGACCTACGACATGGCCGGCCCCTGGGAAGAAACCACCGGCCACCATACGGCGCTGCTGGGGGAAAACTCGACGGAGACCGCTGTCAATTACCTGCTGGACCAGGGTGTGCCGGCGGAGAAGATCGCCATCGGTTCTCCGCTTTACAGCCATGGATGGAAAATGAACGAGCCCGCGCATGATACGGTCGGCGCCGCCGCGGCGCCCATCGGCGACCTGACCTGGCATGATCTGCTTCCCCTGGAGCAGGCCGCCGTCCCGGAAGGAACCCCCGGCTGGCATATGGGCTATGATGAGCAGAAAAAAGCCGGCTGGCTGTGGAACGACGACCCCGCCAGTTCCGATTACCTGGCTTTCTTTACCTACGACAGCGCCGCCTCCCTGCAGGCAAAGCTGGATTATATCAACGAGCACGGCCTGGGCGGCCTGATTGTCTGGGAAGTGCACGGCGACAGCATCGACGGGGATTGGCCCATGATCACCCGGATGCACAACGCGCTTCATCCCTGATCGGAAAACCAACAGCCTCAGCGTTATGCTGAGGCTGTTTTTCTGTCCGTGTTCTTCGGGTATTGGTTTTTCGGAATATTCGGATACGGCACCACCGTATGTTCCGGCAGCGCGGAAGCCAGGTCGGAGACCGCTTCCAGCAGTACCCCGCAGATCCGCGCCCGCTCTTCGTCCTCCGGTGCCTCCGGGTTGTACCGGACCGGCTCGCCGAAGTATATGCCGCTCAGCCGCGGTGCGGTATACATCGGCACGAAGCAGACAGCCTTCCCGGTCCTGCGGTGATACAGCTTTGCCAGGTCGACAAAGTGCTCCTGGAACTGCCACAGGATCCCGTTATACGCTTCCGCCCTTTCCGGAAAGATCACGATGTCCGCGCCCGCGTTCAGTTTTTCAACGGATGTGCGGAACGTCGTCATGACCCGCGCGTCATGCCTTACCGGGATCGTGTGGGCATTGGAAAAAACGTATTCCGCCAGCGGCGCGATTACATAGCTCAGCAGCTTATAGAACCAGCGGACCGCTTTGGGCTTCATGGACCAGAAATCCTGGAAGGCGTAGGCCGGCACTTCCTTCCGGTTCATCATCTCCCCGATACACCAGATGTAATGGAGCCGCTCCAGGTACAGTTCCGAGGCGATGGGCCCGTACATCTGGCAGTGGTTCCCGACGAGCACACAGGACTCATCCGGCAGGTTTTCCGTACCGTGCAGCGTGTATTTCGGAGAGACCGCCCAGATAATCCGGTAGATCAGGCGGTAAAACTTCGGGCTGTCCTTGCCTATGTTTGCTTTGACAGTCGGTTGCATCAGTCACTCTTGTCCTTTCGCCCTGGCCCGCTCGTTCGTATCGATGGATTTTCCGAAAACGAAGAACCGCTGATACAGGTATTCCGTCACAAAATTAAGCACCATGTTCAGGATCGTCACGACCATCCCGTCCCAGCCGCAGGTTCCCTCCAGGTAATGTCCCAGGAGGGTCGTAGCCGGGGTAAAGACCGCGTAGTAGGCCGCTACCTTCAGCATGGCGATGGGTACGTTGGTTGCGGAACGGAAGGTAAACTCCCGGTTCAGCGTAAAGTTCCACACCACGGAAAGCACCAGCGCGATCAGGTACGCAACCCAGTACTCCCAGTGCAGCACCTCATACATGACCGTGAACGTGCCGAGCTCGATCGCCCCCGCCGATATGGAAAACAGCACAAACTTCACCGTCCGGATCAGTTCGCTGCGATCCTTGGTTTTCTTTTCATTCTCCATGCTTTTCATCCCCTGATTCTGAATTGATCTATTACCGTCTGATACCGCTCCATCACCATCGGCACCAGCTTTTCCCATGACAGCGGGATCGTCTCCCGGGCGCACTGTCCGATCTTTTTGAGATCTTCTTCCGCAAAGATCCGTTGGATCTCTCCGCTCATGGCCTCCGGCACTGCTTCCGCCGTGAACCCGTTCACATTCTTTCGGATCGCCCCGGCGGCATTCGATCCTGCCGTCGCCAGCGTCGGAACGCCCAGCACCGCCGCTTCCCGCAGCACCAGCGGCGCGTTGTCGAACATCGACGGGAAGAACAGCAGGTCCGCGTTCAGGTAAACGCCCCGGAGCAGGTCCCGGTCCCGGATCAGCCCGGTAAACAGCACCCTGTCCGCCAGGTTCAGGCTCGCCGCGTACTGTTCAATCTCCTTCTCGTCCTTCCCGCTCCCGGCCATGACCAGGAACCAGTCGCCTCCCCGGTCGCACAGCAGCCGGAAGGAGTCCAGGATCAGCTTCTGGTTCTTGTACCAGATCTGCTGGCCCACGAACAGCAGCACATGTTTCCCCTGCGGAATATGGAGTGTTTCCGCCGCCCGTTCCTTCAGTTCGGGCAGGTTGTCCGGAACGGAGACGTCCGTTCCGTTCGGCATCACATGATAGGGTTTCGTATATCCGTAGGATCGGAGCGTTTCCCCTGTCTCTTCCGAGCAGGCCCATACCTCGTCGCAGCTCTCATACAGCTTCACGATCTGCCCGGTGACCATCTTCGAGATGGCTTTGCTCTTCGTGAATTCATAGATCGCGTCGTAGTATTTGGAATGGAAGGTCGCCACCACCGGGACCTTTATCTTCTTTCCCAGGCTCACGGCATACTTCCCCAGCAGTGAGGGGCTGTGCAGGTGGAAGATATCCGGCTTTACCTGTGCGATCTCCGCTTTCAGTTTCCGGTCGATCTTCGGCACCGCGCTGGCATACCGGGAAAAGGGCGCCCGGGCTGTCACGGACGTCAGCACCGGATATGGGAAGTCGTGCTTCTGCAGGTAATGGCTTTCCATCGCCGGGCAGACCACCGTGGCGTTTTGCATATGCCGGGCATATTCATGCACGGTTTCTGTCACACCGTCAATCACCGGAAAATAGTTGTCGATAAATTCCACCGGACGAAGGGCAAGCGGTTCACTCATCCGTCTTCCCTCCCCGGCGCCTTCCGCGCAGCGCGTTCACGCCGTAGATCACCGCGCCGATGATGATGAAGGAATAATGGCAGAAGATCCGCCAGATCAGCATCGCCCAGAACACGCCGTCCGACCGCATCGCGGAAAAAACCAGGTAGAACGCACCCTCCGCCGCGCCGGCGTTCCCCGGCGTCGGCACCAGGCAGATCGTCGCGTAGATATAGATCGTGCTGGCGAAAATATGGAAGAACTCCACCGAAGCGCCGAACATTTTCAGCACGAAAAACGGCATGCTGCACAGCGCGATCCGGTAGATCAGCGACAGGGCCAGCAGGCAGACCATCGCCAGCTTGTCCTTCGCGATCACGGCCAGGCTGCTGTGATAGCTGTCCAGCATTTCCATCACCCTGGCCGTGCTCTCCTCCGGGTCTTTGACCAGGCGTATCCGGCCGCACAGGCGGATCACGGCGGAAACGATCTTTTTTACCGTCTTCGGCATCACGGAAAACAGGACCAGCAGGCACGGGATCAGCGAAAAGAGCAGCAGGCCGAAATAGGCGGTAAACCGGATCGCCTCCAGTTCCACAGAGCGCCAGGCGACGAACACATACAGCGCCAGCAGGATGAATCCTGCCTGCATCGTAACGTATCCGGTGATCGTCATCGCCGAGGACGCGCCGTCGGAGTACCCGTGCTTATGCAGCCACATGATCTGAAAAGGCTGTCCGCCCGCGCCGGAGGGCGTGATGCAGTCATAATACTTCCCCAGCGCGGCCGTCTCAAAGGCGACGCGCAGCGAGACCTTCTCCTTCAGGGAGCGCATCATCAGCAGGTATTTCAGCGTTTCCGCGCAGATCAGGACCGCCAGGCACAGCCCGGTGCAGCCCAGGTAAAACAGCGCCCGTTTCGTGAAGCGCAGTCCGACGGCTCCCGCCGGCTTGCCTGAAAACTCGTTGATGGCTGTCGCCGCGATCACCGCGATGTTGATCAGCACAAACAGCACTGTCCAGATATGCTTTTTCTTTTTGTCCTGTTTATTGATGTCCATTCCGGTGTTGTCAGATTCACTTTCATTAACTATTTGTCGCCTGGTTCTGTCCTGCAGCTTCATTCTTCACAGGGCATGTGGGGCGCAGCCCCACAACCAATATTTTCCCCGTCCCCGTTTCAGCATAGTATCAACATCTTACAGCAGCAAAACGGGGAAGGGGGTCAGGGGGAAAAGGCTAAGAAAGGGAAAGGGTTTTACCCTTTCTTCACTTTGGGCACGTGATACTCCACGCCCTGTTCAAACCGGACCTTGTCCGGCGGAGTTTCCAGTTCTTCCGGATTGTCCAGCAGCCGCAGTACGTCAAAGAAGAACGCGGCATAGTGTGCCCCGGAGCAGACCCGTTCGTCCGCCGTCATGCCCAGCGGCAGCCACCGTTTCATCCGGGCTTTTCCGTCTTCCACAGTCGCTTCCTTCAGGATGCTGCCCATGCCGATGAACAGGCTCACGTCACCGAAGTTGTAGATATGGTGAAAGGGATGATGCAGACCGATGGATCCGTTGTTGGTGATGAACATGCCGCTGTAAAAAGGCAGTTCCCGGATCAGCACCTTCGGGGCAATCCCGTAACGGTCCAGCAGTTTCACCACTGCCACGATCAGCGTGGCCAGGCCGGGGACAGCCAGCACCGCCCGGGCCAGGCGGATCACAAAGTCTCCGTCTTCCGTCGCCCGGCTCTGTTCCACCGCGGCGTTCATCCGGTCCCGTACGTCAAAGATTGTGTCTGTCAGGTCAAACAGAATCCGGACCGTGGTCTCGTTGCTGTCCGTATTCTGGGGATCCTTCAGCACCGTATAGGAAACGGAGCAGTTGTTCCGCGCGTAATACTGCTTGTTGAAAATGAACCGGTTGGCCTCCGGATTGTTGCTGATCGCGCGCACATACGCCGCCACCAGGATCTGCATGAAGGTGATCTTCTCCCCTTCCTGGCTCTTTTTCACAATATACCGGCTCAGCTTTTCGTAATCGGCCTTGTGCTCAAGGAACACCTGCGCGTCGCAGCGCATCGGCATCAGATACGGGGTAATCTGCATGATCGGGTCCTGCTTCTTCAGCCTCTTCCCGTCCGGTCTGCGTCCAAACATGTTTCATCCCTCCGTTTGATCATAGATAATTTATTGTACCATTTATATCCTTTCTGCTCAATATTCAGCCAGGCGAACAGATCAAAAAGTCCTGAGGACATATGTCCTCAGGACTTCCGGGCTGCGGAATCTCTTATGTGTCCGGGATGACAGCGTATGTCAGCTGTTCGTCCGTCTTGTACACGTTCAGCGTATAGCCCGGCAGCTGAAAAACGTTGTCCATGGTTTCCGCGTTGTCAAACCAGTTTGTCAGGTCATCCAGCGATACCCGGTCCTGGAAGTCATAGCCGATCATCATCTGGAAAGCAAACATTGACAGGTTGACCGCGCCGTCCGGCACACCGGATTTGATCGTAAAGTTCAGTATCCGTGCGGGCGCGCTCTCCGATACCGCTGTCGGTTCCCCGAACATGAAAGCCGCCTCAACGGTCCAGGCGCTGTTGTCGTAGTAAATGACCTCGTCGACACAATCCGTTTCGGTCAACGTATAGTTTTCCTTGACGATCCTGACGCCTTCCGCGCCCAGCTGTTCGGCATACTGTTCCGCCTGCGCCTCCATCAGCGCGTTGTAGCGCTCTTTAAAAGTCGAAGGGGTCATAAAGAGCGGTACGCTGTTATCGACCATTCCCGTTCCCGCGGAATTGGGTGTGATTTCTTCTTCCTCCTCCGGGCCGTAGGGATAATCCTGGTGGCCGATCATCATCAGCAGGCCGTTCTCGAACCGGATCATGGTGTTGTACTGGTTCAGCACCGGGGCGCTGTCAGCGTCCGAGACCAGCGTGACAAACTGGTCCGAGTTGTACGTCCCGTCGATGTTCCCGTCCGGATCCAGCCACGTATAGTTGAAATCGTTGGGCAGGGGCATCATGATCTTTTGCTCACCGACCTTCGTACACGGCACCCAGTCGTCCACGATGGCGACGCAGGCGGTGTTGGACGTCTTGCTGAAAGCGATGTAGCCGGGAATGTCTTCCTCTACATACAGCTCGCGCTTTCCGTCCTGCTCCGGCTGCAGGGACTTCACCGTATAGGTCTTCCCGTTCACTTTCACCTTGTCCCCGGCCTGCAGGGCCCAGACCTGGTCAGCCGCGTAAAGGTCCTGCACATACAGATCCGCTGTAAAGTATCCGTGGTCCTTGATCTTGTCTGTATCCCTGATCCGGGCCCAGTAGGTCCCGTTCTGGTAGTCCACCTGCGTGTTCGATACGTCCACAGGCGCGACGACGCTTCCGGCGGCCAGGGCTCCGCCGCACATGACTGCGGTCAGCGCCAGGATCGTCGTCAGGGCCATTGCCAGCATCTTTTTCATGCTTGTTTCCTCCCTTTGATTCGTTATTGTGAAATTGTCGCTCAGTATTATGGTGTATTTGGGAATAATATTCTCCGTTTAACGGAGATTTTCCTTTTTTTCGTGTTATAATGCGTCTATCAAGATCAACGGGGAGATCATCGATGGAAAATGCTTCTGACGCTTCCTGCATGGATGCCCTGCAGCTGGCCGGAAAGATCATCATGGAAAACGGCGGGGAAACCTACCGTGCCGAAGAGACGATCAACCGGATGGGCCGGGGCTTCGGCCTGGAGCAGGTCGACAGCTTTGCCGTGCCCAGCGGCCTGTTTATCTCCTATAAAAACGAAGACGGCGAACCTGTCACCAGCGTCCGCCGCGTCCGCAGGGAAACCCGGAACCTGACCCGTGTCGACGAGGTCAACCAGGTCTCCCGCCTTGCCGCCTCCGGCAAGCTGGACTGCCGTCAGGCCCTTGCCCGCCTGCGGGAGATCGAGTGCCATCCCGGCAGTTTCGCCGGAATGTGGTGCCTTCCCGCCGCCTTCCTGTGCGCCGCGGGTTTTGCGCTGCTGTTCGGCGCCGATCTGCTTTCCATTGCGGCCGCCGGCGTCGTTGCCCTGCTGGTTCAGCTGATGGAAACCTTCATGGCCCGTTTCCGCAGCCGCGGCATGGCCGCCTCCATCCTGGGCGGCCTGCTGACCACAATGCTTCCCCTGCTGCTTTCCCGGGTCCTGCCTGCCCTGCAGACGGAGCTGATCGTCGCCGGCGCCGTCATGCCGCTGGTTCCCGGACTTGCCATGACCACCGCCGTCCAGGATACCATGCGCGGCGATATGGTCTCCGGCATTTCCCACGGCGTCCAGGCGGTCCTGACCGCCTGCCTGATCGCCGGCGGCGCGCTGCTGGCCGTTGAGATCATGCATTTCATTCCGGGAGGTGCTGTCTGATGCCGGTTGCAGAACAGATTATCCGCGCGGTGCTCGGCGCCTTCTTCGGCACGGTCGGGTTTGCCATGCTGGTCCATACGCCGAAACGCGCCTGGTTCGTCTCAGGCCTGATTGCTTCCCTGTCCTATCTGCTCTACTGGCTCCTGACTTGGCTGGGGCTTCCGGATCCCATGGCGATCTTCATCGGGTCCCTGTTCGGCTCCCTGGCCGGCCTCCTGTCCGCCCGGCAGATGAAGATCATCGGCACCGTGTTCCTGATGTCCGCGGTGGTCCCGGTGGTGCCCGGCCTGGGCCTCTACCGGATGATGGCCGCCCTGGGCCAGGGTCAGCTTGCCACCGGGGCCAAAACCGGAATCCAGGCCATGATCACCGTCGCGATGATCGCCCTGGGCCTCGGCGCCGGCGCCTTTGCCGACCGGATCATCTGGTCCCGCAAGCCCCACCGTGAAACATGACCGAATGAAATACGATACCCGCAGGCACAATGCCTGCGGGTGTTTTTGTGTATGCTCCGGAATTCATCAGCAGTTCCCCGGGTATACGTACTTCAGGTTCTTTTTCGCTTCTTCCACCAGTTCATATACTTTCTTCACGTCTGTCGGCCCCCGGTCCGTCATACGGTACCGCGGGAAGAACCGGCTGATATGCAGCGGGATTTCCTTCCCGCTCTTTCCGCCGTATACGCCCTTCAGCCCGGCAACCCAGGCGCTCAGTTCCTGCATCTCTTCCCGGCTGTCGTTCTCCCCGGGAACGATCAGGGTGGTCAGTTCCACATGGCACCCTTTCACCGCTTCCCGGATGAAGTCCATGGTCATCTGCCGGTCGCCCTTCAGCACCTCCCTGTAATACCGGTCCGTGAAGCCTTTCAGGTCGATGTTCATCGCGTCGATGTGCGGCGCGATTTCTTCCAGCACGGGCAGGGTCGCCGTCCCGTTGGTCACCAGCACACGCTTGAGCCCTTTTTCGCCGGCCAGTTTCGCCGTATCCCGGACGAACTCGTATCCCACCAGGGGCTCGTTATACGTAAAGGCAATCCCGATGTTTCCCTTCTTCCTGTAAAACTGAGCGATCTCCACCAGCGTCTCCGGCCGCACATCGTCCGTCGGGACGCTGAAGTTCCCGTCCTCCCCGGCCTGGGCGATCTCGTGGTTCTGGCAGAAGGCGCAGTGCAGGTTGCAGCCCAGGCTGCCCACGGAAAGAATCATGCTTCCGGGGAAAAAGTGATACAGCGGCTTCTTTTCGATGGGATCGAGCGCAAGGGAAGAAAGCCGGCCGTAGAAAACCGGGCGGACCCTTCCGTCCCGGCAGGCCCGCGCGCCGCAGTCACCGATCTGCCGTTCGGTCAGATGGCAGTGCCTGAAGCATACTTCGCATACGCCCATCCCTGTTCGTCCCCTTCCGTTATCTGTGGCGAATCACTTCAAACCGCTCCAGGGTGATCTTTTCCCGGGGTGAGATACCGCCCTTGCGCATGGCGATATCCACTTGCTCGTCCACCGTATCCACGCCGTCCAGGTCCGGCAGCAGCAGGCCGCGCTTTCCGCCGCTGGAGACGATCACGCCGTAGCGTTTCACGTCCAGCTCATCCTTGCTTTCGATCTTTTCCGGCGTCGTCAGTACGTCTACGTTGATCTCCAGCTTATCCAGTTCATCCGGCCGGATCGGGTCAAACCGCGGATCCCTGGTGGAGGCGCTGATCGCGTTGTGGATGATCTCCTCCGCCACCGATCCGTATACCGGCAGGATCGTCCCGATGCAGCCCCGCAGCCGTCCGTCCTTGTGAATCGAAACGAATACGCCGGCCCGGTGATCCGTCATCTCCGCCGTTGCCCATTCCGGAACGTCGTACCGTTTTCGGATGGAAACATACTGCTCAACGGTCTCCCGCGCCAGGCGGACGAAGCTGTCCTCCTTTGCGCGCATTTCCGCCAGTTTCCGCTCCTGTTTCCGCCTCCATCGGGGAAGGAATTCCCGTTCCCCGTTTGCTTCTCCGGGACGGAACGTACAGATCCCGTATCCCACGCCGGTCACGTCCTCATGTGACAGTTCCTTCGCTTCCACTTCCTGCCCGTCCAGCACGCCCGCCATGATCACAAAGGAGCGGTGTCCGCACTCGGCGGCCTTGTCACAGAAGCTCTCTTCAAAATCAAGCAGCTCGCCGAAAGCGCCGCGGCCGCATACGTCCATGATCCGCCGGTCGTATTCCGGCCCTTCCGGCGCGAAGCCGTAGGGCCCGTATTTCTGCAGCTTGTGGGACAGGTCTCCGCTGGCGATGTATACAACCCGCCGGCCTGTCTGCCCGACGGCGTCCCGGATGATCTGGCCGAATTCATAGTGTTCCGCCAGCGACAGGCCGCTCAGGCCCATCCGGATCAGTTTGAAATCCCGGTATTTCTGTTCGATAAAATACAGCGGCACCATCGTTCCGTGGTCCAGGCACTTGTCCTTTTCCCCCAGCGTGCCCGCCGGAAAGCCCTTCTCCTCCGCCAGGGCGCAGATCTTCTCCCTCAGTTCCCCGTCGTATGTCTCCCGGAAGCTGACCTTTCCGGCGCCGAAGCGGCCGAAGTCGCCCTTTGCCGCCTTTCCCGGCGACAGGTGGAAATAATCCGCATAGAGGATGCTGTGCGGACTGGATATAATAATGGTTTCCGGCTTCAGCTGTGCGATCTCCTCCGCCACAGCCTCATAGGCGCGGACCGTCTTTGTAATCTGTTTTTCGCTGCCCCGGCCGATATCCGGAACGATCATCGGCGGATGCGGCACCATATACGCTGCCAGAACAGGCATTCCTCATTCTCCTCCTCAGTATCCCCTTGTCCGGTCCACCAGGTGCTTCAGCGGCTTCCCTTCGCAGTAGTTCCCGAAGTCTTCCAGGAACTGCTCCGCGATCTTTTCCACCGTATGCTTCAGCGTCATGTTCCCGGCGGTATGCGGGGTGATCAGCAGGTTCGGCGTCTCCCAGACCGGATCGTCCTTGCCCAGCGGCTCTTTTTCAAACACGTCCAGCCCGGCATACAGCCGTCCGCTCCGCAGTTCGCCCAGCAGCGCCTCCTGGTCGATCACGCTGCCCCGGCCGACGTTGATGATCACCGCGCCGTCCGGCAGCAGCGCCAGCTGCTTTCTGCCCAGCATATGGAAGGCTTCCTTCGTTCCCGGCAAGGAGATGATCAGCACGTCCGTGTCCGGCAGGACCGTTTCCCAGTCCGCCGCCGTCAGGATCCGGTCAAAGCCGCCCGGGTTCCTGCCGCTCCGGTTCACGCCGATCAGGTTTGCCGGCGCGAAGGCCCTCAGCCGCACCGCGGTTTCCTGCCCGATGTCGCCCGTGCCCAGCAGCGTAATCCGGCTTCCTTTGATGGACCGCACCGTCAGGTCCCGCTTCCATTCGCGGGCATTCACAATCCGGCGGTAGTCCGGCTGCCTGCGCAGGATGTCCAGCAGCATCATCACCGTATGCTCGGCGATCGTCACGCCGTAGGCGCCGGAGGAGTTGGTCAGCAGCGCTGACCGGTTGGCGAAGGCGTCCTTCGCCAGGAACTGGTCCACGCCCGCATAGGGGGTGCAGATCCATTTCAGCTTCGGGGCGTCCCCGGTAATCTGCGGCAGGTGGCCGAAGAGGACTTCTGCCTCCTTCAGGTACGCCGGATCCTCCTCCGCCGTATCGAAAAAGCGGATCTCAAACCCATGTCCTTCCGCCGCCGCGCGGATTGTTTCCCGCTGCGCCTCTGTCAGTTCCTGTACGACCACTGCGATCTTCTTCATAAACCGTTCCCTCTTTAAGAAAGAGGAGAGCGCTCGTCTCTCCTCTCTGAGTGTTCAGTGGATTATTGTCCGTCCACAGCCGGCTGTTCCTGCGGAGCTTCGATCGTCTTCGTCTGGGGCGTCATCGCTTCCTTGATCTTCGTGTTGATCCAGTTGGCTGTTTCTTCCGGCACGTTCTTTGTCACAACCACCACGGTCTTCAGGATCCCGGCGATCATCGTCGTCCCGAGCAGGGTGTTTTCCTTGCTCTCGCTGTCCATCAGCTTCTCAGCCGCGGTCACGGTGATTTTTTCGCCTTCGAATACGGAAACCAGTTCTCCGCCCTTGCCGAAGGAACCGGTGAAGCTGAACAGCGGCTTCTCGGCGTCGCCGAAGTAGAGCGCGAACACGATGTTCGTCCGGTCGCCTTCCGCTTTTTCCGTGCTGACGACGATCTTCGCTTCCTGTTCTCCGTCGTGGATGTTGCAGGTCATGTTCAGGTTCCCCGCTTCATCCCTGCCGGCCTTGATCTCGCCGTTGCTCGTCTTGCTCTGGATGTCCGCGGTCAGGTCGAAGACGCCGTCCTTGGTGCCGGTGGTGGTAATCGCCATCTTTTCGTCGCCCTGGTTGCGGATGATCTTCGCCTTGCTCTGTCCTTCGATGTCGCCGTAGGCGATATGCATCTCTTCCTTGTCCGTCCTGGCCATATCGCATACGGTGTATGTGCAGTTGTCTGCGTCCGTATAAACCGCCAGGTCGAACACATCCGGATAATCCGATTCAGGCTGTTTCTTCAGTTCCTCGATCGCCTTGTCGATCTCGGCCCCGAAATCCTTACCGGTGGCGTCAAGCAGCGGCTTCAGGGATTCCTTGGCCGCCAGTTCCTTCGCGCCGGTCAGCAGGAATTCCACGAATTCGGGATAGGTCATGTTTACGGGCGTTTTGCTCACGAAGGTCATATCGTCCACGGTGAATTCACCGGTCTCGGTCTCGCCCTTCTTCGCTTCGATCCCTTCCGTCAGCTTCTTGCCGGCTTCTTCGATGTCCTTCGCGATCTGTTCCTTGTCCAGCTTCTCCAGGATCGCGGCGATGGCCTGCGGATCCATGCTGGAAGCGGCGGACTGTACGCTGCCGGCCATCGGAACCTGGCCTTCGCCTGTCAGGGCAGCCGTCTGTTCGGCAAGCTGCTGCGCCTGCTGTTCCATCTGCTCCTGCATCATCTGGATCAGTTCGTTGGAGATAAAGATCACGTTGTTGGGCAGCAGGCTGCTGGCAGCCTTGACGCCCGTGTCGTCCTTCTTCATGCCGATGGACAGCGCCACGCTGTCCCCGGCCAGGATGACCGCCTCGGCGGTGTCCTTGCTGGCAACGCCCCGCAGGGTCAGGGAGCTGATAATATCCCCGATGACCTTGACGATTTCCTTCTGCTCCTCAAGCTGTTTCTGGGCTGCTTCCGTCAGTCCTTCCTGCGCCGTCTGGCCCGAAAGAGCCATGATCGCTTCCACGTCCAGGCTGATCTTCGCGTCAAAGGAGACCGTGTCCTCGATGTTGGCGGTCACGCCGCCCATGGAGGTAAACGCCAGGGCAAGCGCCAGTAAGATGGAAACAATGGAACTCATGTCAATTTTCGGCATATTCATAATACATATCCTCCTTGTTTATTCCGCGCTGGCGATCTGCTCGCCATGGTAGCGGTAGATCCGCATCAGCAGGGCGCCGTCGTCGTTGCTCGTGCCCACGATCCGGATCGGGAAATCATAGCGGTTCGTAAAAATCAGGTTCAGTTCCGGGTTGCCCACTGCCGCGTCGCAGAAGATCGGCAGGTAGCTGGCGCCGTTGCCGCCGTGGGGCCGGCGGTGGTTGATCTCAATGCCCGGCAGCTGGATCAGCACGTTGTACAGCGTACTGGATACCTGGCAGGTGCCGCCGCCGTAACCCAGCTTGGTCCTGCCCTGGGTCAGCACGCCGGCTTCCTTGTAGCCGCGGTTCGGCCGGTAAGGTCCCATGATCTTGTTGGCGTTGAACTGTTCACCGGGCTGAAGTACACCGGTAATGTATCCGCAGCCGGTTTTGATGTTGTGGATCCGGTTCAGATTGGTCTCCGTCTGGGCCATCTTGTAATAGCTTGTATAGGCAGCGATCGGGCTGTCCGGATACAGTTCCTCGTCCGTGGGAGAAACCGGCACCAGGTCCGTCAGTTCGTTCGGGTCGATATAACCGTATTCCCGCATATAGTTGACCATCGCCCAGCCCTTGTAGAACTTCCAGATGCTCAGCTCCGTGCCGGGCTTGAGGATCACCCAGTTGTTGCCGTCATCTCCGTTCCCCTGGGAAGGCGTCATGCTCTTGCGCACATGGCAGGTCATGGCGGTCTTGGCGATATAGCTGTGCTTCTGCACGTTCAGCGGCGGAGTGTTCACCGGGTCCACCGGGACAATATCGCTCTGGGCGACGTATTCCCGCTTGATATAACCGATGGTATTGTCCTTCCGGACAACCAGCCAGCGCAGGCCTACATACAGGACCTCCAGCCTCTGGCCTTTGCACTCCAGCAGCTTATCCTTGGTCGTGACTTCGTCCAGCGAGTTCCACTTGATGGCGTAGATACTTCCGCCGAAGTCGGTCCGCATCTTCGCGGTATACAGCGCCGGGGAGTTCAGGTCGAAGTCTTCCCTCGTCTTCTCGTGATAGACTTCGCCGGTGACTACCGCGGCAACATTTTCTTCCGCTTCTTTCTCCTCGGCTTCCATTTCAGCCAGTTCTTCCGCGGAGTACTCGATATCGTCCTCTCCGTCTTCTCCGTCCTCTTCGGCCCAGGCAAAGGACACTGTTCCCAGCAGCAGGCTGATCCCCAGCAGAATACATAAAATGCGCTTCATTACCAGCACATCCTCCTTACTCGTATACGAAGTTATTATCCCATTTTTGCATCTTGATGTCAAATCACACGCCTTTTATTTATTTAATATAGACGGCCTACCTACCGCCGGTGGATCCCCTGGCCGGTCGGCCTTGCTCGTTCAAGCGAAGCGCGGCCGGGATTCTGGATTTCGGGAGATCCGCAGCGTTAGTTCTTAGCGATTGGCAAGCCGTCAGGCGCAGACAGAGCTTAGAACTGCTACGCGGGGTTCGGAGCGCCTGGAGAAAGAGCCAGTGGCTCTTTCTCAGCGAAGAACGGGCGGCAGCCCCGGGCAGCACTAGCGCGAGCGCTCCCGAAATCAGGATACCGTGACAGCGAGCGTCTCACCTCGCGGTAGTGTGACCACTTACTTATATAAAAACGTATCTTATCCTTGTTTTCATTCTGCCCGGATAAAACAAAATATAGTTGTTCCCCTTCCTTATATATACATTTTATGGTATAATCAGTTGTTAGCATCCGGCCTTTCGCATCAGGCCGAAAAGGAGTGAACCCATTGGCATCCCAAACCTACAACGCCGGTAACATCCAGGTGCTGGAAGGCCTCGAAGCCGTCCGCATGCGCCCCGGTATGTATATCGGCACGACCTCTTCACGCGGCCTTCACCATCTGCTGTGGGAGATTGTGGACAACGCCATTGACGAAGCCTCCAACGGCTTCGCTTCCGAAGTTTCCGTCACGCTTCATAAGGACGGCTCCGCCAGCGTATGGGACAACGGCCGCGGCATGCCCGTGGACGAGCATCCCACCATGCACAAGCCCGGCGTCGAAGTCATCTTCACCGTCCTCCACGCCGGCGGCAAATTCAACAACGAGAATTACGACTATTCCGGCGGCCTCCACGGCGTCGGCGCTTCCGTCGTGAACGCGCTGAGCAAGTGGCTCACCGTCGACGTTTTCCTCAACTGGACCCACTACCGCATGGCCTTCACCAGCGAAATGGATCCCGCCACCGGCAAGATCCTCGCCGGCCATCCGACAGGCCCGCTGGAAGTCCTGGGCAACACCCGGAAGAAGGGCACCCTGGTCCGTTTCCTCCCGGACGATGAGATCTTTGAAGACGTCCGTTTCCAGACCGAAACCGTCGCCCGCCGCCTGCAGGAACTGGCTTACCTGAATCGCGGCGTCTGCATCACCTTCACCGACGAGCGCATTCCGGACGCGGACAGCCGCACCCGGGTCTTCCGCTATGACGGCGGCATCCAGGACTACGTCCGCTACCTCAACGCCGGCAAGAACGCCCTCCAGGAAGATATCATCTATATCGAGGGCAAACGGGACACGGTCATCTGCCGCGCCGCCATCCAGTATACCGACGGCTTTACCGAAAGCCTTTTCTCCTATGTCAACAACATCAATACTCCTGAGGGCGGCACCCACGAAGCCGGTTTCAAGACTGCCTTCACCAAGTGCTTCAACGACTACGCCCGCCGGGTGGGCCTGCTGAAGGAAAAAGACAACAACCTCGCCGGCGAGGACTTCCGTGAAGGCCTCACCTGCGTCCTGACCACCATGGTCAAGAATCCCCAGTTCGAGGGCCAGACCAAGGGCCGCCTGGGCAACAGCGAAGTCCGCCCCGCGGTGGAAGCCATCGTCACCCAGCAGCTGCTGGACTGGCTGGACAACCTGAAAAACCAGGAAGTCGCCTCCGCCATCGTGTCCAAGGCGATCCGCGCCGCCCAGGCCCGGGAAGCCGCCCGCAAGACCCGGGACACCATCCGCAAGGCGAGCCAGCTGGAAGCCGCGCCCCTGGTCGGCAAGCTGTCCAGCTGCACCGGCCGCAAGTGGGAGGATAACGAACTGTTCATCGTGGAAGGCGATTCCGCAGGCGGCAGCGCCAAGCAGGGCCGCGACCGCCGCTTCC
The DNA here is from genome assembly GCA_946414315.1 of uncultured Clostridia bacterium. Classification (GTDB taxonomy): domain Bacteria; phylum Bacillota; class Clostridia; order Christensenellales; family Aristaeellaceae; genus Aristaeella. The sequence continues at coordinate 25,315 of CAMKNZ010000022.1, forward strand.
AGGCGATCCTGCCGCTGCGCGGCAAGCCCCTGAATGTGGAGAAAAAGCACCTGGACCAGGTCCTGGCCAACGAGGAGTTCCGGAGCCTGATCACCGCCCTGGGTACCGGTATCGGGGAGGAAAGCTTCTCCCTGGAGAACCTGAAATACGGCAAGGTCATCATCCTCTCCGACGCGGACCAGGACGGCGCCCACATCCGCGCCATCCTGCTGACCTTCTTCTTCCGCTATATGAAGGACCTGATCACCGGCGGCCATATCTACATCGGCATGCCGCCCCTCTACAAGGTCCAGAAGGGCCAGAAGGTCATCTACGCCTACGACGACAAGGAGCTGGCGAAGGCCACCCGCTCCGTCGGCAAGGGCTACACCCTCCAGCGGTATAAAGGCCTGGGCGAGATGAACCCGGAACAGCTCTGGGAGACCACCATGGATCCGTCCCAGCGCAAGCTCATGCGTGTGGGCATCGAGGATGCCGCCCTGGCGGACCGCCTCACCACCGTCCTCATGGGCGACAAGGTAGAACCCCGCCGGGACTATATCAGCGAACACGCGGACTTCAATAAAGAAGACACCTTCGACGCCGAACTCAGCGGCCACAGCGTGCAGGAAGGGGGTGCTGTGAATGGCGAAGCGTAAGGAGCCTGAAAAGCCCATCGCGAAGGACGATCCTTCCCGCATCCTGGATATCAATATGGAAGACGTCATGCACAACAGCATGATGCCCTATGCCGAGCACGTCATCCTCGAGCGCGCCCTGCCCCGGGTGGAGGACGGCCTCAAGCCCGTCCAGCGCCGTATCCTCTATACCATGATGGAACTGGGCACCACGCCGGACAAGCCCCACCGCAAATGCGCCCGTATCGTCGGCGACTGCCTCGGTAAATACCATCCCCACGGAGACTCCTCCGTCTACGGCGCCCTGGTCCATATGGCGCAGGATTTCTCCATGCGCTGCCCCATGGTGGACGGCCACGGCAACTTCGGCTCCATCGACGGGGACGGCGCCGCCGCTATGCGTTATACCGAAGCCCGGATGACGCCCCTGGCCATGGAGATGCTGCGGGACATCGAAAAGGACACCGTGCCTTTCCGGCTGAACTTCGACGATACCCTGAAAGAGCCGGACATGCTCCCCGCCCGTTTCCCGAACCTGCTGGTCAACGGCGCCAACGGCATCGCCGTCGGCCTGGCCACCAATATCCCGACCCATAACCTGGGCGAGGCCGTCCGGGCCGTCATCGCCCAGATGGAAAACCCGGATATCTCCCTGGACGACCTGATGCAGATCCTCCCGGGGCCGGACTTCCCCACCGGCAGCGTCCTCCTGAACAACGAGGAGATCCGCCGGGGCTATGAGACCGGCCGGGGCCGGCTGATCCTCCGCGCCCGGGTGAACATCGAGGACGGCGCTTCCGGCCGGAAACTGATCGTCATCACCGAGATCCCCTACCAGGTCAACAAGGCCGCCATGCTGGAGAAGATCCAGAAACTCAGCGAGGAAAAGAAAGCCGCCCTCAGCGGGATCTACGACATCCGCGACGAGAGCGACCGCACCGGTATGCGGGCCGTCATCGAGCTCAAGCGCGACACGGATCCGAACAAGGTCCTCGCCTACCTATACAAGTATTCCGACCTGCAGGTCACCTTCGGCGTGAACATGGTCGCCATCGTCGGCGGCAAGCCGAAGCTGCTGAGCCTCAAGGAACTCATCGCCAGCTATATCGACTACCAGAAGCAGGTCGTCACCCGCCGCACGGAATATGAGCTCAAGCAGGCCAAGGCCCGCTGCCACATCCTGGAAGGCCTGATGATCGCCCTGGATAACCTGGACGAAGTCATCGCCCTGATCCGTGCCAGCAAGAGCCCCAAGGAAGCCCGCGTCGGCCTTATGGAGCGCTTTGCCCTCACCGAGGTCCAGGCCCAGGCGATCCTCGATATGCGCCTGCAGCGCCTCACCAACCTGGAGGTCGAATCCCTCCGCAAGGAATACGCTGACATCCTGAAGCTGATCTCCCGCCTGGAGGGCATCCTCAAGAGCGGAAAGAAGCTCATCGAACTGATCCGCAAAGAGATGGAAGCCATTGCGGATACCTTCGCGGATGAGCGCCGCACCACCCTGGAAGCGCCGGACGACGCGCCCGTGGAACTGCCGGACAACACGCCCGTACCCGAGGACGCCGTCGTCATCTTCACCGAAGGCGGCTATCTCAAGCGGGTCTGGCCAGCCCAGCTCAAGCGTACGCCCCTGCCCACCGTGGAAGAGAATCCCACGGAGGCCGCCCGCTGGCTGCTCCCGACCACCACGGCCGAGAACCTGTATATCTTCACCAGCCTCGGCAACTGCTACCCGGTCCGGGTCGGCACCATCGCCGAATCGAAGCCCAAAGACCGGGGCCAGCTGCTCTCCGGCGTGCTCAAGGACATTGAGGAGGGCGAGGAACCGCTCCTCATGCTCACCTGCGATCCCGCCAGGGTCAAGGACCTGCCGGACTTCCTCTTCCTTTCGAAGAACGGCATGGTCAAGCGCACCGCCGCCGCGGACTACGACGTCCGCAGCCGAAAGTACCCGGCCCTGTCCCTGAAGAAGGGTGACAGCCTCCTCACCGTGCTCCCCGCCGCCAATGAGGGCGACCTGCTCCTCGTAACCCGGGGCGGCATGAGCATCCGCTTCCCGCTGAGCACCGTGCCCGTCCAGGGCCGCATCGCCACCGGCGTCAAGGCCATGAGCGTGGAAGCCGGCGACCAGGTCGCCTGGGTTGCCCAGCTGACCGAAACGGACGAGATCGTCCTCTTCTCCGAGCGCGGCTGCGCCAAGCGCATTCCCCAGGTGGACTTCGAGCCCCAGAACCGGGCTGGCAAAGGCGTCCGCTGCTTCTACTTCAACAAGAACGGTTCCAACGGCCGGGTCATCGCCGGTTTCTGCTGCGTCAGCCGGGACCTGCCCTGCGATCTCCTGATCCGCCAGGTCCGCAGTCCCATGACCAGGCTCTCCCGGGATGAAATCCTGCTCCAGAACCGCTCCGGCAAGGGCATGCCCTACGTCATGGCTATCCTCGACGACATCGTCACCGGCGTCACAGTCCTCCCGGCTGTCGTTCCGAACGAAGTCGAGGAATCTCAGAATAATTAAATTAGGAGGATTATACAATGGGTAGACAACAATTCGGCGGCTTCGGTGGAGGCGCCAACATGCAGCAGCTCATGCGCCAGGCCCAGAAAATGCAGCAGCAGATGCAGGAAGCCCAGGAACAGCTTGACGCGGCCGAATACGAGGCGGCTGCCGGCGGCGGCATGGTGAACGTGAAAGTCAGCGGCAAGCGCGAGCTGACCTCCATCACCATCGACCCCCAGGTCGTGGATCCGGACGACATCGAAATGCTCCAGGACCTGATCATGGCCGCGGTCAACGAAGCCCTGCGCAAGGGCGAGGAAGCCCGCGAAACTACCATGGGCCGCATGGCTCCCGGAATGGGCGGTCTGTTCTGAGATGAGCGATCAGTTTGAACCCATCGCGGCCATGGCCATGGAACTGGCCAAGCTGCCCGGTATCGGCCCGAAAACGGCCCAGCGGCTCGCCTATTTTCTGGCGTCCCAGCCGCAGGAGAACGTCCGGGCGCTTTCAGTTGCCCTCTGGGAAGGCCGCAAAGCCATCCGCTTCTGTGAGACCTGCGGCAACTATTCCACCGGCGACGCCTGCCCCATCTGCGCGGATCCCACCCGCCACAACGGCCAGATCTGCGTCGTCCGCGACCCCCGGGACGTGGCCGCCCTTGAGCGGATGCATGAGTACCGCGGGCTTTACCACGTGCTTCACGGCACCCTGTCCCCCATGGAAGGCGTCGGACCGGACGATATCCATATCCGGGAACTCCTGGCCCGCCTGGGCACAGAGGACGTCAGCGAGGTCATCCTTGCCACCAACCCGGACGTGGAGGGTGAAGCCACCGCGACCTATATTGCCCGCCTGCTCAAGCCCATGAACGTGAAGTGTACCCGCATCGCCCACGGCGTTCCCGTCGGCGGCGACCTGGAGTACACTGACGAAGTCACCCTCTTCAAGGCCCTCGAAGGCCGCAGAGATATGTGATTATGAGTCCTGAATTTTATCTGCTTCTTCTTTGCCTTCTGCTGCTGATTGTCCTGCTCATCCGTCAGACTTCCCTGAGCCATAAACAGGAACAGGATAAGATGACCCAGGAGCACGGTCTGGTCAACCTGGGCAACAGGCTGCTGGACGAACTGGACGCCCAGCACGACGAAGCGGCAAAGTCCATTTATGAAGCCAATCAATCTTTAATGACCACCCTGTCCCAGATGGGCCAGGGCCAGTCTACCCTGCTCGAAAGCATGCAGCGCCAGGTCCTTCTCTCCACCCGCAACCAGGAGGAGAAGATCAACGACCTGCGCCTGGAGAACGAGCGACAGCTTACCGAGATGCGCAAGACCGTCGACGACCGCCTGTCCGAATCCCTCGACAAGAAGCTCGACCAGTCCTTCGCCCAGGTCAGCGAGCGCCTGGAGTCCGTCTACAAGGGCCTGGGCGAGATGCATACCCTCGCCTCCGGCGTCGGCGACCTGAAAAAGGTCCTGACCAATGTCAAGACCCGGGGCATCTGGGGTGAAATGCAGCTGGGCAACCTGATCCGCCAGACCCTGGCCCCCGGCCAGTATGAGGAGAACATTGCCGTGGTTCCCGGCTCCGCGGAGCGCGTGGAATTCGCCGTCTGTCTCCCGGATCAGTCCGGCAGCATGATTTACCTCCCCGTGGACAGCAAGTTTCCCCAGGAGGACTACATCCGCCTTTCCGACGCCGCCCAGAGCGGCGACGCCGCCGGCGCGGAAGCAGCCCGCAAGGCCCTGGTCCAGCGCCTGAAGGCCGAAGCGAAGAAGATCTCGGAGAAGTATATCTCCCCGCCTTATACCACGGATTTCGCCATCATGTTCCTGCCCGTGGAAGGCCTCTATTCCGAAGCCCTCCAGACCCCGGAACTGGTGGAATCCCTCCAGCGGGATTACCGGGTCGTCATTGCCGGCCCCGGCACCTTCTCCGCCATGCTCAATGCCCTGCAGATGGGCTTCCGCACCCTGGCCATCGAGAAGCGCTCCGGGGAGGTCTGGCTCCTGCTGGGCGAGATCAAAAAGGACTTCACCCGCTTCGCGGAAACGCTGGAGAACACCCGCCGCCGTCTCGACCAGGCCGGAGAATCCATCGACTCCGCCGTTTCCCGTTCCCGCTCCATTCAGCGGAAGCTTTCCTCTCTGGAGGACACACCAGTGATTGACAATTCCGAAGAAAACCATAAAATGATAGAGGATTAACTGAAGGAGGAAAAGGAAAATGCTTATTTACTGGATCATCAAAGTTGCTCTGTGGGCGCTGGCCGGTATGATTGCCTGCAAAATCATGAAAGGTGAACCGAACGGGCTGGTCGGAAACATCATCCTGGGTATTGTCGGCGGTCTCGTCGGCAACTTCCTGTTCAGCCTGCTCCGGCTGGGCACCAGCGGAATCATCTGGGAGATCATCGTCTCCGTGATCGGCGCCTGCGTCGTCATCTGGCTGTTCCGCAAATTCAACCTGGGCCGCTTCTTCAAGCAGTAAGCAGCTACATAAAAAAGCCCGTTGCTGATCATCAGCAACGGGCTTTTATCATGCGCTTTACTCGTCAGCGCGGAACGCGTAGATCGTGGTTGTGTCGTACTTCTCACCGGGCCGCAGGATCGTCGTTCCGGGGAAGTTCGGATGGTTCGGATCATCCGGGCAATGCTGGGTTTCCAGGCAGAATCCGGAATAATGGCCGTAGTCCATGCCTTCCTTGCCGCCCTTCACATCCAGCGTGCACGCCGTGTACAGCTGGATCGCGGGCTGGTCCGTCAGCACTTCCATATACCGGCCGCTTTCCTCGTGCCATACGCTGGCGGCGGCGCCCATGGCCTCGCCCTTGCGCAGCACGAAGTTGTGGTCGTAACCGCCCGCCGGGATCATCTGGGGGCAGGTTTCATACACTTCCAGGCCTTCGCCGATCAGCAGGCCGTCCCGCAGGTCCAGGGGCGTTCCGACAACGGGCATATAATCGCCCGTGGGGATCAGTCCGCTGTCCACCTTGGTGATGACGTCCGCGTCGATGGACACTTCGTGGTCCTTCACCGTGCCGTGCTTGTGGCCGCCCAGGTTGAAATAGGTATGGTTGGTCAGGTTGCACAGGGTGGGCTTGTCCGTGGTGGCTTCGTACCGGATGATCAGGTCGCACATATCGTTCCAGGTATAGGTGACCGTCACGTCCAGGTTGCCGGGATAGTTTTCCTCGCCGTCCGGGGAAACCCGGTGGAAGGAAACGGAATCCTCATGCTCGCCTTCCTTGGCGGTGCCGGTCCAGAAGTGGGCGGAGAAGCCCACTTTGCCGCCGTGCAGATGGTTCACGCCGTGATCGTTCAGGGCCACCTGGTATTCCTGGCCGTCAATGGAGAACTTGCCGGCGCCGATGCGGTTGCCGTAGCGGCCGACCGTATCACCGAAGCAGCCGTGGGGTCCGATATAGCGGTCCAGGGAGTCAAAGCCCAGTGCCACGTCGTCCATGTTGCCGCCCGCGTCCGGAACGACGATGGAAACGCAGATCGCGCCCCACTCCATCACGGTCACGGAGGCGCCCATGGCGTTGGTCATCGTAAACTTATGAACATCCTTACCCTTGGGAGACTTGCCCCAAACTTCCGTTTTGATAGACATATTTCCGCCTCCATCACATCTTCTCGTCGACCAGCTTTTTCAGCTCGTTCATGAACGTTCCGACGTCCGTGAACTTCCGGTACACCGCGGCGAAGCGCACATACGCGACGTCGTTCAGTTCCTTCAGTTCGGACATAACCATATCGCCGATCTTCTCGCTCTGGATCTCTCCGTCCATGGAAGCATAGGCCTTCTGCTCCACGCGGGTCACGATCTCGTCGATCTGCTGCATGCTCACCGGCAGCTTGTCGCAGGCATGCAGGATACCGGCCTTGATCTTCTGGCTGTCAAAGCTTTCCCGGCGGCCGTCCCGCTTCACCACAAACAGGGGGCTCAGTTCCACCTTCTCATAGGTTGTAAACCGTCTGCCGCAGTTCGTGCATTCCCTTCTGCGCCGGATGCTGTTTCCGTCATCCGTCGGCCGGGAGTCAATGACCTTACTGTCCAGACAGCTGCAATACTGACACTTCATCTGTAAACCTCCAAAGTCAAACTAAATATGATACTCAATTTTTCAGCGTTCCCTCTCTTCGTCAGCGGGCATGTGGGGCGCAGCCCCACCACTAACTGTTCCCCGTCCCCGTTTCAACCAAGCGACAAACTCATATTGCTGCAAAGCGGGGAAGGGGGCAGGGGGAAAGGGTTAATCTAATTTGCCAAGCTCCTTATAAAGTTCTTTATTGGCTTTATAAAGTTCAGTAAAGACTTTATACACCTTCGCGTACTTCGGCACATTCTCCGCGATCGGATCCTGTGCGGGATTGACCTTGATCATCGCGCGGCACGCCTCCTGCACACTGCTGTACAGTCCTGCGCCGACGCCGGCCAGGATCGCCACGCCCAGCGCGGGACCTTCGGTATTCACCGTGGTGGCCACGGGGCAGTTCATCACGTCCGCCAGCATCTGCCGCCACAGGGGGCTCTTTC
>CAMKNZ010000023.1 GCA_946414315.1 uncultured Clostridia bacterium
TAACGCATAAAAATACCCTCCTTACTGGGTGTCCAGTAAAGAGGGTACATATCAGACAGGGCCGGAGGCTTGTTTATGAACTGATATTTACGCGCTTTTCTTTTCCACAGCTTTCAGGTAATCAAAGAGTTTCATTTCATCCGCATAGGAGGAAGCGAACAGTTCCGGTTCCTCATATCCGTCCTTGCTGAGCATTTCGGCAATGCCTAGAATGCGCTGGGCGGGATCGGCCAGGTCATATTGATCACCCTGCGACGTGACAACCAGTACGGAAGCGCTGCAGCGGTCAAGCGTCTCTTCAAACAGTTTCAGTTCATCATTGTTTCTGATCATCATCTGTATCAACTCCTTTTCGATCAGAATGACGGGGAAGGGATCATGCCTTCCTCCGTAATCATGATACCGCAGAAAAACACAGATACAATCGATCATCAGGCGATTTCACGGACAAATTGTACAGCTTTAAGCATACATGTCGTAAATGGCCAAAAAGAGGCAGGTACGGCGTTCAGGTACGTACCTGTCTATTCAAAAGTCATGATTCCAAAGTCCTGCGGCCGGTGGAAATCCGGCGCGGCGGAGGTGACGGGATTCCAGGAAAGGTAGTGTTCCTGATCCGTGAGGTCCCCGCATTTGTACACGTTGGCCCGGAGCTTTCCCGCAAAGGCGAAGTCCGGCCGGAACAGACGCAGGAAGGAAAGCGGGATCCGATATGACGCCGTCCAGCCGTCCGGTGTTTTTTCCGTCCGGATACCGAAGGGATCCGGACCGGTCGGAGAAACTACGGAACGGTTCTGCCGGCCGCTGCCGTATCCGATATGCAGGCAGCCGTTCGGGTTGATCTCAAAATTGAAATAACAGTTATCTCCCTCCTGCATGAAGAAGAATTCCAGGCAGCTGTCCTGATGAACCGGAGAGAGGGGCGCGGTATACCCGGCACGGATGTTTTTCTCCACCGCCCGCAGGCGGACGTACAGATACGCCGGATCATAACAGAATTGTCCGAAGGCCCGGACGCCGCAGTCCGGAAGCCAGAGGATCCGGTCCGCTTCCAGCAGCGGGACAGCGTCCCGGTCCGGTCCGCTGCTGACGGACCGGATCATGTATGTTTTCACTGTATCGTTCATTGTATGGTCCTTCCGGCGTTACTGAGCGACGATCCGCAGGAAGTTGTACAGGCCGAGATACCAGATAGGCCAGTCATGGCTGCCGGAACGTTCCTGCCAGATCCAGTTCTCCTCCGTGAACCGGCCGGAATAAGCCGGCAGGTCCTTTGCCGCCGCAGAAGCGGAGGCGTAAGCGGTGCTGTCCTGCAGGCCGCAGACGCTGTAGAACATCCGGATGGGAAGCCCCTCAAAGTTTTCATCGATTTCAGAGGCGATCCGGGAGGCTGTATAGCTGGTCGGCGCGGCAGAGAAAGCGCCGAAGGCAGAAAACAGGTCCATGCATTCGCACATGCCGATATTGATCGTCTGCATGCCGCCCATGGACAGGCCGGCCATCCAGCGGTGATTCCGGGCGGCGACCGGGTCGTCCGGCGTCAGGGAGCTATATGTCGCATAATTGGCGTCGATATACGGAAGCAGATCGTTGCGGATCTCCTGGCCGAAGGAATAGAAGGCCTGCATGTTGCTCCAGTCCGTGTTGCCGCAGTCCGCGGTGGAACGGCCGTTTGGCATGACAATGATGACGGGCCTGATCTCCCCGTTGAGAATCAGGTGGTCGACGATGTTTTTACCAACGCTGTCCTTGTTCAGGAAACCCCATTCCCGTTCGGTGCCGCCGATACCGTGGCAGAGAACGAGTACGTCGTAATGCTCTGTCTCTGAATAATCCGGCGGCAGATAGAGCGCCGCGGGCTTGGTAATCTCCGCGCTGTCCTTGGTGTAGTCTCTGGACGGGTACTCGATCCGGGTGACGGTGCCGCCGTCCGGAACCGCGGTCTTGTATTCAGCGGGAATTTCCATGGCCGGCTCAGCAGTTTCCGCGAAGCAGGAAACTGCGCCGCAGAGCAGACCGGCCAGCAGCAGAACGAACAGGATTGTTTTCATCGGGAAAGCCTCCTTCAGAGGGTTTTATGGTATAATCCTACTATAAGCTTCCTGCGGATGAAAGACAAGACATCTCCGCAAAAAGTCCGTACAAACCAAAGACAATACACGGCAGGAAAAAGAAGCTGAAAAAAAGAAAAAAGATATGACCTTCTTCAGTCAAAAGGGGAATCACGGCCATGAACAAAAGAGTCAAAAGGTGGAAATTCCTGCTGCCGCTGATCATCGGCATGGTGGTCATGTCAGTTGCGTTTGCCTTGATCAGCTATGATACCTTCCGGGATGTTGAGATCGAGGACTATGAGAATTACGCCAAAGGCCTGACCGGCCTGATCGCCGAAAATATCATCAGGCCGAACGACGTGGAAGGATATCTGCAGATGGGCCGCGCATTCCCGAACTACAAGGAGACAGAACAGAAACTGTACAAGCTGCGGGACGCCTATCCGGACGTGATCTACCTTTATGCCTACCGGATTGAGAAAGACGGCCTTCATGTGGTTTTCGACCTGGACACGGAACAGTTCAAGGGGTCGGCCCCCGGGACGGTGGAACATTTCTTCCCGGATCTCAAGCCCTATATCCAGGATATGCTGGACGGCAAGGAAATTCCCTCGATCATGTCCCGGGAAGAGTACGGCTATGTGCTGACGGTGCTGACGCCCATCTATGACAGCCGCGGCATATGCCAGTGCTATGTCGGTGCGGACTGCAGCATGGACCAGCTGACGGGTTATGTGTGGAAGATCATCCGTCAGGTTGTGCACGCGTTCATAATTGTGTTTGCAGTGGCGCTGATTGCCGCCATCGTGATGACGAACATCAGCTTCAAGCGGATGAAGAAACTGGAAAACCGGGCGTATATCGATACCTTGACCGGCCTGCAGAACCGGACGGCTTTCTATGAGAACATGGGCGGACTGACGAAGAAGATCGCAGACGGAACAGCGGATTTCTCCACCCTGATGATCGATGTCAATTACCTCAAGAAGGTGAACGACGTCTACGGCCACGAGCAGGGGAACACATACCTGCAGAATGCGGCAAACCTGATCCGGAAGCACTTCGGAAACGAAGGGCTTTACCGGATCGGCGGCGATGAATTTGCCATGCTGCTGGAGGGTAAGGCCCAGGAGGGAACTGAAGAGAAGATCAGGGCCTTCAAGGAAGAGATGGCGCAGATCCAGGCGGACGAGTCCCTGCAGCCCTGGGAGAAACCTTCCGCAGCGGTGGGCCTGGCTAAATACATCCAGGGCGAGCATGATATGCCGGACGCGGTGCTTCGCCAGGCGGATGAATATATGTACGCGGACAAGGTTGCCATGAAAGCTGTCCGCACCGACTGACAGACAGAATTGAGGAAAGCCATGAAGATCCTGATCGCTTCGGACATCCACGGCTCGGCGAAATACTGCCGGGTGCTGCTGGACCGCTATGAAAAAGAAAACGCCGGCCGGCTCCTGCTGCTGGGCGACATCCTGTATCACGGGCCGCGGAATGACCTGCCGGAGGAATATGCCCCGAAGCAGGTGATAGAGATGCTCAATGCGCATAAGGACGGGATCTTCTGCGTGAGGGGCAACTGCGAAGCCGAGGTGGACCAGATGGTGCTCGGCTTCCCGGTGCTGGCGGACTATGCGCTGCTGCCCCTGGGCGAGCGCATGATCTATATTACCCACGGCCATGTGTTCAACAAAGAAAACCTCCCGCCGATGAAGGCGGGAGACATCCTGCTCCACGGGCATACGCATGTGCCCGTCTGCGAAACATTCGGCCCGTATGTGTATATGAATCCAGGTTCCGTATCCATTCCCAAGGACGGCACACCCCGCAGCTACATGACGCTGGAGGGTGAGACCTTTACCTGGAAGACGCTGGAGGGTGAGACGTTCAATCGCTTTCAGGCAGGTACGTGAACCGGCTGAAGGAAGCTGAGCCGCCGGTTTCTTCCGTTGCGTAAAGGAACAGGCCGAAACGGGCCCCGGTGAAGTGGTCCAGGGCAAATGCCATCGTATGCTCCGGCCCCAGGGGTTTCCATTCCGAACCGTCCAGGTATTCAAAGCATACTTTGCCTTCATGCCCGGCAAAGCGGACCTTCGCCCGCAGCCGGGCTTCTTTTTTGTTCCACGGGATCCGGGCGTACTCCCGCTCTTCCTTTTCGCGGGGTTTCCGGGCCTTCATGACCAGGGCGTATCCGTCTGCGTTCCGACTGACGCCGATGAGGCCGTAGCTGCCGATCAGCAGGCACAGGCCGGCTACGTCGCCGGGACGCAGGTCTTCCGCGTTCACGATCACTTCCGCCGTGCAGCCGGGAAGAAGGGTCCGCTGGGTCAGCGTGTTCCGGGCGAACTCCACGGTCCGGCTGGTCTTGTCCGTGCGGATCACATAGGCGCCGTTTCCGGTTTCCCAGCAGCCTTTCCGGGGCTCATGGTTGAACTGCCAGACGTTCTTCAGCGCGGGGGAAGTGAAATCGTCGCCGTCATACAGGGGCTGCGGGGTCCAGCCGGGGCGGGTGCAGGCATTGGAGATCTCCTTTGCCGCTTCGCCGAAGACCGGGTAGCCGAACCGGTTCCAGGTGACGGGGATGAGCACGGGAACCCGGCCGACCGCGCCGCGGTCCTGGAAGACCACGGCGAACCATCTGCCGTCCGGCGTATCCACGATTCCGCCCTGGGCCGGCCCGCTGCGGAGACCGTCCAGGTCGCCGTAATAAACGTCGCCTCCGGCCCATACCCCGTCCAGGCTGTCCGCCACGAAGCAGGCCTCGGTCCGGTACCATTCCCGCTGGCGGGAGTGGATCAGGAAGAGGACATATTTCCCGTTGATCCTGTAGATATGGGAACCTTCATATCCCAGGAATTCGCCCGGAGCGTCCCGGACGATGATCCGGTCCAGGCCGCCTTCCTTCGGTCCGGAAAGGTCCGCTTTCAGTTCTGTCAGATGAATATCCCGGTTGCCGTAGACGATATAGACCCGGCCGTCGTCGTCGAAGAGCAGGGAGCAGTCGTGGTAGATCCCTTCGATATACTGTTTCGTCCAGGGGCCTTCGATATTCTCCGCCGTGAACAGAAAGGTTTTCGGCCACTCGTGGGCGATGAAAGCCACATAGAAGCGGCCGGCGTGATACCGGAGCGACGCGGCCCACATGCCGTGGCCGTAGATCGTCTGTCCGCCTTCCAGGATCTCGCCCGGGGTGTGCTCCAGGAAGTCATAGATATAGGAGCAGATCTCCCAGTGGATCAGGTCGTGAGACCGAAGGATCCCGGCGCCCGGAAAGAAGTGCATGGTCGTGCTGACCATGTAGTAGGTGTCTCCGACACGGATGACATCCGGATCCGGATAATCCATACCGGTCAGGGGATTGAAGCCTTCCGCCATACGATCGCCTCCGCAGGGCATATTCTGAAATCTGTAAGCTGATAATGCCTGTTTTTCCGCCGGTTGTCAACGGAAAAGAATCCTTGACGCAAAGAGCATTATTTGGTACTGTTTTGGAACAATCCGCAGAGGAGATGAGACCATGGCATCCATCCTGATCCAGGATACTACCCGGGAAGAACGGGAGCAGATCGTGGCGGAATCCATCGGGAACATTTCCGGGCTTTGTGACGCATGCAGCCCCGGGATCATTGAGATGTACCAGGATTATATAGACGGGAAAAAGGAACTCCGCGAGATCAACGCGGAGTTTCGTGCTAGATACACGTCCGGAGCAACGGGACCGGAAAGGTCCGGCTGCGGAATGACGGAATGAATCGAGGAAACGGCAGTGGAATGGAACCTTCTGTTTTTCTTTAACAGCGCGCTGCTGGGTGTCGGCCTGGCCATGGATGCCTTCTCGGTATCGCTGGCCAACGGGCTGAACGAGCCGGGGATGCGAAGAAGGAAAATCTGCATCATCGCCGGAACATTCGCGTTTTTCCAGGCCCTGATGCCGATGATCGGCTGGGTCTGCGTCCATACGATCGTCCAGTATTTCCGGTCCTTTGAGAAATGGATCCCCTGGATCGCGCTGATCCTGCTGCTGTTCATCGGCGGAAAGATGCTGATCGAAGGCATCCGGCACAAAGACGGGGATGAAGAAAAACCGAAGGTCGGTCCCGGGGCCCTGCTCATCCAGGGCATCGCGACCTCCATCGACGCGCTGTCCGTCGGCTTTACGATCGCGGAATACGGTTTCCTGATGGCGTTGGTCTGCGCGGTGATCATTGCGGCGGTCACTTTCGTGATCTGTATCGGCGGCCTGTTTATCGGCCGGAAATTCGGCACGAGGTTTGCCGGCAAGGCCTCGGTTCTCGGCGGCGTGATCCTGATCGCTATCGGCATCGAGATTTTCGTAACCGGGGTGTTCTGATTCTTCATGAAAGCGGGGGACCGATATGGAACGGCTGTATTTTGAAGTGCCGGGGATCGGCAGAAAAGACGACGCGATTGCCTATATCAACGAGTTTTATGAATACAAGTCTGACATCAACGGCGTCGGCGGGCTGCACCGGTTCCTGGACAACTATGAAGGCTGGCTGGAAAAACTGGAGGCGGATTACGTCCGCGTGCCCGGCGAGGAGAAGGTGCCCGCCCGGACCTATTTCCTGGTCCGGGAGAGCGACCGGCGGATCGTTGGTATGATTAACATCCGTACAGTACTGAATGAAAGACTGAGCAAATACGGCGGGCATATCGGATACAGCATCCGGCCCACGGAGCGGGGCAAGGGATACAACAAGATCAACCTGTACCTGGGCCTGAAGGTGCTGGACCGCTGCCGCGTCAGGACGGCATTCCTGGACGCGGACCTGGACAACCCCGCCTCCTGGCGGACCATGGAAGCCCTGGGCGGCGAACGGATCCGGGAATACTACGACGACGAGGACGCGCACTGCGTCGTGGTGGATTACAATATCGATGTCAAAAAAGCCCTGGCGGAGCATCCGGAGTATGAAGAGATGATTATGCAGCCCCGGGGACAGCAGAAAAAGGTCAGGAACATCGCGATCGTCAGCCTTTCCAGCGGCATCATCGGGGAACCGTTCATCCGGTTTGAGGTGGAGGTCGGCCTGCGCAGGCTGAAGGAATACGGCCTGAACGTGAAATTCATGCCCAACGCGCTGAAGGGACTGGAATATGTCCGGGCGCATCCTGAGAAGCGTGCGGAGGACCTGCTGGCGGCCTTCCGGGATCCGGAGATCGATATGATCCTGTGCGCCATCGGCGGAGACGATACCTATAAGCTGCTGCCGTACCTGTTCGTTCACAACGAACTGGCGGAGGCGGTGACGGACAAGATATTCCTGGGCTTCTCCGATACGACGGTCAATCACCTGATGCTGCACAAGGTTGGCCTGAAAACCTTCTACGGCCAGGCCTTCCTTTCGGACCTGTGCGAGCTGGGACCGGAGATGCACCCCTATACCAGGAAGTATTTTGAGGAACTGATTGAAACCGGCGGAATCCGGGAGATCAGGCCCAGCGACGTGTGGTACGGGGAACGGGAAGCGTTTACGCCGGAACAGGTCGGGAAACAGCTGCCGGCCCGGCCGAACCAGGGCTTTGAGCTGCTGCAGGGGCCCCCGGTGTTCTCCGGGAAGATCCTGGGCGGATGCATCGACTCCATGTATGATTTCTTCAACGGCGACCGGTACGCGGATATGCCTGTGCTGTGCCGGAAATATCATCTTTTCCCGGATGCGGAGGACTGGAAAGGGCGTATCCTGCTGCTGGAATCCAGCGAGGAAAAACCGACGCCGGAAGCTTACAGACAGGCGCTGGAATACCTGAAGGAAACCGGCGTGTTCGGCGCGGTCAGCGGCGTGCTGGCCGGAAAGCCCATGGATGAAACCTATGCGGAAGAATATAAGCAGCTGCTGGTTGAGGTGATCGACCGGCCGGAGCTTCCGATTGTCTTCAACCTGAACATCGGGCATGCGATGCCGCGGTGCATCATGCCCTTCGGCGTGGAGGCGACGGTGGACGCGGAAAAACAGGTGATCCGCTTCGCCGAATAACAGGAGGAGGAGAGATCCAGAATGAACGGGGAGATCAACAAGGACCGGATCGAAACGCTGTATGAAACGCGGTTCCTGAAGCTCTTTGACCTGCAGTACGCGGAGGGCAGGCATTACTTCGAAGCGACAAGAAGAGACAAGGACAACCTTGTTGCGAAAAAGACGGATACAGAATTCCGGGAGATGCTTCCGGACGCGGTTACGATCGCGGTGGTGCTGCACCTTCCGGGAGACCGGACGCGGCTCCTGATGTCCTACGAATATCGCTATCCGGCCGGGCAGTATCTGCTGAGCCCGGTGGCCGGACTGCTGGATCCGGAGGACCGGAAGAGCGCCGATCCCCTGGTGAGCGCCGCGATCCGGGAGATCAGGGAGGAAACCGGGCTGACGGTGAAGGAAGGGGACAGGATCCGCGTCCTGAACCAATGCGCTTTCTCTTCGCCCGGCATGACGGATGAAAGCAACGCCTTCCTGTGCGCGGAGATTACGCTGGACAATCTGGATGAGCTGAACCAGAACGGCGCGGAAGGATCGGAACTGTTTGACGGGTTTGAACTGCTGGACCGGGAACGGGCGGAAGAAATCTTCCGGACCGGCCGGGACGAACACGGCAATTTCTATTCCCTGGCTGCATGGATGGTGCTGAGCATCTTCCTGATGGCCTTCTGACCGGCGGATGCTGAAGAAAGATAACGGAAGAGGAAACAAAGGCGGGAAGCGAGAAATATATACTGTTAACAACAATTACACATAAAACGGGAGAAGACCGCGGAAGGGAGGATGACCGATGAAAGCAGGGAAAAGCCTGTCCACAAAGATCATCCTGATCGTTGTTACGATCCTGATCCTTTCCACCGCGGCCTTCTGCGTTGTTTCCGTCTCCCGGACCCGGATCGGCATCCGGCAGGCAATTCAGCAGCGCATGGTGGATATCGCCAACTGCGCCGCCGGATCGGTGAACGGAGATGTTCTGAAGACCCTGCGGCCCGGGGACGAGGATACGCCCGGATATAAAGCGGTATACGACTCGATGGCCGTGTTCCGCGACAACGCGGAACTGGAGTATGTCTACGCGATCCGGGATGAGGGAAGCGGGAAGTTCACCTTTATCGTGGATACCGACCCGGATGAGCCCGGCGCTTTCGGCGACGAGGTGAAATATACGGAAGCGCTGGGCAAAGCCAGCAAAGGAACGACCGCTGTGGACGAAGTGCCCTACTCGGACCAGTGGGGCAGCTTTTACAGCGCATACAGCCCGGTGCATGATTCCGGCGGACGGGTTGTCGGCATTGTCGCCGCGGACTTTGCAAAGGAATGGTTTGACGCCCAGCTGCGTGACCAGACGCTGTCGACGATCCGGGATTACCTGATCGTGCTCGCCCTGATGATCCTGGGGGCTGTTGCGCTGTGCCTGGTGATCGTGCGGCCGTATGTCAGACTGCAGGAACAGCTGCTGGGAGAAAAGGTGGTCGCGGAGAGCGCGAATGAGGCCAAGAGTGAATTCCTGGCGAACATGAGCCATGAAATCCGTACGCCGATCAACGCAGTGCTGGGTATGAATGAGATGATCCTGCGGGAGAGCATCAAAGCGCGGAGACTGACGGCCGAACAGCCTGAGGAGGCCCTGGAATCCTTCAACCAGATCGGCACCTACGCGGCAGAAGTGGACAGTGCGGGGCGGAGCCTGCTGACCATCATCAACGATATCCTGGACTTTTCCAAGATTGAAGCCGGACGGATGGAACTGGTCAAAGGCCGGTACCGGCTCAGCACTTTGCTGAACGACGTCAGCAATATGATTGCCTATAAGGCGCGGGAGAAGGGGCTGGAGTTTACCCTCGAAACCGACGAAAACCTGCCGGAAAACCTGTTCGGCGACGCAGGGCGTGTGAGAGAGATTATCACCAATATCCTGAACAATGCAGTTAAATATACGGGAAAGGGTTATGTCCGGATGAAGGTCCATGCCCGGGACCTGACCGGGAGTACGATCCGGCTGGTGATTACCGTGGAGGATTCGGGCATCGGCATCCGGCAGGAGGATATGGACAGGCTCTTTACCAAGTTTGAGCGCCTGGACATGCTGCGGAACAGCACGGTGGAAGGATCCGGCCTCGGGCTGGTCATCACCCGGAGGCTGCTGGACATGATGGCCGGAACGATCAGCGTGGAGAGCGAATACGGGAAAGGCTCCGTTTTCACTGTCACAATTCCCCAGCGGGTAGCGCTGGGCGAACCTGCCGCGGAGGTACAGGTGAAACCCGCGGAAGAGCAGGCAGGATACCGGGAGGTTTTCCGTGCGCCGGAGGCCTCGGTGCTGATCGTGGACGATACAAAGATGAACCTGACCGTGACGGCCAGCCTGCTGAAGGATACGGAAGTCCGGATCAATACGGCCCTGAGCGGCGCCGAAGCGCTGGCCCTGGCCGAGAAAAATGCGTACGACGTCATCCTGATGGACCAGCGGATGCCGGAAATGGACGGCACGGAGGCGCTCCGCAGGATCAGGGAACTGAAAGACAACCCGAACAGCAAAACGCCGGTGATCTGCCTGACGGCGGACGCGATCGACGGGGCCCGGGAAAGATATATGGCGGAAGGGTTTACGGATTATCTTGCCAAACCGGTGGAAGGCCGGAAACTGGAAGAAACCCTGATGAAATACCTGCCGGCGGAAAAGGTCATGCGCCTCGAAATGCCGGCGCAGAAGCTGCCGGTAAGCTTCGGGGACGGCGGCGATTCCGAGGTCCTGCGCGAAGCGGGGATCGATCCGGAAACCGGGCTGTTCTACTGCCAGGGAGACCAGGAGCTGTATCATACGCTGCTCAGGGAATATGAACGGGATTATCAGGAAAGGGCGGAAGCGCTGCACCGGAACTTTGAGGATGAGAACTGGAAGGATTACGGAATCTATGTTCACTCGCTGAAAAGCACGTCCAGGATGCTCGGTGCGCAGGAACTGTCGGAGATGGCGGCGGCGCTGGAAGCCGCGGCGAAAGCGGAAGACAGCGATACGATCCGGCGCGGCCACGCGGCAGTGCTGGCCCGGTACGAGACTACGGTCAGAGCGATCCGTGAGCATATCGGGGCTCCGGAAACAGAAGACGATCCGGATGTAATTGAGTTTGAACCGGAAGAATAAAAACGGGGTGCAGTTCATCAATCCTGCCTCCTTTTTTTATTTATCTGTCTTTCGGGCGCATCTTCGGCGGAGGGATTGTATTTGTCCGAACAAATCTTGTCAAACCGTTTCAGTTCCGATATACTGGATGCGGAACCGAAAGACGGGAGGGTCAATATGCGCAGGGAGATCGTTGTTCATACCGGAGACACCGCAAAGTTCAGGAACCTGACCGACTATTGTGTCGGCACCGGCCGGGTGGACCTGGCGCTCCAGAAAGAGTATCAGGACCAGATGGCAGCCGTGCAGAAAGAATGCCATTTCCGCCACGTCCGCGGACACGGCCTGTTCAGCGACCAGATGGGAATCTGGCAGGAATTCGGACCGCCTTTCTTCGAACGGCAGCAGTGGTTCTGTTTCACCTATCTGGACCGGGTGATCGACGCCTGGCTGGAGAACGGCCTGGAGCCGTTCCTGGAGCTGGGTTTCATGCCGGAGAAACTGGCCTCCGCCGAACAGACCCTGTTTTACTGGAAAGCGCATACCGTTCCCCCGAAGGATCCTGAGGAGTGGTGCCGCCTGGTGCGGGAAACGCTGAAGCACCTGGTTCACCGCTACGGCAGGGAAAAAGTGGAAACCTGGCCCTGTGAGGTCTGGAACGAGCCGAATCTCCGCGGTTTCTGGAAAGACGCCGATAAGCCGGCGTACCTGGAGCTGTACCGGATCACGGTCGGCGCGGTGAAGGAGATCCTGCCCGGTATGAAGGTGGGCGGTCCCGCCATCTGCGGCGGAGAGGGCAGCCAGCAATGGATCTCGGACTTCCTTGCTTTCTGCAGGGACGAGAAGCTGCCGGTGGATTTTGTGACCCGCCATGCTTACCTGGGCCAGATGCCGGAACACAAGTCCCGGTACCTGTACCATAAGATGAACGATCCGGAAGTCCTGATCGCGGAGATGCAGGAATCCCGGGATATTATCGATTCTTTCCCGGAGTACAAAGGCATGCCGATGTACATTACCGAGTTCAATACCAGCTACGATCCCTTCTGCCCGATTCACGACACCAACCTGAACGCGGCCACCTGCGCGGCGCTGCTCTCCCGCCTGGGGGACGTGGCGGACGGCTACAGCTACTGGACCTTCGGGGACGTGTTTGAGGAAAAAGGAATTCCGAACCGGCCGTTCCACGGCGGCTTCGGCATGATGGCGAACGGGCTGATCCCGAAGCCGACGCTCTGGGCCTTCGCGTTCTTCGCGAACCAGACGGGCGAGTGCGTGCTTCGGGATGAAAACGCGGTCATCACCCGCCGGGCGGACGGCGGCTATGAGGCGGTGCTGTGGAACCTGTGCAAAGAAGGGACTGCGGAAAAGCTGGAACTGGAGCTTGCGCTTCCCATGGAAGGAGACTGCGCCGCGCTGGTCGACCTGGTGGACGAAGAGACCTGCAACCCGCTGGCCTGCTGGCACCGGATGGGCGAGCCTGCCGACCTGACCGAAGAGCAGCTGGCCTTCCTGAAGGCGGCCGGACAGCCGGCGAAGAAGGTGCTGACGCCGGAAAAGACGGGAGAAGGCACAAAGGTCGCGCTGACGCTGGCGCCCAACGCGCTGGTGCGCCTGCGCGTGGTACCGGTGGAACGGTCTTCCGATCCCGGGTATGAATACGGATGGTACTGCAAAGAATAAAAGGCGATCAAAAAAGCCGGCTGATCACGGGCGATCAGCCGGCCTTTTGCTGTCGGTCAGGCATATCCTATGGCAAGGCCGACAAGGAGCATGCCGGAGGTCAGCAGCAGGTTCAGCAGCTGGAAGGGCAGGGAATACTTGACCCATTTTCCGTAGCTGCAGCCGACCAGGCCAAGCGCTACCAGCAGCGCTGCATTGGTGGGATAGATGATGTTGCTGAAACCGTCGCCGAAAGCATAGGCGACGATGCTCAGCTGGGAGCTGACGCCGAAGTTGCTGGCCAGCGGAACGATCAGCGGGATCAGCAGGAACGCTTCCGCGGAACCGGAGGGCACGAAGAAGTTCATGACGATGCAGATCAGATAGATGAACAGGATCAGCCCGGCCCGGGACATGCCGCTGCCTGCCTCCATGGCGAAGTGCATGATGGAATCCAGGATGCGGCCTTCCTCCATGATATAACGGATAGAACTGGCCATCAGGATCAGCAGGATCGAGGGCGCGATCGCGACGACGCCTTTGAGGAAAGACCTGAAGAACTGCCTTACGCCCATGCCGGAGGCCAGTACGGAAGAAACGCCGGCGGCGACGAAGGTCAGGGCCAGGATGATCATGGAGTAATCCGCCAGGGCCGGAATGAAGCCGGACAGGATGATGATCCCAAGGCCGACGCCCATGATAAAGGTAAAGAGCAGGACTCCCTTATCCTTTTTCGGATCAGCGCCGACCGCCTCTCCCCGGGCGGTTTCGGAACCGCCGGTTTTGCTGATCCGCCGGGCATGGAAAAAGACAAAGGCGAGAAGCAGGGCGTAGATCAGCACGAAATTGATCCCGCGGAACCACATGCCGCTGAACATCGGCAGATTGGCGAGGGTCTGGGCGATGCCGACCGTGAACGGATTGGCAACGCCTGAGGCGAAACCGCAGCCGACCGCCAGCAGCGACATGGCGATGCCGGTCTGGACATCCCAGCCGAGGCTGACCGCCATCGCGACGACGATGGGAACCAGCGGGATGACTTCCTCGAAGGAACCGATGAAGGCGCCCATCGCCATAAAAAAGAAGATGATGACCGCCATCAGCCGATAGCGGATGCGGCCGTAGCGGTTGACCAGCCGGCCGAGCATATGCTTCATGATGCCCTGCTCCGTCAGCGCATTGAAGAGTCCGCCGATCAGCAGCAGAAACAGGATGATCGCGATCAGCGTCCCGGAACCGGTGGCGCCAAGGACCAGGAAGGGGGACAGTAGCCATTTCCAGAAGGGGATTCCGCCCTGCACTTCGGTAAAGCCGGCATGAACGTCGATGATCTCATGCCCTTCCGCATCAACGGTCCGGGCAAATTCGCCGCCGGGGACGACCATCGTCAGCACCAGGGTGACAACCATGATCAGGAACATAAAGAAAACGGAGAGCAGGATCGTGCGCTTTCCGATGCTCAGCCCGGCCTGTTTCTGTTCAGCCATTACGGTTCGCCTTCCTTCATCATGTATCTGTAAAACGCCACCGCGGGAGCCAGCGTATCCAGGCTCACGTTTTCATCGATCCCGTGGATGGACGCGACCTGACTGTCATCCGTAAAAAACGGCAGGAAACGCAGGCACTGGTCGCTGACCCGGTCGAAGAACCGGGCGTCCGACGCGCCGGAGAGCAGATAAGGCGCCGGTACCGTGTCCGGGAAGACAGCCTTTACGGCTTCGCTGACCAGGGCATATCCGTCCTGCGTATAGTCCGTGATCCGGGACGGGCTGCCGGGATCCAGCACCTCCATCTCCAGATCATATTTTTCCGCCAGTTTCCGGATGGCGTCGAAGGAACCCTGCTGCCCCTGGTGGTGTGAATAACGCATATTGGCGACGACCCAGGCTTCCGCCGGCAGCACATTAGCGCCGTCGGAACCTTTGGCCATGGTAAAGGCGACAGTGGTCCGCAGGAGCGCCGCAGCCGAGGGGGAAAGCCTGAGCAGGGCCTGGGTCAGGACGCGGGGGAACCGCTCCGGCCGGGCCAGAATCTCCGCCCGCTGCCCGCGCATGAAAGGCGCGAAGGTGCGCAGCATCTCGCAGACCGCCGGGTTCATCTGCGCTTCGAAGATCTGCTGTTTATCCGCTTCCGCCATGAATTTTCCCAGGCGGACCAGCGGGCTGTTTCTCGGCGGCGTGGAGGCGTGGCCGCCCCCGGAACGGGCTGTGAATCTGAGATCCGCGCATCCTTTTTCACCGACGCCGATCAGGGCGAAGCGGCCTTTCGCGCCTTTGATGGGTTCGGAGAGGATAAAGCCGCCTTCGTCCAGGCACAGGTGGAAACGGATCCCTTTTTCCTCAAACCACTTCGAGATCCCGTCGGCGCCGCGGCCGGTGGATTCCTCGGTGGAGGCGGAGGAGAACCAGATATCGCGCCGGGGGACGTATCCTTCCCGGATCAGTTCGTCCGCCGCCTGGAGCATGGCCCACAGGCCGCCTTTGTCGTCCAGCGTGCCGCGGCCCCAGAGCCGGCCTTCCGCGATTTCGCCGGAAAAGGGGTCGCGGGTCCACTCGCCGCCGGCCTCCACCACGTCATGGTGGTTCATGAACAGGTCCGGCTGCGCGGCGGGATCCCGTCCCGGCCAGCGGAGAACGAACCCGTCCGTGAATTCCGTATATTCCGCGCGCTCAAACAGCGCCGGGAACATTTCCTTCAGCACTTCGCGGAAGGCATGGAATTTGATATCCCCGGAAGTATCCGGCCCGGAGACGGTCTCCAGGCGGATCAGCCTGGCCAGGGATTCCGCATAGCGGGCAGTCTGTTCCATCATTTTACCCTTCTGCATAATCGCCTCTGTCGGGGTGTCTGTACCCATACTGTTCCTCCGCTTCTGCTTTTTCCTGCCGCCTCTGCAGGTATATGCCGAAACAATTATATCATAAAAAATGATTCTTCAGGGGAAACGGGCACTTTCTGAAAAAGGAAGCATGCCGGGGAACTCCGGGTATTGAACAGGCGGCGGCACAGGGGGAGGCATTGTATTTGCACCTGATTTGTTGTACAATAACCGCAAACAAAACCCTGTTCCATACAGAAGGCAGCCTGACAAGGCGCCTGCTTGCTGTATTACCGGAAGAAGAATTGAAATGGAGTTTCTGAACGCTCATCAACTGAATATCATGCTGTTCATGAGCGGGATATGCGGTGTCCTGGCGTTTTTGTCATGCATTCCCGGGCTGGGAGGAATGGAAGAACCGGCTGCGGCTCGGAATGGGCTGCCGGATCGATATCCAGCGTGATCCCAGGGTGATTACGGTTCAGACGGAGAATCTCGGAATCAGTATCCGCAGCGAAATCAGCATCCACGACTTTGACGGAGAGGTTTACGCCGCGCTGACGGGCGACCAGTGCACGATCACGGAGATCCGGATTGCACGCTGTCCCGGAGGCGCCTGATCCGGTCTCCGGAAAAAACCGGACGATACGAAGGAGGATAATGCGGATGGTTTCTATCATCGAAAAGCTGGAAGAGTACACCCGTGAAAAACCGGGCGAGGCGATCCTTTTCGACGATGCGCACAGCAAGGGCATTACTTACGCGCAGCTGGAAGATATGAGCGGCCGGGTCTACGCCTACCTGAAACAGCAGGGGATCGGCCGGGAGGACTTCGTGCTGCTGAACCTGCCCCGGGGCGTGCTGCCCATCATCGCCATGATCGGCGTATGGCGGGCCGGGGCAGCGTGGGCCCTGGTGGAGGACACCTACGCGCCGGAGCGGATCAACTATATCCGGGAAGACTGCGGCTGCAAAACCGAACTGAACGGCGCCAACTGGGACGAGGTGATGCATACCGAGCCGCTGGCGGGCCATGAGCAGACAAACGACCATGACGCGGCATACGCGATCTACACCTCCGGCACGACGGGAAATCCCAAGGGCGTGCTGCACGAGTACGGCAACCTGAGCCGGGCAATCGAATCCATCCGGATCAAGGGCGAGATCCCCTTCACCGGCCACGACCGGCTGGCGCTGCTGGCCCCGATGAACTTTGTGGCGTCCGTGATCGTAATCCTGAGCGCGCTGAACGTTTTCTGCGGAAAAACCTACGTCGTGTCCTACGCGACGATCAAGAATCCGGCGGCGCTGGCGAAGTTCTTCCTCATGAAACGGATCACGATTACGTTCCTGACGCCTTCCTACGTCCGGATGCTCGGGGACAAGACCGGCCCGTTCCTGCGGATGCTCTTTGTGGGCAGCGAACCGGCGAACAACATCTTCAACAAGAACCTGGACCTGATCAACATCTATGCCTGTTCGGAGAGCGGCTTCGCCGTTGGCGTGTTCCTTATTGACAAAGCCTATGAGACCTGTCCCATCGGCCAGCCGGCTATTGAGACGCGGATCATCCGCCTGAATGAGGCGGGCGAGGAGGTTTCCGACGAGGAAATCGGCGAACTGTGCTTCGAGGATCCGTACGTCCGGGGTTACCTGAACCTGCCGGAGGAAACGGAAAAGGCGTTTGTGGAAGGCATCTACCATACCGGCGACCTGGCCCGGAAGGATCCGGCCGGCGACTATGTGCTGCTGGGCCGTTCCAACGACATGATCAAGATCAACGGCAACCGGATCGAGCCGGCGGAGATCGAGGCGGCCGTGAAACAGGCGCTGGGGATCGACTGGGCCGCTGCCCGCGGCTTCGAGGAGGGCGGGAAGAGCTTCCTGTGCGCCTATTATACGGCGGACATTACCGTGGATACGGAGAAACTGCGCGGCGAGATGATGAAGCGCCTGCCGTATTACATGATCCCGGCCTACTATATGCATATTGACAAAGTGCCGCTGAAGGCAAACGGGAAACTGGACCGGAACGCGCTTCCCAAACCGGACGTCAGCGATTTCCGCAGCGACTACGCTGCACCTGAAACCGAGACCCAGAAGGCGCTGTGCGCGGCAATGGAAAAAGTGCTGAAGCTGGAACGCGTCGGCCTGCATGACGACTTCTATGAGATGGGCGGCGATTCGCTGGCGTCCATCCAGATGATCACGGACAGCGGGCTGCCCGGGCTGACGGCCGCCCATATCTTCCGCGGACGGACCCCGGAAAAGATCGCGGCGCTTTATGAGGAGGCGCTGGCCAGAAGCGGCGGAAAAGATCCGGACGCGGAGAATGCCGAAGCCCTGAAAGAGGTCCACAGCCTCACCAGAGAGCAGCTGTATATGTTCGATTATCAGCTGTATACACCGGCTTCCACGATGTACAACCTGTTCTCCCTGATGAAGCTGGACAAGGAGATGTTTGATCCGGAGAAACTGGCGGAAGCCCTGGAAAACGCGATCCGGAACCATCCCGCGCTGCTGACCATGTTCGACTACAACGACGACGGGGAACTGGTCCAGTGCTACCGGCCGGACCTGATGCAGCCGATTCACGTTGAAAAAATGTCCGAATTCGAATTCCGCTTCGTCAAGGATACGCTGGTATTCCCGTTCAAACTGATCGGCGGGCGCATGAGCCGCTGCCGGGTCATCGAAACGGAAAAGGCGGTCTATGTATTCTTCGACGTCCATCACGCCCTGTTTGACGGTACAAGCCTGAAGGTTTTCCTGGGAAGCATCGGCAAGGCCTATATGGGGATTCCGCTGGATCCGGACTATTACTACCTGATGCTGCGGCAGCGCGAAGAAGCGGTCCGGACTGATTTCTATGAGGAAAGCCGCCGGTATTTCGAGGAACGGTACGACGGGATCGAGTGGTCCAGCTACCCCAAAACGGACCATGAGTCCCGGAAGAACGAGATGGGTGAACTGCTCACCCCGCTGGGCATCCCGCAGGAAGAACTGACGGAAGCGGAACGCGCTTTCCGGATCAGCCGGAACGAGTTCTTCATCGCCGTGGCGGCCCTGTCCATCGCGATTTACAACAACGCCTGGAACATCAAGCTTTCCTGGATTTATAACGGACGGGAAGACATGCAGATGATGAGTACGGTCGGCCTGCTGTTCCGCGACCTGCCCGTGGGACTCCGCTTCAGGGATGATATGACGCTGCGGGATATTTTCGCGGACGTACACGACCAGGTGCAGAAGGGGATCGAGCATTGCTGCTATCCCTATGTGGACCTGCATAACCAGGTGGCGAACGGCGAAAGCGCGTATCTGCTCTATCAGCAGGACATCCGGGATATGGGCGGCATGGAGGGCTTTGACGCGGAAACCGTGGACGTCCGCCAGAACCAGGCGGCGTCCCAGACAATCCTGGATATGGAGATTCTCGACGGCGAGGACGGCCTGCAGCTGATGATCGACTACGCGGCGAGCCGGTATAACGAAGCCAGCATCGAAGCGTTCCGGGATATCTATGCGCGGGTAGCGCACATACTGGCTACCAGCCGCTCACAGGAAGATGTAACGGTCGGCGAACTGCGCAAGCAGCTGAAGGAGAAAAAGCACCTGCTGAAGGTCTTTACCGGCGTCTTCAGGAGAAAGAAGTAAAACATGGCAAACAATATAAAAGCGGAGATCCGGGACAGCTGGGGAGAGAACCGGCTGATCGACGGACTGTATGATCCGTCGGCATCGGCAAAATGCCGGAACGGGATCTTTGTGGGAACGCGGAAAGACGGCGTAAAGATCTTCCGCGGGATTCCTTTTGCCTGCCCGCCGACGGGGAAACTGCGCTGGAAAAAGCCGCTGCCGGCACCGGACAGCGGCCGCGTGTTCGAAGCGAAATACAACGGGCGGACGCCGATCCAGACCGAATGGCCATCGGAGCGCGCGTCCTTTTATCCGCAGGGCGAGGACTGCCTGTACCTGAACATATGGACCGGGGAAGAGGAAGCGGCCGGAAAGACCGTCATGGTCTTCATTCACGGCGGAAGTTACGGATGGGGCGGTACGGCGGATCCGCTGTATGACGGATTCAATTTCGCGAAAGCCCATCCGGAAATCGTGCTGGTTACCATTGCCTACCGGGTCGGGATGATGGGCTTTGCCGACTTTTCCTCCATACCCGGCGGGGAGGAATACCCGGACGCACCGAACCTGGGGCTCTGGGACCAGATTGAAGCCCTGCGGTGGGTCCGGGAGAATATCGCGGCTTTCGGCGGGGATCCGGACAAAGTAACGCTCTTCGGCGAATCCGCGGGCGGCGGCAGCGTTTCCCTGCTGCCGTACATTCCCGAAGCCCGGGGACTGTTCCGCCGGGTGATCGCCGAAAGCGGATCGGTTGCCCTGACCTACTCGAAAGCAGAATGCCAGGGCCTGACCCGGCGGATCATGAAGGCTGCCGGCGCCGCGGACATGCAGGACCTGCTGGCGCTTTCAGAGGAAGAACTGCAGAAAGTCAATCAAAAAGTCAATATGTACAACAACTTTCCGATGCGGGACGGCGTCCTGATTCCGGAGGATCCCTACGAGCCGTACCGGAACGGACAGACAGCGGATGTGGATATGATCATCGGCACCAATGCCGATGAGACGAACTACTGGATCAACGAGGTAGGCGGATTTATCCCGTTCCGGATGGGTGTGCCCATCCAGTATGAGAACAACCTGCGCCTGCTGAAGCCGGAAGACCGGAAGCGGGCCAGGCAGTATATGAAGCTGACCAGGGGTTACAGCCTGTGGAAGATCTCCGGGTTCTTCACGGAGATTATGTTCCGGCTGCCGGCAGTCCGGCAGGCGGAGGAACACAGCCGCAACGGCGGGAAAGCCTTTATGTATTTCTGGGAAGAACGCTCCAGCCTTCCGCACCTGCGGGCCTGCCATGCAGTAGAGCTGGCCTATGTTTTCGGGAATACGGAGGATACCGTCTATACCGGGGAACCGGCGGATCCCGTCCTGTCCCGCCAGGTACAGGACCAGTGGGTCCGCTTTGCCGGGACCGGAGATCCCGGAACGCCGGAATTGCCCTGGCCGGCTTATGAGGAGAAGAACCGGTGGACCATGATCCTGCGCAGGGATTCCCGGCTGGCTGCGGATCCGGCAGCGGAAGCCCGGAAGATTCTTTCCCCGATCCTGGATTACCGGCTGAACGCTTCCTATGCTGAGATGAAGTTCAACGTCCCGTTTGTGTGGAAATCAGCAGGAAAGATGCTGCTGATCCTCCTGCTGATCATCGGGGCAATCCTGTATTTCCTGCTGAAATAGTCAACTCAGGCAGAAGGATTTGTAAAATACGCCAAGACCGGCGATCCATACGGATCGCCGGTCTGTGTTTCCGGACAAAAGCGCGGCTCGGGTGACGGGATTCGGGAGATCGGATCCGGGATTTCCGCAGGGATCCGGTCCGTCTTACCTTTGCTGTTTATTACCAGGGATAGGCTTCGCCGGTATAGGTGATGAAAACCGGGCCTTCCTTGTCGTGACGTTTGGTTTCAAACAGGTTCCGGAGGGTTTCCGCGTGTTCATAAGGAATCAGCGGGGCTTCATTGTTGCCCGGGTTGGTCCGGATCCAGCCGGGATGGAGACAGATGATGTTCAGGTTCGGATCATCCTTGATCCAGTTGCGTACGGTCATGGTGAGCATATTCAGGGCGGCCTTCTCCGTGCCGTAGTCCAGGTAGAAAGTGCGGTAGCATTTGCCGATACTGCCAGCCTCGGAGGAAATATTCACAATGAGTGCCCCCATGGCGCTTTTTCGAAGCATGGGCAGGAAAGCTTTCACTACCCGGATCGGGCCGACGGCGCCGACGTTCACTGCCGGAGCAATGAGATCCAGATCGAAGTCCGGAAGTTCTTTCATGGTATCGGCGGAAGCCGTGGTGGCGTTGTTGATGATCAGGTCCAGATGGTCCGTCAGCTTCTCCGCCTGCCAGGCGGCGGCGTTGACCGATTCAGTCGATGAGATATCCATCATCAGGATATGCAGGCGGTCAGGATATTCTTTTTTCAGTTCCTCCAATGCTTCGGACGGACGGCGAATGGAGGCAAGCACCGTATCGCCGGCTTCCAGATACCTTTTTACCAGATTGAAACCAAGGGCATAGGGCCGGCCCGTGCCGGTGATCAGGACAGTCTGCTTCATGAAATGGTTCCTCCCTCAACTGCTTGTTTTCATACATGCAGTATAGTTCGCAAACAGTCTTTATGCTCCCCGTTTTTTGATGCGGAAGAGGTCATTTTTTGCTGTCATGATGCTGAATATCCATCCGCGCTTCCTGTCGTATCAGTTTCTCATGTATCCGGTGGTGGATTCAAATGTTTCTTCCGGAGCGGGGATTTCATCCTTGTTTTCTGTTTCCCCGGCAGGAACCGGTTTTTCGGGCCGGTCCTTTCTGCGGCGGAACATATTGAACAGCGTAAGCCCGATCAGGATGCCGGTCAGCAGGCCGCCGACGATTGTGGCTGCGGAAGGCTGTTTCACGGCTGTTACAGGAAGATCATCCGCAACAGAAACAGAAGTGGTCACATGGTCTGTTCTGTCACCGATCATGGCAAGGGGCTCGACTTCAATGTCAGATTCACTAAACCCCAGATCAGAGAGACTGCGTCCGCCGAAGAGGCCGGTGGATGGGTCATAATCAAAGAATTCGAAGGTTGGGGCGTACTGATAGACACTGGCGTATGTGATGTCTCCGGTCCGGTTGCGATCCATAAGCAGATCCGCGTTATCGGTCCGTATCATGACCCGTGAGGAGTCGAGCTCATCCGCCCGGTAGTACAGGGATTTTGAAATGCCGCCGGCCGCCATGGCATTGAAGCCCTGGGAGTGGGTCTTTTCCTCATAGGAAAGGTATCGTTGCTGGCTGACAGAGTATTCAAGAACCCAGTCGGTCTCAGCGCTGTTTCGGACCGTGTTGAGGTAGATGCTGTCGGCCGGAGTCAGCACACCGCTCCGGATTTCTCCGTAGATTGTCCGCTCGAAAGAAGCGCCGTCCTTGTACAGATCCCCGTTCCAGCCGTTGATTCTTGTCTTGCCGGACGGATATTCGTATACGAGCGTGACCGCCTCCTCGATATCACCCTTGTTATAGACCACGTTCAGCTGCCGGGCGCCGGTCTTTTCGAACGGATAGTCTGTCACGATCTGCGGATTGCCCAGGGTGTCGAATTCAATGCTGAAACTGAAATCCACCGCCATCGGAATCAGGGACGTGTCCGTATATCCGTAATCAGCCAAGGCCGTTCCGCACAGCAATGCACACATCAGTGCGAGAAGAAGAAAAAAGACGATTCTGCGCATAACGGGGAACTCCTTTCAGGCTGATGCACGGAGGAACGGAGGAGGACATCTCTCCTGTTTTCAGTGAAATATTATACCTTTTGCAGGACGCCGGGTAAATGACAGATTCTGCAAAATAAGCGGGAATATTTTGTCCCGGGAAGACAGACGATCCGGACAGGCTGTTTGTTTCAGGAATATTCCTCAGCGATCCGTGACGGACTGCCGGTTTTTCATGTGCAGAACCTGCTGACAGGAATCCTCCGCCCTGCGGCGAACTATATAAGCATCACATTGCACGTTTTGTTCCATCATCATCCGGGAGGAAACAATGCTGGAATTCTATGAACCGATCCTGAACCTGTCTGATCCTGAACATCATAACACCATGGGGGCGATTCTTTCGCTCAGGGATCCTGTGGACGGAGACATTCTCCGGTATGCCGTTGAAGAGATGAGGGCGCGGTTTCCATACTTTTACGTAAAGCCGGCATACAGAGGGGATGACCTGATTACCGTGCCGAACGATCTTCCCATGACAGTCCGGAACTCCTGGGAGCCGATCCGTTTTCATTCCGAAGCGTCCAACTACCACCTTGCGGCCTGGAAATATGAAGGCCGCCGGCTGGCGTTTGAGCTGCCCCACGCCCTGTCCGACGGAGCGGGGTTCATGCCCTATATTAAAAGCACCATGTTCCTGTATCTGTCAAAGGCAACCGGGCAGGCCTTTGATCCGGCCGGATTCTGCCTGCCGGGTGATGTGATTCCGGAATCTGAAACAGGAAATCCGTTCCGGAACCTGGATGTTGACAGCGCGGAAGCTCCCCTGTACAAAAAGAAACCGATCCCGGATTTCTTTCGGCTGCTTGACGCGGCGGACACCGACAAGACGGTTTTTTTCGTGAAGCTCCCTGAAGCGCAGGTCATGAAGTACTGCAGGGACTATGACGGCAGCCCGAATGTACTGATGTCCGTGATGCTGGCAAAGGCTGCGAGACGGTGGAATCCGGAAAGTGAAAAGACGGTTACCGTATCCGTATGCATCGATCGCAAGGCGATGCTGGGGGTTCCCCATAATTACCGTATGTTTACAGGCGAAGCCGTCCTGGATTTTCCGAAGAAACGGGAGATGGAAGATCTCACCGAAACATGCACGATTGCCCGCGGCCAGCTGATGCTGCAGGCCCAGCCGGAGAATTCCCTCTGGGAGATCAGGCAGATGAAGCGGATGCTGCCGCCACCGTCCCCGGATATCGCGCAGGCAAGCATCTGCGTGTCCTATGTAAACAGCAGAAGTTTCGGGCCGCTGGATCCCTATATCGAAGAGCAGTATGTCGTGACTTCACTGTCAAAGGTTACGGATATTCTTTGCGAGATCTCATGCTTCAGGCACAGTTTCTTTCTTTCATTCATGCAGCCTTATTCTTCGGACAGGTATTTCAGGTGCTTCCTGGATGAACTGGATTCGGCAGGAATCAGCTATGAGGTTCTCCGCAGTGAACCGTTGCGCATGTGCGGGATCTGAACCTGATCACGGCGGGAGTTCCGGGTGACGGGAGTGCGGTCAGCAGCTGGCTGCAGGGACTCATCCGCCGTCCCGCGCTGGACGGGGAATGGCTGGGCCGGTGCATCTGCGACAAGTTTCTATTCGGGCAGGAATTCCAGGATGTCATCGGAATCCGGAATCTGCTCTCCGGATCTGAGCCAGGTCTCCAGCGCGTCCGTCAGGCGGCCGTACTGCCGCATCATCGGCTCGTGCAACCGGAAAAGGGTACCCGTATCGTTTTCCCTGGCGGCCTTTTCAAGCGCAGCGGCTGCTTCAGACAGTTCCTGCGCACCGATGGTCCGGGAAATGCTTTTCAGTGAGTGAACCAGGACACTGTAGTTTCCCCAGTCTCCGGCAGAATAATACTGCCGGAGATTTTGCTTCTTTTCTTCCGCACTGTTCAGGAATTCTGCCAGCACGGTCCGGTACAGCGCTTCGCTGCCGTCGCAGTAATGCAGGCCGTCCTCTGTCCGTATTCCGGCTTTCCGAAGCAGGTCCGGCGGGACCGGGACGCCGGTTTCGCCGGCTTCAGGGGAGGATGCATTCCCTTCCGCTGAAAGCAGGAGCTTGTTTTCAGGCAGATATTTTTTCAGCATATCTTCCAGCGTTTTATAATCGATCGGTTTGGACAGGTAATCTGTAAAGCCTTCCGTAAGATAGCGGTCCCGTGCTCCCTGAACGGCGTCTGCGGTCATGCAGATGACCGGTGTGTTCCGGCTGGCTCCGCCGGCCTGGCCGCGGATACGCCGCAGGGCTTCCGTACCGTCCATTCCGGGCATGCGCTGGTCCATCAGGATCAGATCATACGCCGTGGATCCGGCAGCTTTGACCGCATCCGCTCCGCTGCCGGCGGTGTCGATCCGGATCCCGGTTTTGTCCAGAAGGCCGACGGCGACCATCAGATTCATCCTCGTGTCATCCACAATCAGGATCCGAGCATCCGGCGCGCGGAAAGATTCGTGATACGGTTCAGTCTCCGGAAGCTCCGGTTCATATTCCGGCCGGAACGGGCCGATCGGTTCACCGGAAGCGACCGTCTGGGGCAGGCGGACGGTAAAGGCGGAGCCTTTCCCGTATTCGCTGTCCACCCGGATTTCGCCGTTCATCATGGAAATCAGTTTCTGCGTGATGGCGAGACCCAGGCCGGTTCCCTCGACCGTGCCTGTCTTTTCCAGATTGATGCGCTGGAATTTTTCAAATATTCTGCTGATATCCTCCTGACGGATCCCGATGCCCGTATCCCGAACGGTAATCATCAGGGTAATGGCTTCTCCGGGCTTCCGTACGGATTCCGAAGCGCGGACCGACAGCAGGATGCTGCCCCGTTCAGTATACTTGACGGCGTTGCTCATCAGATTGGTAATAATCTGGCGGACATGGATTTCGTCGCCGAGGAGACGGTCCGGGATGGATTCCTCCACCTCGGTCCGCAAATCCAGCCCTTTATTCCTGGTGCGGAAGGAAATCATGCTGCAGACGTCGGTCAGGACTGAGCGGAGGCTGTATTCCGCATTGGAAATTTCCATCTGACCTGCTTCGATTTTGGAAAAATCGAGCACACCGTTGATAATGGAAAGCAGGTTGTTCCCGGCATTCCCGATGTTCCGCGCGCAGGAACGGATTCTTCCGACAGCGCCGCGCCATTGCTTCGGATCCTCTTCATCCTGCGCGGCAAAGGTTTCCCGGAGGATCATTTCGTTCATGCCGAGCACTGCGTTGATCGGCGTGCGGATTTCATGGGACATATTGGCCAGGAATTCGCTTTTTGCCTGATTTGAACGGTCCGCCGCTTCCTTTTCAAGCATCAGGGCTTTCGCTTCATAAGCCTGCTTCTGTTCTTCAACCCGCATCTGCTCTATCCGGCTGGAATAGTTTTGTTCTGTTCTCCGGCTGATAAAGAAGAAGAAGGCAATCAGCGCGAAGATCAATGAACAGATAAGAACGTTGATCAGCAGCTGCTGATGCATTTCGGTCATCAGCTCTTCATTGTCAATTGCGATAACCGCATACCACTGGTCCATGATCCGGTGGACGAAAGCGGTACACTGTTTCCCGTCCACGTTGATTTCGAAGCTTCCGTTTTCAACAGCCAGGATCTGATCGAAGAATCCGAGATTCTCCTCATCCGCCGTCAGGAGCCGGCCCTGTTTGTCCGGGTCCCGGTGAGCGATCAGGAGGCCGTTCCGATCCACAATGAAACCGTAGCCTTTTTCCTTGATCTGCAGGGTGGAAATAATCTCCTGAATATGGTTCATCATAAAGTCGACTGAAACCACATTGATGCCGTCTGAGAGCATCCGGCTGATGGAGATGACCAGGTCATCTGTCTGCGCGTCCACATAAGGGGAAAGCATGGTTGCTTCCCCGCGGGCTGAAAGAGCGTTCAGATACCAGTCCCGGCGGGTGGGGTCATAGTTCTCGGGAGGAACCCAGGCAAGGCCGTCGACGTATTCACCCATCACGTACCCGTAGAAGCCGGTGATGTTGACGTCAAAATGCTCCTTCTGGTTCTGCGTCTCCTCCATGATGTAGTTACGCACATCCTGTACGGACGCGCCGCTTCGTATCATATGGTCAACCGTATCCGCGGTAACCCACAGCGTGCTTTTTGCCGTGCCCAGATAGTTCTCAAGTTCCGCCGAGGCGGAGGAGATCCTGTCCTCGCCGACTTCGCGGATATTTGCCGCGGATACATTGTTGATGACGCGGGTGGTATAAAGGATCATACCGACCATCAGGAGAAGAATGAGCAGAATCGGCAGAATCCGCCTGAATCTGCCGGGAATGGGAAAACCGGTGTTTTTTTCGCTGCCGGTCCGGGCTTCCTCTTCCGGGGAAGGCTGTTTATCCGTTTCTTTTTCCGGTATCCGTTCGCGCGCTGCGTCCTGAGCGGGGAAGCCGGGCGCCTGCCCGAAACGCTTGAACACAAACAGCAGCAAAACGGCGATCAGGCAGCCGGCCGCGGCAGAGACAGCGGCGGCGGTCAGAAAACTGCTGAGCAGGGAACTGTTATCCCGCGTCAGTTCATTTTTACTTGTGGCGACGCCGACGTACCAGCCGGTGTTGGGCATCCTCGAGACTGCGACCCCGCGCGTGACGCCGTCATAGTCCTGAAGATAGACCATTTCCTTTGAACCGGAACGGACTTTGGAAATCACATCCGCATAAGGCGAATCGGGGACATCCATAACATGACGGGGAACGTCGTCATAGGCATAGACTTCATTCGGATGCACGACCATGCCCAGGTTCTGGTCCACCAGGAAAGCGTAGCTGTCCGGCGCGATCTCCGCTCCCCGGATGATATCGACCAGCACGTCGACAAAAATATCTGCCGCCAGCACACCCTGCAGGGCGTTGTTTGAGTAGACGCCTTTGGAAATGGTAATGATCGGCTTGCCCGAATCTGAATCCCGGTACGGAGTGGAAAAAAACAGCTCGCCGGTTCCGGCGGCCGTGATGAACCATTCGCGGGTGTTCACATAATCCACCGAGCCGTCAGCGATAAAATCCGAAGCGCAGACCATTGTGTTGTCCGGATAAGTGAAATAGAGGTCATAAATCACGCCGTCTTTGTTGAGAAGCCTGCAGATTTCTCCCAGATAGCGGTGAAAAGTACCGTAGTCATCCCGGCAGATTCCGTTGATTGTGATATCTGCTGCTGTCGAATCGACAACGGCGGCATAGGTGTTGATCCACGCAGTCAGTTTCTGCGCGTATTGTTCAGCGACAACGCTGTAGTCATTTTTGATCTGCCGGGACATATTGTCGCTGGTCAGCTGATACCCGATCCAGAAGAACAGCCCGGTGCATATCAAAACGACAAGTACGGCGATGCCCATGATTCGTGAGCGCGTACTTCTCATGCCTTTATACCGCCTTTCTCAAATACTCCGTTCCCTGACGGCTGTCTTTCCCGCGCAGGGACCGCGGACAATTACGATCCGAACAAAACAGGGGAAAGAAAGCAAAGAGTCCGGGGAAAGCCGACCCAATGTCAGCGGTCCGAGGGAAACAAATACCCGGAGCATGCTGCTCAATAACAGGCTCCGGGTATCTGGCAATTATTCGAACTTGATAGCAGCATGGTGCTTTCTGCTGTATATGGCGGCAGTGCTTACCCTGAAAGCGCCGTGTTCAAACAGATTGCAACAGATTGCACACATCCTGTCACCTTTTTGGCTTTTATACCCAATCCAAGCCCACCGGTTTATCGTTCATGTGGTACCGTTTTCCCTGATAATCTTTTTAAAGCGTATTATAAAGCAAATACTGTTTTCTCCATGCAAAAGGGATATTCCTGCCAGGACAGGCACGCTTGTCCATCTGTCAGTGCCGCGGCTGCTTTTCCTGCGTCCGCCACGGGCCCGCCAAAGACACCGGGAAGCCACACCATACCTGATTCGGAGACCTGGTTTTCCAAATATCCTTCTGCTCCGGGAACTGTTCTGATGATCCGGTCGTGCATGGTACAGCGTATGGGGAAGAAGATTTCATAGTCTGCGGAGATATTCAACAATCTTTTTTTGGGAAAAGTAACATGGTTTGCCGAAAATTGATCTTCTCATGAAACTATTCGGATAAAAAACAGCAAAAAAAATCAGGGAAGCTCATGATAATCCGAACAATACAGAAAAAGAACACTTCTTCCGGAATAGCGCATTATTTGAGGAAGGCGAGCATATATGGCATTGAATTAAAAGAAGCAGCAGGACAATAAAAGAGAATATTGATGAAAAAGATCCGAAAATAGTTCGGAAATGGAAAATAGTGTAAGAAGCTATGAATTACAAGGGTTTCGGCGGCAAGTCATCAGACATTCGAAAAAATTTTTTCAAAAAAATATAAAAATTAGCTAAAAACGGCTTTGTGTAACCGAAGTGTAACTGTTAATTTGCATAATAAAAAGCGTAAAGTAACCCTATTGGGTCCTGATTAGGCGATCCGGATGCCGGAAAGCCGGGGAAGCACGTATAAAGAAGTGAGAAATCCTGCACAGGGGAGCTCCCGCTCCCGGCAGATGAAACCAGGAGGAGAACGCATGAAAAGAATTATGACGATGCTGCTGGCCGTGATTATGCTTTTCTGTGGAATACAGATTACTGCGGCAGAAGAAGGACAGACTGCGGAGGAATCCGTTGCCTTTACCGGCACGCTTTCAGTCAGTGGCCGCAATACGGCCGAAGTGGGCGAAACGGTAGACTTGAAGGCTGTCGTGACCAACGCGAACATGGGCTACAGTGTCTGCTGGCAGGAGAAATCCGGCAGCGATTGGACGGAAGTCGCCGACGGCGAGGAATACAGTTTTGCCGCCGATGCAGCTGGAAGCTATACGCTGCGTGCTGTGCTTCGCGCTGAGGACGGAACGGTCCTGACCAGTGCAATCACCATTGAGGTGAAGGATTCGGCTGCAGAAGAAGCGGCCCGCATAGCCGCCGAAGAAGAAGCAGCCCGCAAGGCTGCTGAA
>CAMKNZ010000024.1 GCA_946414315.1 uncultured Clostridia bacterium
CGAGCATCCTGATCGCCCACCGGCTGAGCACGATCCTGGCGGCGGACGAGATCCTGGTGGTCCGGGACGGAGAGATCGTGGAACGGGGCACGCACAGGGACCTGGTGCACGCCGGCGGCACGTACCAGGAACTCTACGAAACCCAGTTCTCCAAAGCAACGGAATAACGAAAACGGTCCACAGGAAAAACGGCGCCCGGAGGGGCGCCGTTTTCCGCTGGGGTAAGTGAAAAAAAGGAAGAAAAAAGAAGAAACGGTCAGTCTGAATTGCCGGCGGCCTTCAGCTCTTCGCCCTGGATCGCGTTCATCCGTGCGTAGCTGCCGCCCAGGGCGACGAGCTCCGCGTGGGTGCCGCGCTCGGTGATGCGGCCGTTTTCGATGACCAGGATCTGGTCGGCGCCGCGGATGGTGGACAGGCGGTGGGCGATGGCGATGATCGTGCGGGTGCCGGCGATGCCGGCGATGGCCTTGCGGATCTGCTGCTCGGTTTCCACGTCCACGGAGGCGGTGGCCTCGTCCAGGATGATGATCGGGCTCTTGCGCAGGATGGCCCGGGCGATGGCGACGCGCTGTTTCTGGCCGCCGGAGAGGCGGAGGCCCCGCTCGCCCACCTGGGTCCGGTAGCCGTCGGGCATCATCATGATATCGTCATGGATATTGGCGGCCTTCGCCGCTTCCTCGATCTCCGCCATGGAGGCATCGGTTACCGCGTAGCCGATGTTCTCGGCGATGGTGCCGTTGAAGAGGAAGGTGTCCTGCAGGACCGGGGAGATATTCTTCCGGAGGCTTTCCAGGGTGACCCCGCGGATATCATGGCCGTCCAGGAGGATCCGGCCGGAATCGGGCTCATAGAAACGGGAGATCAGCTGGGTGAGGGTGGTCTTGCCAACCCCCGTGGGACCCACTAGGGCCAGCATTTTACCGGGCTCGCAGACGAAGGAAACATCTTTCAGCACGGGCACGGCGTCCTGATAGGAAAAGCTCACATGGTCGAAGGTGATCTCGCCCTGAACGGCGGGAAGGGATTCCGCGCCCTCCCGGTCCTTGATCTCCGCCGGGGCGTCCAGCACGGCCAGCACGCGCTCGGCGCCGGCCATGGACTGCTGCATGTTCTCCAGCAGGTTGGCCAGGCCCGTGACGGGGCCGTAGAACAGGCCCAGGTAGAGCAGGAAGGCCACGATGTCCGCCACGCTGAGGGACTCCCTGAAGGCCAGGTAGCCGCCGAAACCCACGACCAGGATCGTGCCGAGGGAAGAGATGAACTCCACCGAGGGATGGAAAACCGCGCTGATCTTCAGGGCCTTGAGCATGGCGCGGATGTGTTCGAAATTGAAGCCGTTGACCTGCTCCGTTTCATACTCCTCCCGGCCGAAGGACTGGATCTCGTGGATGCCGGAGAGGTTGTCCTGGAGCTTGCCGTTGAGTTCGCCCATCTTTTTCTGGGAGATCCGGAAGAAGGGGCGGACTTTTTTGGAGAAAATGATGCCGGAAACGAAGATGAAGGGAATCGGCGCGCAGGTGATGAGGGCCAGCTTCCAGTTGATGGTCAGCAGGACGATCAGGACGCCGAGGAAGGTGACCAGGTTGGTGATGGTCTCCGGGATCATATGGGCGTAGAGTAGTTCGAAGTCCCGGGTATCGTTCACGATGCGGCTCATGAGGTCGCCGGTCTGCTTGTCGTGGAAATAGCCCAGGTGCATGTGCTCCAGTTTGTCGTATGTACGGGTCCGCAGGTCGCCCACCAGGTACCAGGCGGCTTTGTGGGCCAGGTAGTTGCTGAGGAAGCGGAAGAGGATCCGCAGCAGGTAAAGCCCCACCAGCAGCGC
Organism: uncultured Clostridia bacterium; assembly: GCA_946414315.1. GTDB lineage: Bacteria > Bacillota > Clostridia > Christensenellales > Aristaeellaceae > Aristaeella. The sequence goes on from CAMKNZ010000024.1 coordinate 1,826, forward strand.
CGTAAACAGGCCGATGGTCTGCAGGCCGGTCTCGTCCACGCCCTTTTCCACAATGCCCGTCATGGCGGAGAGGAGCTTCGGCGCGGTGAGGTTCACCGCCGTCAGCGCCAGGGTGGACAGGATCGCGACGATGTAGAGGGTCCGGTAACGGATGGCTTCACGGCTGAGCCGCCAGAGGGTCTTGATCATCTTTTCCTCCGGAAAGTATGTTTAATTCAGGATTCAGAATTCCTGTTTGTGTTTTTCTTCCTCCAGGAGATGTATCTCAGTATACACGAAATCCCGGCCAGCATCCAGGTGACGCCCGCGGTGATCCAGATGGACCAGACGCCGGCGGCGGTGAAGGCCAGCAGGAGCAGGGGCAGGCCGACGCGGCCGGCGATCTCCACGGCGCCGTTGATGAAGGAGAACACCGCGTCGCCCACGCCGTTGAGCACGCCGCGGCAGACGTAGATGACGCCGAGGAAGACATAGAAGAAGCTGGTGATGCCCAGGGCTTTGCCGCCCAGGGAGATCACGTCCTTCTCCTGCACGAAGAGGCCCACCAGGTTGCCGCCCCACAGCTGCATGATCAGGGTCATGGCGCCGGCAAGGACGGCCATGGCCAGCAGGCTGTCCCGGAAGCCTTCGCGGATGCGGGAGTTCTTTCCGGCGCCCATGTTCTGGCTGGTATAGGTGGACAGGGCCATGCTCATGGAGCCGAAGGGCATCTGCACCAGCTGCTCCAGGCGGTTGCCGGCGGTGTAAGCCGCCATGGCGGTGGCGCCGAAGGAATTGACCACGGACTGGAGTGCGGTGGTGGAGACCGCGATGAGGCTCCACTGCAGCGCCAGGGGCAGGCCCAGGCGGATGGTTTTCTTCGCGATGGGCTTGTCAAAGGCAAGAGACTGCTTATTCAGCTTGAAATAGGGATTGCGCCTGAAGGCCCAGAACAGGGAACCGGCGCCGGCCAGCAGCTGGGCCAGCATGGTGGCGAAGGCCGCGCCGAACACGCCCCAGCGGAACACGCCGACGAACAGCAGGTCCAGCCCCACGTTCAGCAGGCAGGAGACGATCAGGAAATACAGCGGGGTGCGGGAATCCCCCAGGGCCCGCTGCATGGAAGAGGCGTAGTTGTAGATGGCGATGAGCGGCACGGAGGCCGAGGTCATGCGCATATAGGTGATGGCGTCGGGCAGGATCTCCGCCGGGGTGCCCATCCAGGTAAGCACCGTCGGGACCATGGCAAAGGCCACGGAGCCGGTCAGCAGGGAGAAGCCGATCATGATATAGGCCGAGTTGGCGATGGCCTTGCAGACCATGCGGTCGTCCTTTGCACCGAAATACTGGGCCGTGACGATGCCGCAGCCGCCGCTGATACCGTTGAAGATGGAAAAGAACAGGAAGGAGATGGAGCCGGTGGCGCCCACCGCCGCCAGGGCGTTGGCGCCCAGCAGCTGGCCGACGATCATGGAGTCCGCCAGGTTATAGGCCTGCTGGAACAGGTTGCCGATCAGCAGCGGCAGCGCGAAAACGGCAAGCAGCCCCAGCGGCTTGCCTTCGGTCATGTTCATGGTGGTATCCCGCTTCGCGCGGCCGCGAAGGTGGAACATACTGCGCTTCACTGCGATCAGGCTCATCTCCCTGGAAACCTCCGGGTCCATATCATTACAGCTTATTGTAGACCGGGAGGATGGGAATACACTTCCCATTTTTTGATAATCGGATTCCTGTTTTTTGTCCGGAAAAACAAAAAATGAAAAGGTTGACTTAGAGTATACTCTAAACTTTACAATCAAGCCAGCAAAACAACGGAGGAATCACGGCATGTACGACGTAAAAGGCAGATGGGCGCTGATCACCGGCGCGGCCCGGGGAATCGGTTATCTTTCGGCAAAGTTCATGGCGGAGCAGGGCTGCAACCTGATCCTGCACAGCCGGGACCTGACCCATACGGAAAAGGTGCTGGCGGAGATCCGCTCCCGCGGCGTCGCCGCGGAGGCGGTGGCGGCGGACCTGAACGACCCGGCCGCGGTGGAGAGGATGCTGCAGGAGATCGACGACCTGGGCGTGGACGTGGACATCGTCATGAACAACGCGGGGCTGCAGATCGCCTACCGGACGGAGTGGTGCGGAACCCCCGTGGAGGACTACGAGGTCAGCTTCCGGGTGAACACCATCGCCCCGGCGATGATCTGCTACCACTTCCTGCCGAAGATGATGAAGAAGGGCACCGGCCGCATCCTGAACACCACCAGCGGCATCGCCCTGGACGTATGCCAGGCGGGATATTCCGCCAGCAAGGCGGCCCTGGACAAGATCACCATCGACATGGGATCGAAGGTGGAGGGCACGGACGTGCTGATCAACCTGACGGATCCCGGCTGGTGCCGGACGGACCTGGGCGGGGCCCAGGCGCCGAACGCGCCGGAGAGCGCCATCCCGGGCATCACGGTGGGCGTGTTTGTAAACGACGGAAAGAGCGGCAGGTACCTGGGCGCCCAGAACTTCGCCGGCATGACGCTGGAAGACGCGGTGAAAAAGGCGGAAGCGGAGTTCGACAGCCCCTACGGAAAATGATCGGAGCGGCATATGGATTACAGTCAATACGAGGATTACGGGTTTGAGCGGGTCAGCGCCTTCAACCTGTCCACGGGATACGAGAAGCGGAGCTACCAGGCCCACTGGCACTCCTACGGCGAGATCCTGCTGGTGGGGCCGGGAAAGACCAACATCTTCCAGGTCAACCGGGATACCTATGAGCTGGTGGAAGGGGATTTCCTGCTGATCTGGCCTATGGAGATGCACGCAATCATCGATGCGGACCGGAAGGAATCCCTGGTGATCCAGTTCAGCAACGCGTTCATGAATTCGCTTTTCGACCTGCAGCGGATCATGCACTTCTACCGGAACCTGCATGTGCTGTGCATCAATTCCCATCCGGAACTGGTGGCCCAGCTGCGGAAGATCGCGGACCGGATGAAGGAGACCTTCTTCTCCTCCGGGCCGGACCGGGAGCTGCGCTGCTGCATGCTGCTGATGGAGTTCATGCTGACGCTGGACAGGCACCGGGACGAGTTCGCGCCGGAGCTGCGGGGAGAGGAGACCTATACCGACTCCGTCATGCGGCGGATGATCATGGTGACGGACCATATCAAGCACAACCTGACCGCGGACGACCTGAGCCAGGGCGCCATGGCGGAGATGGCGGGGATCAGCAAGGACTATTTCAGCCGCATCTTCCGGAACGTGACCGGCATGAACTACAGCAAGTGGCTGAACACGATCCGTCTGGAAAAGGCGACGGAGCTGCTGGCGGACAGGGAGAAGACCCTGACGGAGATCGCCATGCTGTCCGGGTTCCAGAGCATCTCCAGCTTCAACCGGGTGTTCCACGCCGAGAAGGGCATGAGCCCCGGCGAATACAGATCGCTGATGATGTAAAAAAGGAGGCAGGTTCCTGCCTCCTTTTACAGTCCCATCTTTCCCATGATCCCGTCCACGGTCACGCCGGGATGGGTCACATACAGCCGGGCGATCTGTTCGGCCAGGGCCGGGTCCATGCCGTACCGCTTCGCGATTTCATCGGTGGACCGGCCTTTCTGCGTCTCCCGGATCACGGTCTCAATCTGTTTCCGGATGTCTTTGGCGTCAGTTTTCGGGGCGCTTTCCTTCGGCGTATGCGGAATGTCGATCCGCTTCACTGCGAACCCGCCCGCGTTAATTGTCAGGACGGCCAGGGTGATCGGCTGGTGGAACCGCCGGGGCCCGCAGCTGCCCGGGTTCATGAACAGCGTCCGCCGGCCCTCCGCCGTCTCCGACCAGGCGGATTCATACCGGTGGGTGTGGCCGCAGATCATCAGGTCGTAATGGCCCGGGTCCGCGGGCAGGTCTTTTTTCTTGTGGGCCATGCAGATCCGCAGGCCGCCCAGTTCAAAATCCAGGACCTGGGGAAGGCCCTCCGCCCATTCCTTGTCGTTGTTGCCCCGCACGGCCTTTACCGGCGCGATTGCTTCCAGCTCGTCCAGGATCTTCCGGCTGCTGATATCCCCGCCGTGGAGGATCAGGCCGCAGCCGCGAAGGCAGCCGGCAACTTCCGGCCGCAGCAGGTCGTGGGTGTCTGAAAGGATCCCGATCTTCATGGAATGTCAGCCTCCGGAACTTGATGTCCTGCCCGGTTCGATGGTATAATACGGGCAGAGGAAAAAACAGCAAAGGAGATCTGCGTCATGAGCGAAAGAAAGATCGACCAGCGGGAAAAAGAATGGTCCGACGAGATTCCGGACGAGGAAGAAGTCCTGCCGGAACCCTATGAAGAAACCTACCGCGACGGCAGCGCGAAAAACGAGTGCTGGGGCGACGACCGGTAAAGGCGTTTACAGCCCTTCGTAGAAAGATACCGCACCGCTGATTTCATCCTCCGTCGGGTGGCCCTTGGCGATGCCGCCGACGAGTTTGAACGGCCCGAAGGTATCGTAGCCCTGGCAGTGATAATCGCCGAGCTCCCGGCAGTGCTTTACCTCCGCGATCTTCCGGACCGCGTTGAGGAACATTCCCTTGGGCGCTCCGTGGGTGAAGATGTAAAACACGTCCTTTCCCTCCGGAAGGTGCTCTTCCGCGTAAGCCAGGAGCTGTTTTGCAAAACTGCTGTAATAGATCCCCGAAGCGAGGCCGATCCGGTCGTATCCGGACAGGTCGGTCTCAGGCGCTTTCGTTACGTCGATCAGCGTGACGTCGTGCTTCGCGGCGATGGCGTCCAGCAGTTTTTTTGTGTTTCCGTGATGCTCCGAATAATAGACGACAGCGGTCTTCATTTCATATTTCCTCCCAGTCTTCCATGTTTTCCATCCGGGCGGCGCTGTTCAGCCATCGGCTGTATCCTTCCTGCGCCTCCCGGTTTTCTTTCTTTTCCTTCCAGGCGTCGATCTCCGCGCGGATGGCGAGCATCTCGTCGATGATCATCTCCATGCTGTCCGGGTTTGCCTGGTGGATATAGGAGGCCAGCCGGTCGATGGCCTTCGGGCTGCCCAGCTGCTTCGCCAGCAGGTCGGCAAACTCCCCCGGATACCCCAGGGCTCCGACGGCCCGGGCCAGGTCGTTCCGGGACAGGGCCCACATCTTCTGGTTCGGTGTCATGGGTACGCTCCTTCCGCCTCTTCCCGTTCATTATCCCCGATCCGGCAGGCGAATGCAAGAAAAACTGCCCCGGGCAGGGGCAGTTCGGGCCGGTTTCAGGCTTACCGGTAGCTTTCCAGGAGTTCCACGATGCACTTGAGGTCCGGGGCGTCGAGATAGTTGTACTCGCCGTTTCCGTCGCCGTAGGTGCCGTGCTGGACCAGGCGCAGGCCGGCGGCCTCGGCGTTGGCCACCTGGGTTTTGGAATCCTTCACCTGGAAGGCCAGGTGGTGCATGCCCTCGCCGTGCTCGTTGAGGAAGTTCCGCCAGGTGGAGGGCTCCTCGTTGGGCTGGATCAGCTCGATCTGCAGGCCGGGGCCCACGTCAAAGAACGCCAGCAGGGAGTTCGCCTTCGGGGCGGGCTTGCCTTCAAAGACGGTCTGCGTGATTTCATAATCCCCGCAGGGCTGCGTCGGCGGCACGTCCACGCCGAGGAATTCCGCCCATTTTTTCTTGGTTTCCTCGATGTCTTTCACGATAAATCCGACCTGGGCTACGAGATGGGTTCCGACTGTTCCGGGCATTGTTCTGTCCTCCTTTGTTTATTTACGGCAGGAATTTGCCTGAGGCGAGATAGAGCTGGTACCACTCCCGGTGGGTCAGCGTGACGCCGGCGGCGGCGCAGATGTCCCGCAGGTGGTCCGGGTTCATGGTGCCGGCGATGGCCTGCATCTTCGCCGGATGGCGCAGGATCCAGGCGATGGCCACGGCGGTCTTCGATACGCCGTACTTCTCGCCGATCTCTCCCAGAGCCTTGTTCAGCTCCGGGAAATCCGGATGGTCCACGAAGCAGCCTTTGAACATGCCGAACTGCAGCGGCGACCAGGCCTGGATCGTGATATCGTGCAGGCGGCAGTAATCCAGGACGCCGTTGTCCCGGACGACGGACCGCTCGGTGGTCAGGTTGTTGAGATACAGGCCGTTGTCGATCAGCTGGCTCTGGTCCAGGGAGAACTGGAGCTGGTTGAAGACCAGGGGCTGTTTCACATACTTTTTCAGCAGTTCCAGCTGGCCCGGGGTGACGTTGCTGACGCCGAAATGGCGGACCTTTCCGGAGCGGTGCAATTCGTCGAAGGCTTCCGCCACCTCCTCCGGGTCGAAGAGCAGGTCCGGCCGGTGCAGCAGCAGGGCGTCCAGGTAATCCGTCTTCAGGCGGCGCAGGATCCCGTCGGCGCTGTCCAGGATATCGGCTTTGCTCCAGCTGAACTCCTTCCGGTCGAAATACAGGCCGCACTTGGACTGGATATAGACGTCCTCCCGCTTCAGGCCGGTGAGGGGGAAGGCGTCGCCGAAGCGGGTTTCCGCCTCGCCGCCGCCGTAGCAGGTGGCGTGGTCAAAGAAGTTGACGCCCTCTTCCGCCGCGGTGCGGATCATGGCCGCCGCCTGTTCCACGGACAGGGCGGGCATGCGCATGCAGCCGAGGATGATGGCCGACGCGTTCTGCGGGCCGTTGACGACATTGATCATTTTCATGGCGGTGATTCTCTCTTTCTTTCGGAACGAAAACCGTTCCGGTTCATTGTTTTACCGGGTGAAATTGGTCCAGACCCGGGGCTCCTCCGGCGCGGGGGCGCCGATTTCCTGTTTGCCCAGGGCGATGCTCTTCATCAGGAAGACCATGTTGCGGGCCAGGGTGCGCATGACCTGGCGGCCTTCCGCGTCGACTTTGCCCTCGCCGGGATCCCAGCCGTAGATGTTGTTCCAGTACTGGCTGGTGGCCACGGGCATGTTGCAGAGGGTGAAGAACTTGTTCAGTTCGTCGAAGGTCGCGGTGCAGCCGGAACGCCGGGCGCTGACCACGCTGGCGCCGACCTTCAGGGTCTTGTCGAAGGAGGTGCTGTAGAACAGCCGCTGCAGGGCGGACATGAGGGTGCCGTTGGCGGAGCCGTAATACACCGGGGAGCCGATGACCAGCCCGTCGGCGGCCTCGAACTTCACGGCCAGCTCGTTGACGATATCGTCAAAGACGCACTTATGGTTCTTCCGGCAGGTTTCGCAGGCGATGCAGCCGCGGATGTCCTTATTGCCCAGGAGGATGTTTTCGACCTCCACGCCGTTTTCCCGGAAGACCTGCTCCATCTCGGAAAAGGCCAGGGCGATGTTCCCGTTTTTGCGGGGGCTGCCGTTGAGCATGAGCACTTTCAGCGTACGTTCCATCATAGACCTCCTGTGTCTGTCTGTTCTGTGATCCGGTATTTATTCTACGATCAAAGCCCTGCACGGAGCTTTCCGTTTTTTGACCGGGGGTTTCCTGTTTTTTGTCGGGGCATTGACTTGAAGTTCACTCCAAGATTATCATAAACGCAGAGCAAAAGAAAGAGCGGAGGGAAAAGAGATGTTCGGATTCAATTACTATACCCCCACGAAGGTGGTTTTCGGAAAGGGCACGGAAGCCCGGGTCGCCGACCTGGTGAAGGAATTCGGCGGAAAGAAGGTCCTGATCCATTACGGCGGCGGCAGCGTGGTCCGCTCCGGCCTGCTGAAGCGGGTCACGGATACGCTGGAAGCGGCGGGCATCCCCTTTGTGACCCTGGGCGGCGCGGTGCCGAACCCGCACCTGGGCCTGGTGTACGAAGGCATTGAACTGTGCAAAAAGGAAGGCGTGGACTTCCTGCTGGCCGTGGGCGGCGGCAGCGCCATCGACAGCGCGAAGGCCATCGGCTACGGCGTGACCAATGACGGCGACGTGTGGGATTTCTATGATTACAAGCGCAAAGCTACGGCCTGCCTGCCCCTGGGCGTGATCCTGACCATCGCGGCGACGGGCAGCGAAATGAGCGACAGCTCCGTGATCACGAAGGAGGAGGGCCTGGTAAAGCGCGGCTACAGCAGCGATTACTGCCGGCCGAAGTTCGCGATCATGAACCCGGAACTGACCATGACCCTGCCGGACTACCAGACGGCCTGCGGCTGCACGGACATCATGATGCACACCATGGAGCGGTACTTCACCAACGGCGGGAACATGGAGATCACCGACGCGCTGGCGGAGGGCCTGCTGCGCACGGTGAAGGAGAACGCGGAGATCCTGGCGAAGGATCCGCAGAACTACGACGCCCGGGCGGAGGTCATGTGGGCCGGAAGCCTGGCGCACAACGGCCTGACCGGCTGCGGCAACGACGGCGGGGACTGGATGACCCACAAGCTGGAGCACGAGCTGGGCGGCCTGTACGACGTGGCCCACGGCGCGGGGCTGGCGGCCATCTGGGGCAGCTGGGCCCGGTATGTGATGGACAACTGCCTGCCGCGATTCAGGCGCTTCGCCGTGAACGTGATGGGCGTGGAAGAGAAGGGTACGGACCGGGAGATCGCCCTGAAGGGCATCGAGGCCCTGGAGGACTTCTACCGCCGGATCGGCATGCCCACGAACCTGCGGGAGCTGGGTGTGGAAGCGACGGACGAGGACCTGAAGACCATGGCGCACAAGTGCGCGGTGGGCGTCGGCGGGTCCATGGGTTCCGCCCGGCTGCTGAATGAAGCGGACATGCTGGCAATCTACGAAGCAAGCAGATAACAGGAGCATTCGGATATGGTATCTTTTGTGAGCGATTACACCACCGGAGCCCACCCGGAGGTGCTGGCGAAACTGGCGGAGACGAACCTGGAGCCGCTGCCGGGCTACGGCGCGGACCCATACTGCGAAAGCGCGAAGGAAAAGATCCGGGCGGCCTGCGGCCTGCCGGAGGCGGAGGTGTTCTTCCTCACCGGCGGCACCCAGACCAACGCCGTAGTGATCTCCACGATGCTGAAGGACTGGGAAGGCGTGATCGCCGCGAAGACCGGCCACGTCAGCGTCCATGAGGCCGGCGCCATCGAGTATACCGGGCATGAGGTGCTGGAGGTGGAGCAGGCGGACGGGAAGATCCGGCCGGAAACCCTCAGCGCGTACCTCGCCGCTTACTACGCGGACGAGAGCCATGAGCACATGACCTTTCCCGGCATGGTATACGTTTCCCACCCGACGGAATATGGCACGCTGTATACCAAGGCTGAGCTGGAAGGGATCGCGGCGGTGTGCCGGGAATACGGCCTGCGGCTGTACCTGGACGGCGCCCGGCTGACCTACGGCCTGATGAGCCGGAACACGGACCTGACCCTTCAGGACATTGCCCGGCTGTGCGATGTGTTCTACATCGGCGGGACCAAGGCCGGCGCCCTGTGCGGCGAGGCGGTGGTCTTCACGAAGGGAAATATGCCCGCCCATTTCCTGACCTCGGTGAAAAAGCGGGGCGCGCTGCTGGCGAAGGGACGGCTCCTGGGGGTCCAGTTTGACGCGCTGTTTACAGATGATCTGTATTTCCGCATCGGGAAGCACGCCGTCGACATGGCGGAAAAGATGAAGGACATCTTCCGCGCCCGGGGAATCCCCCTCTTCATCGACAGCCCGACAAACCAGCAGTTCGTGATCCTGGAGAACGGGAAACTGGACCGGATCGCGGAGCAGGCGGCCTTTGAGGTCTGGGAAAAGCCGGACGAACGCCACACGGTGGTCCGTTTCGCCGCGGGCTGGTCCACCACGGAAGCGGACCTGGCGGTGCTGGACGCGGCGCTGGCGGAATAAAAAAGGAACCCGTTCCGTCTGTTTATCCGGGCCGGGAAAGAACAGAGGATCCGGTCCGGACGGAGGAACGGAACATGATGAGAAAAACTTTGGCAGCGATCCTGACGCTTTGTCTGGCGCTGCTTTTTGTATGCGGCGCGGGCGCGGAGGAAGGGCTCGGGCTGTTCGGCAAACTGGCCGGGTATGAGGGCGCGGACCCGCGGCTTAAGACCATGGCCGGGGTGGCCGGGCCGGTGGGCTGCATGTTCGTGACCGACGAGGGTGTGAACGTGGTGATCGACCAGGCCTATTACGAAGGGGACCGGGTGTACGTCTCCTACCGGCTGACCGGGGACGTGACACAGGTGGAGCTCCATGAAGGGGCTCCGGAGGAAACCGCCTGGGGAACGATTTATGAAGGCGAGACCGCGGCGGAAAAATGGTCCAACGACGACCCGGAGCTGCAGAAGGCCGTCGAGTGGCTGGACGGGAAGGGCCGGCGGTGGACTTACAGCGTCCATACCGCGGTGACGGACTGCATGGCGCTGGACGACGAAAGCTGGCTGAGCATCGTGGCGGGGGAGGAGAAATACCGGGCTGACGGTTCGGTGATCGGCTGGAAGGAATGCCTGATCCCCTATGAGCAGTGCGAGGATACCGTGACCTTCAACCTGGTGGTGAGCTGTAACCGGGAGACCCTGTTTCAGGACGGGAACACGCTGAAGCGGAAATACGACCGGGGGGAAAAGATCTATATTCCCTTCACCCTGGACCGGAACGACCGCTTCCAGTACCTGTACGGCAGCACCAAGGCGGAAGACCGGGAGATCCAGGCGGACCTGAGCGTCGGAAGGGTGGACATGAAAGGAGTCCTCTGCCTGGACTCTGAGGAACAGGCGAAGGGCTGGGCCACCCGGGACCCCGGCACCGACCTGATCCTGGGCTGGAACCTGTACCAGGACGGCCGGCGGATCTGCGCCGCCGGGGAGCAGGAGGTCTTTGCCGCCGGAACGGGATCCATTATTTTTGAGCTCCGGTATCCCCTGGCGGAGGGCGTCGACAGCCTGACCCTGGTGCCGGAATACGAGCAGAGCGGCGAGCATCCGGAGGAGGCGGTTGCCGTCAGCCCGGCAGTGGAAGAGTAAATCGGAAAAGGGTTTGCTCTGCTTGTATTTCAAAGCCTCTCCTGGCATAATTGAATAGACTGCGACAGGAATTCTTCGTTCTGAATACTGAGAGGATGTTTGTGAAATGAAGACCGTTTCTTTCGGTATCGCCAATTACTGCATACCCTGCCATGCCCATTGCAGGTACTGCCTGCTTTCCTCCTGCGGAAAGTCAACAGGCGTTGAACAGAAAACCGGCATGGCGTTTGCGGAAAGGGTCATGCAGGAACTGTCCGAAGCCAGGTCGGATCTTACGACAAACTATTATTGCGGTTATTGTATGGATATGCCGGAACTTCCGGAGTACATCCGGTTCTGCCGGGAACATCATTCGCCCGGCGCGAAATTCCTGCAGATGAACGGCTTTGCCTTCAGAAACGGACAGGAACTGCGGAACCTGATGAACACTGTCCGCGAAAACGGCGTGGAACTGATCGACCTGACCTTTTTCGGAACCGAGGAATACCATGACCGTTTCGCAGGCCGGCAAGGGGACTTCCGTTTTCTGACGGAGATGCTGGACGCTTCAAAAGAAGCAGAACTGCCCGTAAACGTCAGCATTCCGCTTCTGAGGGAGAATCTGGGCCAGATGCCGGAACTTCACCGCATGCTTTCGGAAAAAGGCGTCAGCCGTTTTTCTTTCTTCCTGCCGCACAGCAAAGGACGGGGAAAAACGGTACAGGATCAGCGGATTACCCGGCAGGAATTTGATGCGCTGCAGGAGGAGATCCGGAATGCTTTCGCCCGCGTCAGGCACATGACGGAAGCGGAATGGCTGTCCTCCGGTGAAATCGCCGATCCGGAAAAACGGAACCTGACGCTGGTGCTGACGCCGGGGAACATGGAAAGACTGAACACCATGCCGGCTGCCGATGTCCTGAATGAACTGGAAAGCATGGATGACCGTTATCTGCGTGAAATGCCTTCCGCCCGGGAACTGGCTGAGCGTTACGGAGATCCGGCCAATCAGCAGCTGTTCAGGCTGCGGGATTTGCTCCTGAAATGGCAACAGCAATACATCGCTGACACAGGGAATATCCTTTACGATATGCACGACGAAACACATCATTTCAGCGTGCATCTGTAAACGGGTGGTTTCATGCTATAATGGACCGAAATCAGATCTGAACCGGGACGCGGAAAAACAGGAAAGGGCAGGATAAAGATGATGAAGGATTTTACGAGGCTGGACAACCTGCTGAAGCGCTTTGTGGAGGAGGGGACGAACCCCGGCTGCGCGGCCGCGGTGATGCAGGGGGATGAACTGATTTACCACGGCGAGGCGGGATACGCGGATATCGAAAGCGGGAAAAAGGTCGATGTCCACAGCATGTTCAGCCAGGCTTCGACCACGAAGCTCTTTACCTATGCCATTCTCGGCATGATCTATGAAGAGGGGAAGTTCCTCTTCAGCGATCCGCTGTCCGACTACCTGCCGGAATGGAAGAACACGAAGAAATACGTTACCCTGCCCAACGGGGCGGTGGAAACGGCGCCGCTGGAAAAGCCCATCACCATCCGGGACGCGGTGGCGATGATGTGCGGCCTGCCTTACTGCATGGTGCCGGCCGTCGATCCGGCCACGCCCACCCTGGCGGCCATGAGCCGGCAGATGCGGGAACTGCTGAAGAAGGGCCCCAGCACCATCGCCGAGGAGGTCCGGGTGATGGCGGAGGTACCGGTCATGTTCGAGCCGGGCTCCCACTGGCAGTACGGCTTCGGCTCCGAGATCACCGGCGTGCTGGTGGAGACCTTCGAGGGGAAGCCCCTGCGGGAGGTCTTCCAGGACCGGCTGATCAAACCGCTGGAGCTGGAGGACGCGGACACCTTCGCCCGGCCCTGGAATAAGGACCGGATCGTGACGAACTATGCAAAAAAAGGCCCGGGGCAGTTTGAACCCATGGCGGACTTCTCCGCCCTGGATCCGGACAGCGTGCCCGCCGGTGCCCGGCCGAACCTGCTGATTAGCGCCCGGGACTTCGCGGTATTCATGCAGATGCTGGCCAACGGCGGCACGTATAAAGGAAGGAAGTTCCTGGGCGCCGGCACGGTGGCCATGCTGCATGAGAACCAGCTGGGGCTGGCGCAGATGGCGGATTTCGAATGCGACTACCTGGCAGGTTACGGCTACGGCCTGGGCTTCCGGACGCTGCTGACCCGGAAATACGGCCACAACGGAAACATCGGAGACTTCGGCTGGACCGGCGGCACCGGTATCTGGGTGGAGGCGGATCCCGTGGAGAAGTTCGCCGTGGCCTATATGCACAACATGCGGCCCAATGAGGAACTGTATCACCATCACCGGGTCCGGGCGGTGGTCAACGGGATCATGCTGTAACTGACAGGGAAAGGAAGAACCATGAAAGAAATCGAGATCCTGGGCGCGAACCGCTTTGAGACCTTCACGAAAACCCGGGCGGGCAGCCGCGCGGTGATCGTGCGGGACGGAAAGATCCTGCTTTCCCACGAGACCGTGTCCGGCTGGTGGCTGGTTCCCGGCGGCGGCGTGGAAGGGGAAGAGACGCCGGAGGAATGCTGCGTGCGGGAGGTGGAGGAAGAGACGGGCGTGATCGTCCGGCCCCTCCGGCAGTTCCTGACGCTGTATGAATACTATGAGGAATACCGGTATATCAGTTACTATTTCGTCTGCGAGGCGGCGGGCAGCGGACAGATGCGCCTGACCGACGCGGAAAAGCGCCGCGGCCTGGAACCCCGGTGGATCCCGCTTCAGGAGGCGGTGGAGCTGTTCTCCCGCCACCAGGAATACGCGGAGACCAGCGAGGAAAAGCGCGGCTCCTACCTGCGGGAATACACCGCCCTGCAGGAATACCTGAAAACCCTGGCGTAAGCCTTTGACAGATCTTTTTAAAATTTTTCTTCCGGGAACCCTAACCTTTTTCCCCGGCCGGCCACTATCCGGGTGAAAGCTTTCAAAACTGCGAGGAACACAATGACGAAGGAACAGATGGAGCAGATCGTCCAGGCGAACATGCAGAAGATTTACCTGTATTGTGTGCGCAGGCTGGGAAACGCGGCGGAAGCGGAGGACGTGGCGTCGGACATTACGCTGGAACTGCTCCGGTCGTATGCCGGCCTGAAGAACGACGACGCGGTATACGGATACATCTGGGCCGTGGCGGGAAACCTGTGCCGGAACTACTGGCGGAAGGTCCGGCGGCGCCGGACGGAGGAGCTTCCGGAAAACTTCGCCGGCACGGTCCGGGCCACGCCGGAGGACCGGGTCATCCGGAAGGAGGAGATCTCCGCCCTCCGCAGGGAACTGTCCCTGCTGGGTGAAAAATACCGGGCGGTCATGATCGCGTACTACATCCGCCGCGAAAGCTGCGAAACAATCGCGCGGCAGACGGGGATGAGCGTCACGAACGTGAAGCAGTATCTGTTCGAAGGAAGAAAGAAGGTCAGGGAAGGAATGGATATGAACAGGGAACTGGGCGTGTACAGCTACGCGCCGGAAAAATTCACAATGAATTTCTGGGGAGACTCGGGGGAAGGATACTGGGAAATCTTTGAGAGGAAGCTTCCGGGCAGCATCCTGCTGTCGGTGTTCGACAGCCCGAAAACCCTGGAGGAACTCAGCCTGGAAGTCGGCGTCGCCATGCCGTACCTGGAGGACGAGGTCAAGAAGCTTGAGGAATACCGGCTGCTGGTGAAGAAGGGCCGGAAGTATCACTGCGGAATCGTGATCTACGACAATACCTTCATGGAAAAGGTGCACAAGGCGGCCCAGGCGGCCGTGCGCGAAAACATCGGCAGCATCCGGGCCGCGGTGGAAAAAGGGAAAAAGCTGCTGGAGGAGACGGATTACAGCTGCGCTCGGGACGACGGAAACATCCGGGGATGGTTCATCCTCATGCTGATCTGCTGGGAGGCGCTGCAGGCGTCGGAAAGCCGGATGAAGAATCCGCTGACCTTCCCGCTGCTGGAAAACGGATACCGGGGTTATGTCATGGGCATGCGGGGCGAGATCCCCTCCGGCCTTTCCGGGATCTACGGCAGGTACCAGCTGGAGCATGACTATGTGCGCATTTTCAACTTTAACCTCCTGACGGACCGGGTATTCAACCCCTTCGCGAAAGGCGTGCGGGACGTGCTCCTGGCCTGTGAGGCCGGGCAGGGAGAAACGGCGGACCTGGAACGGCTTTCGGACATGCTCGGGAACGGGTTCGTCCGCGTGGAAGACGGGAAAATCCGCCCGGACTTCCCGGTGATCTCCGAAAAGGACTATCTCAGCCTGGCGGAAAAGCTGAAAGACGAGATCGGCGAAACGGCCGCCCTGGCGGCCGGGCTCCGGGACGCCGCGGCGGAAACGCTGGCGGGAATGATGCCCGGGGATCTCCTGCACGTGCGGGAGATCGGCAGCATCATCTCCATGTGGAGCCTGATGGAGGATATCATCCCCGTTGCGCTGGAAGACGGCGTCCTCGCCAAAGACGGCGAGGGCCGGAATCCGACGGCTTTCTGGTTCAGGACCTGACAGGAAAAAGCATACCGGCACCGGCGTTTCCGCCGGTGCTTTTCCTTCCCTTTTCCGCCCCCGGGGAGGCCTGTTTTCCGCTTGACAGATGGATATATCTGGTGATAAGATGTGCGCAGAAAGAGAAGATATATAGGTTTGCGCGAAAAGCGTTTTTGTTTTTGTATATTCCGCCGCGGGCTATCGCGGCGAGATAGAATTATTCAATATTTCTTAAAGGAGGTTTCCATATCATGAAGAAACTGTTTGCTGTACTCCTGGCCCTGGCTATGCTGCTGGGACTCATGTCCTTCTCCGTCGCGGAGAGCGAGATCGACGCCGATCTGATCGCTGCCGCCAAGGAAGATGGCGAGCTGGTTGTTTACGGCTCCTGCGAGGAAGAATACCTGCAGGCTGCCTGCGACAAGTTTGAACAGCTCTACGGCATCAAGGTAACGCATCAGCGCCTGTCCACCGGCGAGGTGCAGGCCAAGATCGAAGAAGAAAACGGCAACCCCAGCGCGGACGTCTGGTTCGGCGGCACCACCGATCCCTACAACGTATGCGCCGCTGAAGGCCTGCTTGAAACCTACGAAGCGAAGAACGCCTCCCACCTGCTCGGACCGGCCTACCGCGACAAGGACGGCGCTTGGTACGGCATCTACAAGGGCATCCTGGGCTTCATGGTCAACACCGAAGAACTCGAGCGCCTGGGCCTGGAAGCGCCCGCCGACTGGCAGGACCTGCTCAAGCCCGAATACAAGGGCCTGATCTGGCTGTCCAACTACAACACCGCCGGCACGGCCAAGCTGGTCATCAATACCATGATCCAGAAGTACGGCCATGACGAAGGCATCCAGTACCTGGTTGACCTGGACAAGAACATCCAGGTTTACACCAAGTCCGGTTCCGGCCCCTCCAAGAACGTAGGCACCGGCGAATGCGTCATCGGCATCGGCTTCCTGCATGACGGCATCTACCAGATCGTGGACAACGGCTACGACAACATCGGTCTGGTCATCCCGTCCAGCGGCACCTCCTTCGAGATCGGCGCTACCGCCATCTTCAAGGGCGCGAAGCACATGAACGCGGCCAAGCTGTGGATCGAATATGCCCTGTCTCCCGAGTGCGTCAACCAGGCGGATGAATTCGGCAGCTATCAGTTCCTGGTCCTCGACAACGCCGAGCAGCCCGAACAGGCGGCCAAGTTCGGCCTCGATCCCGAGAACGTGATGGACTACGACTTCGAAGACGCCAAGGAAAACATCAAGAAGTACATCGGCGAAGTGATGGCAGCCCTGGGCGATGCGGCGGACGATCGTTTCCAGACCGAATAAGATCAGTAACATCCGATCAGGAATCAAGACATGATTCCCGGGGGACGGTGGCCTCATCGTCCCCCTTTATTCTGTTTGAGATCAGAAAGGAGGCTGCGCCGTGGCCAGAGCACAAAGCGCTTCACTGGACCGCAAGAAACTGTTCGGCGATCCGGTGATGGTCACCACCATCGTGGTGCTTATCGCGTTCCTGACACTGTTTATCCTGTATCCGCTGGCGATCCTTCTGGTGGACAGTATCTATTCGCCGGAGGGCGGACTGACGCTTCGGTTCTTCCAGGAGAGCTTTTCCAAGTACACCTTTATCCGGGCGATCACGAACACCCTGAAGGTCGGTTTCCTCGTCGGCATCCTGTCCGCACTGGTGGGCCTGCTCTTCGCCTACGTCGAAGTGTATGTGAAGGTGCGGACGAAGTTCATGGGCGGCCTGTTCAAGGTGGTTTCCATGCTGCCGGTCGTTTCCCCGCCGTTCGTGCTCTCCCTGTCCATGATCATGCTGTTCGGCAAGGCCGGCATCATCACCCGGCATATGCTGGGCATCTATGACAACAACGTCTACGGATTCTGGGGCATCGCCATCGTCCAGACGATGACTTTCTTCCCGGTCTGCTACATGATGTTCCGGGGCCTGCTGAAGAACATCGATCCCTCCATGGAGGAGGCGGCCCGGGACATGGGCGCGTCCAGGTGGAAGGTGTTCACCTCCGTGACCCTGCCACTGCTGCTGCCCGGCATCGGAAACGCATTCCTGGTGACGTTCATCGAATCCATCGCGGACTTCGCCAACCCGATGATCATCGGCGGTAGCTATGACACGCTGGCCACGACCATCTACCTGCAGATTACCGGCGCCTATGACAAGAACGGCGCCTGCGCCATGGCCGTGGTGCTGCTGGGCATCACGATGATCATGTTCCTGGTCCAGAAATTCTACCTGGAGAAGAAGACGGCGGCTACGCTGACCGGCAAGGCTTCCCGGGCCAGGATGCTCATCGAGGACAAGAGCGTGACCGTGCCGCTGACGATCTTCTGCTCGGCGATCGCGCTCTTCGTGGTGATGATGTATATCTGCGTACCCTTCGGCGCGCTGTTCCGCACCTGGGGCCGCGACTTCTCGCTGACCACCCGCTGGTTTGAGCAGGTCTTCACCCGCTACAAGGGCTTCAAGGCCTTCCAGGATTCCTTTGTCCTGTCCCTGATCGCCGCGCCGATCACGGCCCTGCTCTCCATGATCATCTCGTACCTGGTGGTCAAGCGGAAATTCAAGACAAAAGGCTTTATCGAGGTCGTTTCCATGCTGGCCATGGCCGTACCCGGAACGGTCCTCGGTATCGGATATATCCGCGGTTTCGCCGGCGGTGTGTTCCACTCCGGTTTCCTGCAGGGGATCTACGGTACCGGCGTGATCCTGGTTATCGTGTTTGTGGTCCGCTCCCTGCCTACCGGTACCCGTTCCGGTATCTCCGCCCTGCGGCAGATTGACAAGAGCATTGAGGAAAGCGCCTACGACATGGGTGCCAACAGCCTCAAGGTCTTTACTTCCGTAACATTGCCACTGATCAAGGATTCCTTCCTGTCGGGCCTGGTGACCGCTTTTGTCCGTTCCATCACGGCAATCTCCGCGATCATCCTGCTGGTGACGCCGAGTTACCTGCTGATCACCGTGCAGATCAACGAGTTTGCCGAAAAGGGATCCTACGGCATCGCGTGTGCCTTTGCGACGATCCTGATCGTTATCACGTACGGATCGGTCATGCTGATGAACTTTATTATCAAACACTTCGGCACCAGCCGCAAAGTCAAGGAGGTTGAATAATCATGAGTGGAACGCAGACAAAAGAACCAAAGGGCGTCCGCCTGGATCATATCAGCAAGATCTATAAAAACCCGAAGACCGGCCAGGACTTCTACGCGGTTCATGACGTGGAACTGGATATCAAACCCGGTACGTTCGTGACGCTGCTGGGCCCCTCCGGCTGCGGCAAGACCACGACCCTGCGCATGATCGCCGGCTTTGAGAGCCCGGACGAGGGCGAGATTTACCTGGGCGGCGAACCCATCAACGAACTGACGCCCAACAAGCGCGATACGGCGATGGTCTTCCAGAGCTACGCGCTGTTCCCGCATTACAACGTGTTCGACAACGTGGCCTACGGCCTGAAACTCCGCGGAGTCCCCAAAAACGAGATCAAGGAAAGGGTTACCAATATCCTGAAGCTCGTTGAACTGACCGACATGGAACAGCGGATGACCAACCAGCTCTCCGGCGGCCAGCAGCAGCGTGTAGCCCTGGCCCGCGCCCTGGTAGTGGAACCGGGTGTACTGCTGTTCGACGAACCCCTGAGCAACCTGGACGCCAAGCTGCGCGTACAGATGCGTACGGAGATTCGCCGGATCCAGCAGGCGCTGGGCATCACGGCCATCTATGTCACCCATGACCAGAGCGAAGCCATGGCGATTTCCGACAACATCATCCTGATGAAGGGCGGCGTCATTGCCCAGATGGGTTCGCCCACGGAGATCTACTATCATCCGAACAGCGAGTTCGTCGCGGACTTCATCGGCGAGTGCAATTTCCTGCCCTGCACCGTGACCGGCCGGGAAGGCGAGGATGTGACCGCGGAGGTCTACGGCCATCCGGTCAAAGTCCGCTCCGAACATGACAAGTTGGAAGGCGCCGCGGAGATTGTGCTCCGTCCGGAAGCGATCGAGATCGCCGACCAGGGCCTGCTGCCCTGCAAGGTGGAGCTGAGCTGCTTCATGGGCTCCTACCAGAACTACCACGTCCGCGTGGGCGATACCCTCGTCAAGATCGCGGACAACTGCCCCATCGGAAAGAAGACCTTCCAGGTCGGAGACGACGCGTTCATCTCCTTCCGCAGCGAGTGCGCGCACCTGCTGGAGACCTGAGGGCAAAAAGAAGCGGCGTCGGATTGATCCGGCGCCGTTTTCATATGCTTTGCTTTACAGGTCGATGTCCCCGAAACCCTGCCAGACGTTTTTGCCGCTGTAGGTCATGGCCGAGGCCTGTCCCCGCAGGACCTTCAGGACCGGGAAGGCCATGGCTTCCTGCTCCATTTCGCCCGGATACACGACAATGGGGGCGATCCAGCCGCAGCGCTCCTTAATGCCTTCGGTGATGTCGTCAAAGCGCATCAGGCCGCCGGTGAGCAGGATGGCGTCCACCTTGCCGCACAGCACGGCGCTCATGGCCCCGATGCTCTTGCAGATCTGGTAGATCATGGTGTTCCAGACCAGCACCGCCTTTCTGTCCCCCTGCTCCACCAGGGCGTGGACGGTGTCGGAATTGGAGGTGCCGAAGAGGCTGACGAACCCGCCGGACCGGGAGCACATCCGCCGCACGTCGTCCATGGAATGGGTTTCCAGGTAGTCCAGCAGCTCCAGCACCGGCACGCTGCCGATGCGGGTGGGGGCGAAGGGGCCTTCGCCGTCGGCGCCCATGGTGCCGTCGATCATCTTCCCGTGGTGATGCACGCTGACGGTGACGCCGCCGTCGATATGGGCGACGATGAAATTGCATTCCTCAATGGGCCGGCCTAGGGCTTCCGCATGGGCTTCCGCCACGGCTTTGGGGTTGAGCACATGGGAGTGGGGCGTGCGGTAAAGGCCTCGGATGCCCGTCAGGCGCGCCAGCTCGCAGTATTCGTCCACGTTGGTGGGATTCAGCGTATAGGCGGGCCGGTTGTAGTTCTGGGCGAACCGCCAGGCCAGCATCACGCCCAGCTTCGCCGCGTGTTCGCTGCCGCCCACGGCGGCCTCGGTATCGTCATACAGCTTCTGGTCGA
Organism: uncultured Clostridia bacterium; assembly: GCA_946414315.1. Lineage (GTDB taxonomy): Bacteria > Bacillota > Clostridia > Christensenellales > Aristaeellaceae > Aristaeella. The sequence goes on from CAMKNZ010000024.1 coordinate 22,303, forward strand.
TCTTTGTCACGCCGCCGGGCTGGGTGCAGGCGCTGCCGCCGCGGCCCACGAACACGTCGATGGTCTCCGGGGCAATGCCTTCCTCTTCCAGCATCTCCAGGATCACCTGGTAGCGGAAGGGCACCTGGCCGTTGACGTGGGGGAACTGCAGCAGCACCGGCGCGTCGTGGAACCGGCTCTTTTCAAACAGTTCCTTTTCGTTGTCGAAAATGCTGATCTTGGTGGAGGTTGAACCGGGGTTGATGACCAGCAGCCTGAATGTCTTTTCCATCTCTGTTACCCTTTTCAGGAAGTTTCCTGCGCTTTCACGGATTTCTGCGTAAACATCACTTGTAATTCTTCATATCTTGCGGATTCCCTGCCTGCCCTGCTTGTTTTTCCGGTGTATCTGCCTGCGGCGGCCGTCCGGATGTGATATCATGGAAGCCGGTTAAGACGGAAGCTTTTCCGGAGGGGAGGGACCGGGCATGGAAAACCTGGAAGTGATGAGGGCTGAGGCCGAATGGCAGCGGGCCGGCGCCTATTCCGTCCGGATCCAGGGCATGAACCGGCAGCATCATATCTCCCTGCGGGAAGAGTTTGACGAGCACGACGGGGAAGGGACGAAATATATCGTCCTGCTGGACAAAGGCTACCCGGTGGCGACCTGCCGGTTCTATGAAATCAGCCCGGACGCTGTCGTCCTGGGCCGGGTGGTGGTGCTGCCCGAATACCGCGGGGACCATACGGGAAGCCGGGTCATGGAAGAGGCGGAAAAATGGATCCGGGAATGCGGATATACCCGGATTGTCATCGACAGCCGGACCGAGGTCGTTCCCTTTTATGAAAAGCTCGGCTATGTGTCAGACCATGGCGGAACAATCCACAGCGGCGTGTTCGACTGCCTCAGGATGCACAAGGACCTGTAAGGGACAGAACCAAAGGAGGACCGGATATGGAACTCTTCGATCTTTATACCGCCGACAGGCAGAAAACGGACCGCACCATGGTGCGTGGCGAACCCACGCCCAAAGGATATTACCGGATGGTGGTGCATGTCTGCATCTTCAACCCGGAAGGGCAGATGCTGATCCAGCAGCGCCAGCCCTTCAAGCGGGGCTGGTCCAACCTGTGGGACGTCACGGTGGGCGGCTGCGCCAGGGCCGGAGACAGCAGCCGGGCCGCTGCGGAACGGGAAACCCGGGAGGAACTGGGGCTGGACCTGGACCTGACGAACGCCCGTCCGACGCTGACGATCCACTTTGAAAGCGGCTTTGACGATATCTATGTGCTGACCCGGAATGTGGACCTTTCCACCCTGTGTCTCCAGCCGGAGGAAGTCCAGGCGGTGCGCTGGGCTTCGAAGGAGGAGATCCTGCAGATGATCGACGACGGGCGTTTCATTCCCTATGAAAAAAGCCTGATCGAGCTGCTGTTCTTCCGCCGGGACCACCGCGGTTCCCATACCCGCAGCGACCCGACGAACGACTGACGCGGGCCCCGGGAAATTTCCCTTGACCGAATCCCCGCCGCATGATATAATGCCATCTGTTCCCACAAATGGTGGCATGGCTCAGTCGGTAGGACTACCTGCTATGTTTGCAGCAACAGCTTCGAGAAGCGCTTACCCGATGCGATGAGCGTCCGCGAATGTGACACGGACATGAAGCTCTAAAATCGGTTGACATATATGGTGGCATGGCTCAGTCGGTAGAGCACATCGTTCACATCGATGGGGTCGTTGGTTCGAGTCCAACTGTCACCACAGAAAAGCCCATCCAGCAACGGATGGGTTTTTTCGTGTCTCTCTTTGAGCTTGTCAAGATGTCAGGAATTCCGACAGGTTGCCCTATGGTTTTAGTTGATTGCTTCAAGTTGATCAAGCAGTTGACCATTCATATGAATTACATACTCATCATCCACATAGTGATATATTGATGCAATAATGATTTGGTTTTTTGAAAAATCTCTTACTAGGATACCCTGATCATATTCATCTAGATATTCCTGCAAGAAACTGTTTTCAATCGTTAAAACAATTACAGGCCAAACAATGTCATTTTTTGATAGTTCTATACTAAGATCTTTGGTGGAACCGTTAAAAAAAACTTCGTTTTGCCAAATTTCTAATAAGAAAGCTGATTGGATTGATCCAACAGTGGCAAGAGAGGATGAATTTTTTGGAAAGCGAAAACATGGCGTGGATGCTGATCAGAAAGAATTAAAAAGGCGATGGTAGACAAATTGGATTTCGCCAAATAGCCGAACAGATTTACGCCAAACAGCCGAACGCATCAGCGATAATGCTGCAGTCATTATGATAAATGGCAATCGGTATCAGACAATTTCAAAATGATTCTTCCGTGTTTTGATGATGCCGTCCCGTTGCATCTTCCCAAGCTCTTTCGACAAGGCGCTTCTTTCCACATTCAGATAGTCAGCCAGCTGCTGGCGGTCAAAAGGGATCTCGAACGAGGTCTTCTTTTTCTGCAATGCAACCGTATTCAGATAAGCCATCACCCGTCCGCGGATCGATTTTGGCGCTGTATGAAAGCTCCGACCAGACAGATGATAGTTTTTCTGGGCCGAGATAATCAGCAGGTTGCGAATCAGTTTTCCCTGCCAACCTTCCAGGGCATTTGTCTTCAGAAGTCCCCTGATATCCAGAAAAAGAATACGGCATGTATCGTTGGCAACAGCATCTACCAGCATAGATTCCGACTGCAGCAGGGCATACGTCTCCGCAAAAACCTGTCCTGCCTCCACATGGCTCAGGATTGTCCTGTTGCCCCAGAAATCGTTGCTTTCGATGGAAACGCTGCCTTCCAGAACCAGTCCCATCCGATCCGTCCGCTTCCCGGCATGAAGGATTAACTGGCCTTTGCGGTAATCTTTCTCCTCTGCCTGGAGGCTCTGAAGCGCAGCCTCCAGTTCTTCTTCACTCATCCCATGAAAAAGGATCGTTTTACTGATTATCTGCGGATTATTCATATACGCACCTTCCGGAAAAAAGTTCAAAATGTGGTTATAACCACATACTTCTGCCCGTGATCATACTATACTGTCCGTGCGAAAGCAAGAAGGGGGTATGGGAAATGGTCCGGCAGATTATCCATATTGATGAAGAAAAATGCAATGGCTGCGGCCTGTGCGCCAGTGCCTGCCACGAAGGCGCGATTGAAATGGTAAACGGAAAAGCGAAACTGGTCCGGGAAAACTTCTGTGACGGCTTCGGAGACTGCCTTCCCGGCTGTCCGACCGGTGCAATTACCTTCGAAACGCGGGAAGCACCGGAATATGACGAAGCTGCTGTAAAGGCAAGCAAAGAGAAGAAAACGGAGGAGAAGGCGATGAATGAAACACATGTACACCCTGCGGGAGGCTGTCCCGGATCCCAGATGATGCGGTTTGACCGAAAAGGCGAAACCGCGGCAGCTGCGCAGCCAGCCGCATCTGTTTCCCGGCTGAGCCAGTGGCCCTGCCAGATCAAACTGGTTCCCGTGCAGGCTCCCTTCTTTGACGGTGCGAAGCTGCTGATCGCCGCGGACTGCACCGCTTACGCATATGCCCGGATGCATGAGGATTACATGAAGGGGAAGATCACGCTCATCGGCTGCCCTAAGCTGGACGATGTGGATTACAGTGAGAAGCTGACGGCCATCATCCGGGATAACGATATCAAGGCAGTCACCATCGTGCGGATGGAAGTCCCCTGCTGTGGCGGACTTCAGCGCGCGGCGGAAACCGCCCTGAAGAACAGCGGAAAATTTATTCCCTGGCAGGTCGTGACAATCTCCAGAGACGGGAATATCCTGGAGTGAGATTATACTGATGGGCAAGGAAACCCCTGCCCATCTTTTCTTTTCCGTTATCCTGTATTGTTATACATGTTGTCGATGTGAACGGTTCTCTGGAGCCAAATATCGGCCTCTGTCTTGTGGAAACATTCCGTTTTTAAGGGGAAAATGTACTATATCTTGTGGTTTTGGGTGCAAACATACCAATGAGTGAGAGCACATCGTTCACATCGATGGGGTCGTTGGTTCGAGTCCAACTGTCACCACATGAAAAATCCTATCCCTTGCGGATAGGGTTTTTTCATGTCATGAATTGTTTGATTCCGAATCAATGATCGCAAAAGATGTGAGCGCGTTCACATCATGGGGCGCGGAGCCGAAGCGCCCGCAGTGCGGGATGAAGCGAGGCGGAAGCGTAGTGAGCAACAAGTACAGACGCCGCTCCAAGGCGGCTGTACGCCGATTGCGAACTTGACCGAACGAGCGAAGCGAAGTGAGACCGTTGGTTCGAGTCCAACTGTCACCACCACGAATCCGGTAGGCGTTCAAGTTCAACGCTTACCGGATTTTTTTGCGTACCCCTCAAGGGTACGCACTTTTCGAAGTCAGGAGTACGCACTTTTTTGTCAGAGGGGTACGCAAAAAGGGTACGCAGATCACCTGAAAACTGCGTACCCTTGTAGGCGACTTGTTCACATCAACCAATGACCGTTAGCCTGTATAACTTCCGATTTTCCTTACAAACAAGTGTCCCGACCAACTGGAATTGTTAGCACTCTGTCTTATTGCACCGGAGGCATAAAGCATAAAATG
>CAMKNZ010000025.1 GCA_946414315.1 uncultured Clostridia bacterium
TGCATCAGGTTCTGGCTGATCCGCGCGCCCTGGGCTTCCCAGTCCAGCCATACGCCCATAATGCAGTTGTGGATGTGGTTCCTGCGGATCGTCACGTCGATGCCTGCGTGAAGCTTGATTCCCGCCGTCTCCGCGCCGCCCAGCTGCTGGCTGTTGCAGATGTGGTGAATATGGCAGTCCTCGATGATCGAGAACACGCCGCCCATCCGGCCGACGATGCCCGTCTGCTCGCAGTGATGCACGTTGCACCGGCGGACGATATGGCTGCCCACTTTTTCCTTCAGCCAGCCGTGATACTGTCCGCGGCACACCGCGTCCCGTTCCATCTGGGTCGGGCTCTTGACCTTTTTCCGGAAGAAATACATGTCGTTCTCGGGATCCAGGTATTTGCCCAGGGAGATTCCGCAGCACCGGCTGTTGCTGACTTCACAGTCTTCAATGATCCATCCTTTGGACCAATGCGGACCGATCATGCCGTCCTGGTAAGCGGCCGGCGGGGCCCAGGTCGTTGCGGCCTTGGTAATGACGAAGCCGCTGACCGTGATATATCCGATTCCGGTCCTGTCCGGCATAAAGACGTTGCGCCGGACGCTGATCTCCACTTTCTGTTCATTCGGGTCCTTTCCCTGGAAGTTGGCGTAGAAAACCGTTTCGTCCCCGTCCTGCTCGCAATACCAGATATATTTCGCTTCTTCCTGGTTCCAGGCATGGGGATCCGGTTTTCCGGCCTGGCATTCCTTCAGGCTGGAGCATTCGTACATCGCCAGGTCGTTCAGGTATACCGAACCGGTATGGCGGACGATCGGAGAGAAGTACCAGTCGCCTTCCACCTTTTCGATATAGGGATTGTAAGCACCGAAGATCCCGTTGCTGACCCGGGCGGTCCAGACATTGCCTTTGACCTTTGTCCACCCTGTCAGCGTCTCCGCACCGGTGATCACTGCGCCCAGCGGTTTCTCGCTGCGGTATACGATACGGGCGTCCTCTTCGCCGGCATAAACCGGATTGACATACTCCCGGTATACGCCCGGCGCCACGACAATCTCGTCTCCGGGTTTTGCGATCTTTGCCGCGTCGTTGATAAACCGGAAGGGCGTATCCTTCAGGCCGTTTCCCTCCCGGGGGGCGTTTGCGTTGACATACCAGATCATGCGCTTTTTCCTCCTCAGATATAAATTTTATAGTTGCCTGTCAGCATCAGCAGACAGAAGAAATAAAGGCAGTTGTCGTAGTATCTCCGGACACCCTTGCGCATCGGAAGCGCTGCAAACTGCCTGAGAAAACGTATTCTCGACTCTGAACAGCTTCCGACGGAAGCTGCGCCAAGCACAGCCTTGATCGCAGTGGGATGCATTGCTGGTTCTCTCTGCGGCGTTCCGTCCAGTTCATAAGCCCTGAGGTCTTCCATGTCCTGTTTTGCAAAGAAATCCTGTATTCTGGTTTCCACCGCGTCCAGCGCCGGTTCGGCTCCGAACCAGATCCTGTCCAGTGCAATATTTTCAGCAACCCGGTACGCGTCGGAATAATAAACCCATGGTTTCCTGAACAGCAGTACCGTTTTCCCGTCGTAATCGGCATATTCAGGACTCAGGCCCGTCACGGGATGAGCGGAGATTGCTATATACTTTCGGCTTGCCTCCGCCGCCTGTTTCCAGAATTCACGGTCTGCTTCGTCTGCTTTCAGAGCAAACAATTCATAAAAGTGCGGCAGGTGGTAGCTCGGATCAGAGATCTTCATTTCAGGGATGAAACGGATCAGTTTGTTTCCCGGTTCCCACATGGGCTCACCGCCCGGGACGATTTCATGCTGATGCACGCAGTGGTGCAGGATCTCCCTTGCTCTTGCGGAATAGTTAAAACTTCCCTCGCCGTCTCCCCACCTGGCGGACGCCATAAACAGTGCCATGGCGAAATACTCTTCACCGTCAGGAGCCGGGCCTTCGGAATTCGAACTCCCGTCAATATGCACGGACCAGCGGAAGTATCCTTCTTCCCGGCCCTGCTTCATCAGCATATACCGTTCCGTGAATGTCCACAGCCTGTCAAAGATATCCTTCCGGTCCATCTGGACGCACATCATCATCCCGTAGCTCATGCCTTCGGTTCGTGCGTCGATGTTTCCGGTATCCACCATACACCACGCGTCTTCATCTGTATGATGGCAAAAATTTTCTTCCGGATCGAAAAAGATTGTCTGAAACGCGCTGTTAACTTTTTCCCGGGCTGCTTCATCGCTTACGCCGGCTTCGGCCAGATAGTTGGGATAGATACCGGTATGAAATGCGCCTGTTTTCATTTTTTCCTCCGGTTGTACGTACTTTTCTTCATCATAAAGGACGCCGGCAGCCCTGTCAAGCTTTATTTTCCCTTTTCTTTCAACGCTTCCAGGATCTGGTAACAAAGCGTTTCATAGCTCTTCGCGAATACGCCGTAATGCTCACCGATGAAGACGTATTCCCCGTTCCTTGCAGCATATTCATGCCGTTTGGCCGTTGCGCTCATTTCGCGGGCACCGATTGTCGACATCAGGCCTTTGATGGAATGGGCCGTAATCCGGTACTTTTCATAGTCCTTGCTCTCCGCGGCCTGCCGCAGCTCATTCGCCGCTTCAGGCGCTGCCGAAGCAATATCGCAGAGGATTTCTTTCAGCAGTGACCCGTTTCCGCCGGTATGAAGCAGCGCTTCATCCGCGTCCATTCCCTGAATTTTCCGCAGACCTTCGGGGATTTCGTTTCCGGGAGCTTCTTCCGGACCGGAGGCCTCGAACTCCATGATCTCTTCCTCCTGTTCACCGTCCGCCGCATCACGGACTTTTTCAGCCGGCAGCAGCCTGCGAACCGTATCCTCCAGCACGTCCGCTTCCAGCGGCTTGGCCAGGTAGTCTGTAAATCCGGCCTTCAGGTACATCTGCCGGCTTCCGCTCAGCGCGTTTGCCGTCAGCACCACCGCCGCGGTATCCCGGTTCAGCGATTCAGGCTCAGTCCGGATCATCTCCAGGGTCTGGATGCCGTCCGGTTCCGGCATCATATGGTCCAGCAGGATCAGGTCATACTTTGTCTTCCGGCACCTGTCCGCGGCGTCTCTGCCGTTTGTACAAAGATCGATCCGGGCTTTCGTGTCCTTCAGGAACGCGTTTACAATGCTGAGGTTGGGTCTGTTATCGTCCACGACGAGGATGGCGGCCTCAGGCGCAGTGAAAGGATGCCGTGTCTTCGTTTCTTCCGCCGCGGGCATTTCTTTCAGCATGGCGGGAACGGGCGTACGGTCCGTCACCTTCTGCGGCAGCCTGACGCTGAACACGGATCCTTTCCGGTATTCAGACTCAACCCGGATCATTCCGTTCATACTGTCCGTAATGCTCTTCACGATCGCCAGGCCGAGACCCGTTCCTTCGATGTTCCGGTTCTTCTTCATGTCGCTGCGGCTGAACGCTTCAAACAGGTGCTTCAGGTCTTCCTCCCGGATTCCCCGTCCCGTATCCCGGACCTCAAATTCCAGCTCGAAGGTCTCATCGTCGCGGTAGGTTCCGCCCACGGTGATCCCGATGCCGCCTTCATCGGTATATTTGACAGCGTTGCTGATCAGGTTCAGCAGGATCTGTTTGATCCGGACTTCGTCCGAATGCAGCCCGTCCGGAATCGGATAGCCGATGGAAACGGCGCATTCAAGGCCCTTCTGTTCGGCCCGCTCCTTCGCGATCAGCGCGACGTCCGCAATCAGGTCGCTCAGGCGGTAGTCCTCCTCAACAATCTCCAGTTTTCCCGCTTCAATTCTCGAATAATCCAGCACGTCGTTAATCAGCGAAAGCAGCATCTTCCCGCTTCGCTGGATGGTTCCCGCGTATCCCCGGATCTCCGGATCCCTGTTCTCCCGGAGAATCATTTCGTTCATCCCCAGGATCGAATTGATCGGTGTCCGGATTTCATGGGACATACTTGCCAGGAAGTCGGATTTGGCACGGGAGAGTTCCAGGGCCTTCTGGCGTTCCAGGACAAGCAGCCGGGAATCCTCTATCTGCTGCGCCACGGCAAAGCCCAGCATCCACAGCAGTCCCACCAGCAGCATGGCCCCGTTGTTTTCCAGGCCGGGAATCAGGATCATCAGGATCTCCCCGAACCCGCAGATCATGAAACCGATAATGCCGATGGCCGTATACCGGTACGCCCGGATGTTCCCGTCCCTGAACTCCCTGGCCAGGATCACGACGGCCACGACAATGGACACCACCAGCAGCCCGTCAATATAGCCGATCATCTGATATAGTTTGACCAGGCCTGAAAAATGCAGCGTCATACATACCGCGAAACTGGCCAGCGTAATGACATGCAGAATCATGTATACTTTTCTGTACCGGCCCTTCTGCAGGGAGGAAACATAGAGGATATACGGACAGGGCAGCAGCATGCACAGGCAGTAGGACATCAGGCCGTCGATGTGGTTGTGCCCGAAGATGAAGGGATAGAAATAGGAATCCGTTACAATCCATCCTGCGGACATTGCCACCGCGACAGCGATCGTTACGATGTCTGCCGACTGTTTGGTCCGGTACTGGACGGCCAGGCCGAAGATGAGGATAATCATGGAGAGGCACAGGATCAGGAGGCCCATGATGAAAGTAGCGCCTTCTTTCCGGAACATCACCCGGTACAGGTCCGAAACGGTTCCCAGGTAGACCGTTGCGGCCCGGCAGTCGGCGCTTGTGCCCTGATAATGCATGATGGTCAGTCTCCTGCCGGAACAGGAGGAATCAAGCCGGACAAAATGATAGGTGTTTTTGACCGGCCCGCCGATCACATGTACGTCCTCTTCCATGTTGTAACGGTAAATCAGTTGCCCGTCGATATATACTTCTGTATCGTAGAAAGTAAGAAAGCACAGTGATTCATCGCGGATCCCCTGCGGGAGCGTACCGCTCATCGCGAAGATACTGTTTTCGTCAAAATCGTACCTGGTTTCCGGTTTGACATCAAATACCCTGCCGTAACGGTCTGTCGACCTGAATCCGGTCAGGATCATCGCGTCCGTCGTATCCAGGTCGATGGGCTTTTCAGCGAATTGATAAACCGCGAAATACAGGCAGGATACCGTCAGGAGAATGATAAAACAAATCTTGCAGAGCCGAATTACAGAATGCTCATCCTGTCTGGTCATAATCATTACCGCCCCTTTGTTCGCCTTCTCCTGACGGTTATTTACGGATGGATTTACTCTTTTTTCTCCAGGGATTCATACCAGCGGACAGCGCGTTCCGTCCAGCCGGCCATGCACATCCCGGTGCCGTCCGCAAAACCGTGGCCGCCTTCAGGTCCGATTTCCAGCCTGCATGGAATCCGGAGCCGGTCCAGCGCCGATGCCAGCATCCTGGAATTCATCGGATCCACCAGTTCATCGTCCGCGGCAAGGAAAATCGCCGTCGAAGGGAAATGCTCCGCGTGTTCGGGGATTTCAAATTCGGAAGCGGCTGCTTCCTCATAACTGCATCCGTACAGCGCAAATGTGCCTTCGGGATCCGTATCTTCCTCTTCGCCGTCAATCTTCATGCTGGTACCGGGGTAAACGGGAAAACAGGCCTGGGGCTTGGGCAGGTCATGTTTTATAAACCCTTTGTTCGTGTTCCACAGGCAGATCAGGTAGCCTCCCGCCGAGAAGCCGCAGGTTATATATTTGTCGCCGTGAACATGGAATTTGTTTTCATTCCCGCGGATGAACCGAAGCGCCCGCGCAAAATCTTCCATATTCTTTACAAGCAGGCCGTCTTCGCCGTCCACCTGGTAGGTGAGTACGAACACATGATAGCCCAGGTCGTTGAACTGGGCGGCTACTGGCCAGCCTTCCGTCAGATTCCACACGTTTACGAATCCGCCGCCCGGCACCAGCAGGATAAACGGCCGTTCGTCCGCATCTTTCATCCCGGAAGGCAGCCAGACCAGGTTCACGCCCGTCCTGTCCGGATTTTCCGCACATTCCGCTTCCGTATACAGCGGGTAATACCATTCTCCCGTATCGGCGGCGGCATACAGCCGGTCCATTCCTTTTGCGATATCGCTTCTGAAGAAATGTTCCCTGATTTCCTGCAGCGTTTTGTTCCATACAGGTTCTTTTGTCAGGTCCCATTTCCGGATCGCGTCCGGCGCAATCTGTCTGATCCTGGGATCGGACAGCAGTTCTCCCAAAGTCTTTTCCATGTTTCCTCCTTGTTATACTGCCTGTTCCCATTTCACCTTGGTCAGGCATGTTTGTATGGTTTGATCCGGATTGTTTCCCGGTGTGATCCATTCATTGACTTTGTTCTCCGGCAGCATCACCGGCATTCGGTCATGCATCCACAGAATCCCTTCGTCAGCCGGCCGGGTCAGGATCACGAAAACCGGAAGACTGTTTTCCAGCCGGTAAAGCCCGGCCAGCCAGATCAGCCCTTCTTTTTCCGGCCGAAGCGCGTATTTCTGTCCGGCCTTTTTCTTTTCGTCGTGTTCCCATTCATAATACCAGGACGCCGGAATCACGCATCTGTGTTTTGCCCAGGCTTCCCTGAATGTTTCCTTTTCCGCAGCGGTTTCTGCCCTCGCGTTGATCAGCAGTCCCTTCGGTCCGCTGAATCCCCATTTCATGGGGAACACGCGCCTTTCGCCGCTCCTGCCGGACGCGATCGCCGGCAGAACAGCAGACGGAAAAATCTCCCCTTCTGCATGAAGGGGTTCCTTCCCGTTTTTGGTAAACATTTCCGCCAGTTTGCTGCGGTTCATCTCCCTGACCATCTCCCGAAGCTCGGGATCAGCGGGAGCCATATATACTCTTCCGCACATATGTCTTCTTTCTGAAATGAGAATCAGTTTATTTTAGCATGCGGATAGCGGATTTGTCTATCATTTGTACGTATAAAAGCTCCTCCGATTCCGGAGGAGCCGAGGATATTTCCCCTTATTACATATCCGAAGAAGTGCCCAGGCAGATTTCTTCAAGTTTCGGCATATTGGTCAGCAGGCTGACCGCCGGCATCACGATATTGTCTTTCAGGGTGTAGTCATACCCGTTCATAATCAGCGCCATGGTAATCCCGGTTTCCCGCTGATAATAGACGTTTGAAGACAGGCCGCTGTATCTTCCCTGATGCCCGTACCAGGTTCCACGGTCAAACTGGTACAAACGCACCGTACTCAGCCCGTATGGGCTGTCCGCCAGCAGTTTCTGATCGGATTCCATCAGTTTCACCGTATCGGATTTCAGGATCCGTACGCCGTTCAGTTCTCCTCCGCCCAGCATCATTTGTGCCAGTTTGGTCATTGATGCCGCGTTGATATACAGTTTGCCGACGGTATACCCGTTGTTTCCTTTCGGATCCGCCTTGTTGTTGTATTTGCGGTTACGGTCTTTCTGAACCGAGATCTCGACCTTGCCGTTTTTCTTCAGCAGGTCCTTGCATACCGTTCCGGCAGGCAGGAACACCGGTGAATAAGCGGCAGTCAGCCCCAGCGGCTTGAATACTTTATTGTTCAGGTAATTCTGTACGCTCTGTTTCGAAATTGCTTCGATCAGGCACCCGAACAGCGCACCGTTATAATCTGCATATGCATACATTGTGCCCGGTTCGACAGATTCATTGAAGATCGGATCGTATCCTTTTTTTCCGATTCTTGCCCAATCCGGATGATAATTCGACGCGTCCGGCGACAGGGAGGACGTATGGCTCAGGAGCATCCGGGCAGTGACCGGAGTGTCCGGATAAGCCGGATTCCGTACTTTAAATCCGAGGTAACTGCTGATATCCTTGTCTAGATCCAGCTTGCCCTGGTCATACAGCGTCATCAGTCCGATCGCCGTAACCCATTTGGTTACGGAAGCAATCCGGAAGCAGGTCTTCTCGTCGACGCCGCCGAAAGACCAGGTCAGAAAGGTCTTTCCGTCTTTGGAAAGCACCAGTATCCCGCAGGCAGCGCCGCTGTTCTTTTCGATCCCGTTCAGGAAAGACAGCGCTTCACTCGGAATGGATGACTGCGAACCGGTCTGTGTTTCCTGAGGGGGCTGTTCATCCGCCGGCGATTGCGCAGAAGATTCCGCAGATGAGGTCTTCGTACCGCTGCCGGAATAGAGCTTTTCCTGTGTCAGCGGTCCGGCGATTCCATCAACTTTCAGGCCGTTTTTCCGCTGGAATGCTTTCACGGCATTCACGGTCCCTTTGCCGAAAATTCCGTCGATCTTTCCGGAATAATATCCCTGTTCCTTCAGCGCTGTCTGCAGCGTTTTGACCGCGGCTCCCCGGGAACCCTTCTTCAGGCGTTTTGCTGACGCAGCTTCACCGATCCCGATACAGGAAAGGAGCAGGACGAGTACCAGCAGGATGGCAGTCAGTCGCTTCATCATGGATCGTTCCCTCCGGAAGTTTTTACGAATTCTTTATTATTATATTTCAATATTATTAATCCGTCAACGGAGCTTTGTTTTTCAATAGATCCCGGCGACGATCCTTTCTCTTGAAGTTATCCGGAGGAGCAGATAGAATAAAAAGCAGAATAATACCGGAAGGATGTGTCCCGATTTGCGTATCCTGCTGATTCGCCATGCAGAACCGGATTATATCGTGGATTCGCTGACCCCGAAAGGCCGTGTGGAAGCCGAACTTCTTTCCCGCAGGCTGGTCCGATATGATATCCGGGACTTTTATGTTTCTCCCCTCGGCAGGGCGAAAGATACTGCTGCCTGTATGCTTGATAAACTGGGCCGTAAGGCGGAAATTCTTCCCTGGCTGCGGGAATTTCACGGTTCTTATCCTGATCCCGAGACCGGAAAACGGCGTACCGTTGCCTGGGATGTGAAGCCACGGATCTGGAAAGCTTTCCCGGGAGTCATGGATATTGATACCTGGTGCGACGCGCCGGCTTTTGCCGGCGGCGATGTACGGGAAGTATGGCAGGAGACAGTTGAAGGCATCAATGAACTGCTGGGGCGTTACGGATGTTATAAAGACGGTCCGGTATGGCGTTTTGATCAGAACGGTGATTTTACGATCGCCCTGTTCTGTCACTTCGGAATCTCCATGGCTATCCTCGGGTATCTCACCGGCGTTTCCCCCATGATCCTGTGGCATCACACCCTTTGCTTCCCCTCTTCCGTTACGGAAGCAGTTACCGAAGAACGGATCAAAGGAGAAGTTTCTTTCCGTATTGTCAGGCTTGGCGATCTGACTCACCTGGAAGCCGCCGGGGAAAAAAGAAGCACTGCAGGACTCTTTCCGGAAGTTTATACAGGCATCGACTCCACAGATCCCGCCGTGAATGAAACAATGAAATGAAAAAAGCGCCTTTCGGCGCTTTTTTCATGCAGTCTGATCAGCCTTTAGCGATCTCAACGAGCTTGGCAAAGCCGGCGGGATCGTTCACAGCCAGATCTGCGAGCATCTTGCGGTTCACTTCAACGTTCTTCTTCTTCAGGCCGTTGATGAACGTGGAATAGCTCATGCCGTTCAGCCGGGCAGCAGCGTTGATACGGGTGATCCACAGGCGGCGGAAATCGCGCTTGCGGAGCTTGCGTCCGATGAATGCATAGCGCAGGCTGCGGGCAACCTGTTCTTTCGCGGCGCGGTACTGCTTGGATTTCGCTCCCCAGTAGCCTTTCGCCAGCTTCATAACTTTGCGGCGACTCTTATGGGCGTTAACGGCCCTCTTAATGCGTGCCATGTTTGTTTTCCTCCTTGCCGGTGAATTGGCTTATTTGTAAGGCAGTAACTTGTGAATGGTCCGGGCTTCCGCAGCGTTGTCCACAACACCGGGATTCCGCAGGTGACGGGTACGCTTGGTGGTCTTCAGACGCACCTGGTGGTTGGCGTTCATCTGCTTATGCCTTACGATACCGGATTTGGTAAAGGAAAAGCGTTTGGCAGCTCCGCGATGGGATTTCTGTTTAGGCATGGTTTGGTCCTCCTTCCAACGGTTTACTCCTTCGTCTCTTGCGAGGCGGCATTCTCCCTCTTTGCCTTTCTTTCGGCAAAGGAAGCCTTAACGGCCTTGGGAGCAAGGATCATGATCATATTGCGGCCATCCAGCAGCGGGCGGCGTTCCACCATACTGACGTCTTTGCACCGTTCTGCGAAATCCTGCATAACCTTCAGGCCGATCTCGCTGTGGGTGATCTGGCGGCCGCGGAAGCGGATGGAAACTTTAACCTTGTCGCCGTTCTCCAGGAAGCGGATTGCCATCTTCGCCTTGGTGTTCACATCGTTTTCTTCGATGGTGGCAGACAGCTGAACTTCCTTGATATCGACAACACGCTGATTTTTCCGGTTCTCGCGTTCCCGCTTTGCCTGTTCATAGCGGTATTTGTCATAATCGAGCAGTTTGCATACCGGCGGAACGGCGGACGGCTGGATCTTAGCCAGGTCATATCCCCGTTCTTCGGCAAGCTGCAGAGCCTGCTGCGTACTCATGACGCCGAGCTGTTCACCATTCTCATCGATCAGGCGAACTTCCCTGTCGCGGATTTCCTCATTGATCATCAGTTCGGTTGCGATGTCCATGCACCTCCAAATAAAATGAGCGGCGGGCAATAACCCGTCGCTCAGAACAAACTGTTTCCATTCGGAAAAGTGCCTTAACCCGGCAGCGCAAACCGCACAAGGTGAGAGACGGGCAAGCCTCTGCTTTTGAACAGATGGCATCTTACCATACTCATCGGAGCATGTCAAGCGTGTAATTGATATTCTTTCCGCTTTTTCCGAAAGTTATCCGGTGTGGAAGGGAGATGTACCGTTTTCGGCGAATAATATATCATCCGCTTTGAAGTATTAAGTTAGGAGGAAAACCTCATGGGTGTATTTTCCAAGTATCTCCGGTTCCGCGAAGCCGGTGAGGAAGCCAATGTCAACAATGTACAGGAATACGGCCAGCCTGTCCGTTCCCTGTTCACGACCTCGAAAGTTTTCACCCTGCACAAGAAAACAGATATCACAGACGACCAGGAAAACGTTGTCTACCGTTCCTGGACGAAGTTCCCGTCCCTGCACGATAAAACCGACATTACAGACGCCGAAGGAAACCAGGTCGCCCATATTGAGCGCAAGCTTTTAACCCTGCATGAACGCCATTTCATTACCATGGCCGACGGAACGTCCTTCCAGCTTTCCAACGAACTCTGGCACATCATAAAAGATATCTCTAATATCGAAGGACTCGGCTGGGTCCTGCGCGGTAATATCGCCGCCCTGAACTTCCAGCTCTGGGACGAGCATGACCAGATTATCGCCGTCATCAGTCAGAAGTTCCTTTCCCTGCATGACAAATACTGCGTGGATATCTACCAGGCAGATAAGGAAAAAACCGTCGTCGCGATCCTTGTCACGCTCCAGCATATGATCAAGGACCGTGAAGCAAGCACCTCCTCTTCTTCCTTCAGCTTCTCCTCCGGAAACAGCAACTGAGCTTCCGACAAATGAATAAACGAACGTCTCCGGTCTTCCGGCCGGAGACGTTCATTTTACCATCAGTTTTACAGTGAGTTGACAAGGTCGAAAAGCGGCCTGTTGAAGTACCGTTCCTGCTTCAGCGCTTTGTCGATCGGCATATAGAAAACTTTACCCTTCTTCATCCCGATCACCTGGTTTGAAATGCCGTCCCGCAGCAGCCGGACTGCCAGGTTTCCGGCTTCGAACGCAAACGCACTGTCCCGGGCTGTAGGCTCAGCCCCGCGCTGAACGTATCCGATCACGTTCGCTCTCGCTTCCACCATTCCGCACATCCGTTTCATCACGGAGGCAAACCGGACTGCCGACATGGGTTCATCCGGATAGCAGGGTTTCCCCCTGGACGTCAGGAAGGTGAACAGGTCGAAGGGTGCCATCGCTTCCCAGCATCCTTCGGCCACGACAATCGTAGCGCGGGTATTGCCCCTGTCAAGCTGCCGCTGCAGCTGTCTGGCCACCCCTTCCACCGTCCACGGAACCTCCGGAACCACAACGATCTCGCTGCCCGTTGATACCGCAGCAGTCAGGGCGATATCGCCGCAATGCCGGCCCATCACTTCAACCACTGCAGGCCGGTCATGGCTCCGGGAAGTGGCCCGGATCTTGCGAATGGCTTCGACACAGACATTTACCGCCGTATCATAACCCAGAGAGATTTCCGTATACGGCAGGTCATTGTCGATAGTGCCGGGGATACCGATGCAGGGAACGCCGAGTTCACACAGTGCCTGTGCACCCCGGAAGCTTCCGTCTCCGCCGATGACGACAAGGCCGTCGATCTGCATGCTTTTGAGCGTTTTGACAGCCTTTTCCTGGAATTTCTTCTCTTTGAATTCCAGACAGCGGGCCGTACGCAGGTAAGTGCCCGGTTCGTCAGCAATATCCAGAACCAGTTCAAGCGTCAGCTCCTGCATATCATCCTTCAGGTTGGCGCTCTTTCGGAGCAGGCCGTTGTATCCGCGCTTCACACCGATCAGCGGAATTCCGTACATTGCCGCGCTTCTCGCAACGCTCATCACGGCAGCGTTCATACCCGGGCTGTCACCGCCGCTTGTAAGTACGCCGATCTTTCTCATGGCTGGTCCGATACTCCTTTTCCATTGTAATTCCGGAACAATACCGGTCATTTTCTTTCGTAATCATATCATAAATCAAAAAAAGAAAAAAGATTTTACGGAAAGTTTTCGTTTCTTACTTTCGTTAAATAGTTGTAATACTTTCTTTACATCTTGAGCGTGCTCTGATATGCTTTGGATGGATCGATTGGATCAGCAATGTACAGGAATGAATTCCGGAAGGAGATCGTCATGAACAGTCGGAGCCCTCTGTCAGCAATACTATTGTCCATTTGTCTGTCTGTATGGATCTGCTTCCTGTCCGTCCTTCCGGCCTTTGCTTATGAATCCACTACCCTCTATAACGGTTCCAAAGGCGAAGATGTTCGTGAACTCCAGCAGGCGCTGATTGACCTGGGTTACCTGAAAGGTACCGCCGACGGAATTTTCGGCAACAAAACCGAAATCGCCGTCCGAAAATTCCAAAAAGCCAACAAACTGTCCGTGGACGGCCTGGCCGGTCTGACCACCCGTGAGTTGATCCTGAAAAAGTCACAGTCCAAAAAAGTCGTTTCAACCACTGCACCTGCTCCCGTAACTGCGGCTCCGGCGACACCGGCTCCGGACACCTCCGTCCAGGCTGTCAGCAACGATACCGTTTCAACGGCCAAACCGGCTGCGGCATCTTCAGCCGGTCAGGAAACTTCTTCCCTGTTCGGCTCCTATGCCGTCATCCGTTACGGCAGCAAAGGCGACCGTGTCAAAACCCTGCAGCAGGCGCTGATCACCCTCGGTTATCTCACAGGCAGCCCGGACGGGATCTTCGGCAGCAAAACACGCACCGCAGTAAAATCATTCCAGCGCAGTAATAAACTGACCGTCGACGGCGTAGCGGGCAAAAAAACGCTGACTGCAATCCAGTCTTCTCTGGCCGGAGGCGCTTCATCCCAATGCGATTCGCCTGTCCAGGCATCTTCATCCGCAACAGCTTCGCCGACTCCCGCTCCGACCCCGATCCCGGATGACGGCGAATTGAATCCCAGGATCTCCGCACCTTCAGGAGTACAGCTGCTGCACTGGTACAACGACGTCAAGCCTTCCCTTTCCGGAGGCCAGCAGCTCCTTGTCTATGATCCCGCTTCCGGTCTTTCCTGGACGCTGAGGATCCTGTCCAGGGGGCGCCACTGCGATGCTGAACCGCTGACCGCACAGGATACGCGAACAATGGTCGCGGCCTTTGGCGGTGTAAATACCTGGAATCAGAAAGCAGTGTACGTAAAACTTCCTGACGGCCGCTGGTCTCTGGCGTCCACCCATGATATGCCCCATGATACCGGTTCAATCAAAAACAACAATTTCAACGGACATCTCTGCGTTCACTTTCTGCGGGATATGGATGAAACGAAACAGTATGATCCCAAATACGGGGTTGCCAACCAGGAAACCATCCGGGCAAAATGGAAACAGCTGACCGGAGAAGATATTCCGTAAAGGAAATTGATAATGATTGTCAGGGATTTATCCTTGACAATCTTTTTTTGTGATGTATAATAGGCCGGTGTCAGGGATATACCCTTGACGTCGGAGGAAAGGTCGTTATGGAGCGCGAAGATCTGAAAAAAAAGGTGGATCTGGCTTTTCTGTCCGCTTTCTATGGCGGTATGCTGACGGATCATCAGCGCCGTATACTCTCCTTTCACTGTGAAGAAGATCTTTCTCTGGGTGAAATTGCTGAGGAAGTAGGTATCTCCCGCCAGGCGGCACATGAAACCCTTACCCGCGCCGCCGCAAAGCTGACGGAAATGGAAGCCGCGCTCGGTGTTGCCGGGCGTTTCCGCAGGATGGAATCCGGTCTGGAAGACGCGCTCTCTTTGCTCCGAAACCGGGATTATATCCGGGCTGAAAATGTACTGACTGAACTGCTGAACGAGGAAACGGAGGACCCCCATGGCATTTGAAGGCTTGAGTGAAAAGCTTCAGAACGCGCTGAAAAAAATGACAGGGCGCGGCAGGCTGACCGAGCAGGCTGTTAAAGACGGTATGCGTGAAGTACGCATGGCGCTGCTTGAAGCAGACGTCAACTACGCCGTTGCCAAGGATTTCATCCGCAAGGTTACGGACCGTTGTGTCGGTTCAGACGTACTTTCCTCCCTCACGCCCAGCCAGCAGGTTGTCAAGATCGTTAACGAGGAAATGACCGAGCTGATGGGCAGCACCAACGCCCGGCTCAACTGGTCCTCTTCCGTGCCGACCGTGTTCATGCTCTGCGGCCTTCAGGGCGCCGGTAAAACCACCATGTGTGCCAAGCTGGCCGGTTATCTGACCAAGCAGGGAAAAAAGCCCATGCTCGCAGCCTGCGATATCTACCGTCCCGCTGCCATCAAACAGCTGCAGGTCGTCGGACAGCAGGTCAATGTCCCCGTGTTTGAAAAAGGCACCCAGGATCCGGTCAAAACCGCAAAGGAAGCGATCGAATACGCCCGTTACTACCAGCGGGACGTCCTGATCATCGATACCGCCGGCCGCCTGCACATCGATGAAGAACTGATGGACGAGCTGCTTCGGATCAAATCTGCCGTTGCTCCTTCTGAAATCCTGCTGACCGTGGATGCCATGACCGGCCAGGATGCCGTCAATGTGGCCAAGGCTTTCGACGAAAAGCTGGACGTGACCGGCGTGATTCTGACCAAGCTCGACGGCGATACCCGCGGCGGTGCGGCCCTGTCCATCAAAGCCGTCACCGGTAAGCCGATCAAGTTCAGCGGTATCGGCGAAAAGCTCACCGATATCGAACCCTTCCATCCGGACCGGATGGCAAGCCGCATTCTCGGCATGGGCGATGTCCTCACCCTGATTGACAAAGCTGCCGAAGCATTTGATCAGCAGGACGCCGAGAAATTTGCCCGGAAAGGCATGAGCAACAAGCTCACCCTGGAAGACTTCCTGGATCAGATGCAAAGCATGAAAAAGATGGGCGGCCTTCGCAGCATGATCAACATGCTGCCCGGCATGAGCGGCAAGGATATCGATGTGGATGACAACGCCATGAAGAAACCGGAAGCCATCATCCGCTCCATGACGCCGAAAGAGCGCCGCGATCCGTCTATCCTGAACGCAAGCCGCCGCAAGAGGATCGCCGCCGGTTCCGGCACGACGGTTCAGGATGTGAATACACTCATCCGCCAGTTTGAGCAGGCCCAGCAGATGATGAAACAGATGATGGGCCGCAAAGGTAAGCACGGGATGCGCGGCATGCGTTTTCCGAACATGATGTGAGTGGACTCATATACC
Organism: uncultured Clostridia bacterium; assembly: GCA_946414315.1. GTDB lineage: Bacteria > Bacillota > Clostridia > Christensenellales > Aristaeellaceae > Aristaeella. The sequence continues at coordinate 15,796 of CAMKNZ010000025.1, forward strand.
TCGCTATATGATTTCCATATATATTTCATTTATTTTTGAGGAGGAATATCCAAATGTCCGTTAAGATCCGTCTGAAGAGAATGGGAATGAAGAAAAAGCCTTTCTATCGCGTGGTAGTCGCTGATATCCGCAGCCCCCGTGACGGCCGTTTCATTGAAGAGATCGGTTACTACGATCCCATGACCCAGCCTGCCGAGATCAAAGTGAACAACGAGCGCGCGAAATACTGGCTCGGCGTTGGCGCACAGCCCACCGATACCGTCCGCATTCTGCTGAAGAAGTCCGGCGCGATCGAGGAAAAGTGAGCCCGAGATAAGAAAGGATGTACCCATGCAAGAACTTTTAACCTTTGTGGCACAGTCTCTGGTGGAGCATCCCGAACAGGTCAGCGTAACAGAAACCGAAGGACCTGAAGCAGTGATTCTGGAGCTCCATGTGGCTGAAGATGATATGGGCAAGGTTATCGGCAAGCAGGGCCGCATCGCCAAAGCGATTCGCGCTGTGATCAAAGCCGCCACGCTCAAAAACAGCAAGCCTGTTTTTGTTGAGATTCAATAAACTTTCAGCCTGTTCCGGCGGGATCCTCTTTATGGATTCCGCCGTATTTTCACCGGAGGGATAACAGTGCCTTTGACAGATTATCTGATGATCGCCACCGTGCTCAAACCCCAGGGGGTGCGCGGGGAGTGCAAGCTGCGCTCCTGGGCTGCGGATATTGAGCGGTTCCGCCGCTGGACGACCCTCTACCGGAAATCCGGAACCGGGTTTGAACCTGTGTCTGTCCGCGTCACCCGAATACGGGACGGCTTTGTTTACGCATATCTTAACGACAGCAGCGATGCAGATCAGGCGGAGTCCTTCCGCGGAACCGATCTGTATGTTGACAGGGCACATGCAGCGCCCATGGCCGATGACGCGGTGCTCATTGCCGATCTCATCGGGTGTGAAGCACGGGACGAACAGGGTTCTGTGATCGGCACGCTTTCTGACGTGCTCCAGCACGGCACCGTGGACACCTGGGTCTTTCAGACAGCCGGCGGCACCCTCATGTCCCCGGCACTGAAAGCCGTCTTTCCGGTTGTGGATACGGAGAAAAAAACAATCCTCGTTGTCCGGGAAAAGCTGGAGGAGGTGTGCGTCCGTTCATGAGCATACCTTTCCGCGTCAATATCCTGACGATCTTTCCGGAGATGTTCGACGGCTTTTTCTCCTCAAGTATCCTCGGCCGGGCCCGGGAACAGGGGCTGCTGGAGATCCGTGTGACTGATATCCGTCCTTTCTCAACCTGCAAGCATCACAATACGGATGATTACCCCTTCGGCGGCGGTGCAGGCATGGTAATGATGGCGCAGCCTGTAATCGATGCCATGACCGCAGCACGGAAAGACTTCCCTTCTGCCCGCCGGATCTATCTGGGTCCCCGTGGGAAAAAGCTGACCACTTCCCTCGCACGTGAGCTGGCCGGTGAAAAGGAACTGATTCTGCTCTGCGGCCATTATGAAGGCATTGATCAGCGTGCGCTGGATACCTGTGTGGATGATGAAATCTCCGTCGGCGATTATATCCTTACCGGCGGTGAGCCCGCCGCCATGGTGCTTGTGGACTGTGTTTCCCGGTTTATCCCGGGCGTCCTCGGCAGTGCGGAAAGCGCAGAAGAGGAATCGTTTTCCGACGGTTTGCTTGAGTATCCCCAGTATACCCGCCCCCGCAATCTGAACGGCATGGAAGTGCCTGACATTCTTTTGAACGGCGATCACGCGAAAATCCGTGACTGGCGGCGGAGAGAAAGCCTGAAGGCCACGCTGCTTTTCAGGCCCGATCTGCTCCAGACCGCACCGCTTGATCAGAAAGACCGGCAAATTCTGGAATCGATCCGAAAGGAGATGAACGATCCTTGTTCCTCAGAAAACTGACCGTTCTGCTTGTCCCGCTTGGCATGCTTCTGTTGTTGTGCCTGCTGACAGGCCTTTTCCGCTCCATGGACGCTTACTTCGGCTCCCTGCTCCTGGGTGCTTTGCTCGGTGCGCTGCTTTCACTTCTTCTTCCGCTGTCCGGCGCGACCCGCCTGCGCGAGCCTTTTGCATGGCTCCTGTGGGTTCCCGCTGCGGTCATCCTGCTGGTACTTTTGTATCAGTATCTGGCTTTCCAGCAAATCGGCCGGGATTTACCGGTACTTCGGCTGCTGGCAACAAGCGACCCCCGGATCATCACCGTCGAGACCGCCTTCGCCGCTTATATGCTGTCTTTCTCCGTCCGTACCGGTAAAGGTATCTGAAATCTGTTTATATCGGATCCGCCTCTTTCAGGCGGATCCGTTTTTATTCGTGCTTCCTTTGATCCGCCTTGTTCTGTCTGATCTTTTTATGGTATAATCCATGCATGAAAAAGACTTTTGTCCCATCCGGAGGTTCAGAATATGCAGACCATTATGCTAGACGGCTCCATGTACGATTCCGCGCGGGAGTTGCACCTTGCACTGAAAAAGATGCTCTCTTTGCCCGAATATTACGGTCTGAATGCGGACGCGCTGAACGACTGTCTCGGCGAAAGGAACGAACGCGTCAGTCTCTGGATTCTTCATCCCGGCGCGGATGAAGTCGCGTCGGCAATCGGCCGGATTTCCAGAGTTATTGCGGACAATGGCGGCGTCGTAAAGGAGTTATCATGAAACTTCATCTGCTCGGTATAAACGGTCCGTTTCCGGAAAGCCGCGGCGCTACATCCGGATATCTGCTTGAATCGGGGGAATCTCTTCTCCAGTTCGATCTGGGCAGCGGTGTCCTCGCAAACCTCACAGCCCTGACCGCTCCGGAATCCGTTTCAGCCCTGCTGGTTTCCCACTGGCATTTTGACCATACCGCGGACATCCCCGTGCTGATGTATCGTCTTCAGGCGCTGAACCGGGTGATGAAAGTCCTCGGTCCGGCTGATCCTGATGCCGCTTTTTACCGTCTTGTTTCTTCTGTCCCCTGTTTTGATTTCACGGAGGTTTCACCCGGTCAGACGCTGTCTGTCGGCGCTTCCCGAATCCGCGTCTGCGCGGCCCGGCACCCTGTTCCGGCAGTCGGATATACCGTTTCCGACGGGACAGTGACTTTCGGTTATACCGGAGATACGAATACGCTCCCGTCTCTCACCGAAGACTATCGCGGCTGTGATCTCCTGCTTGCAGACGGGCTTTTCGACCGGAGTGCATGGACAGAAGGAAAGCCTCATCTGTCAGCCGAACTGGCCGCCCGGCTCGCCGCCGACACAGGCGCCGGAGCGCTCATCATAACTCACCTGAATCCGTTTATCCCCCGCAGCCTCCTCCTGCAGGAAGCCCGCGCCGTTTATCCCGATGTGCAGCTTGCTGAGGCCGGCGCCGCAATCGAGCTATGACCAGGCACCAGCGGGGATGGCTTCTTCCGCCCGCAGCCGTTGCTCTGCTCGCGGGTGTTTTTGTCGGCAGAAACACGGATCAGGCCGTTTATCCGTTCTGCGCCGTTATCATTGCTTTCCTTGCGGTTTTTCTGCTCCGTGGACGTCTTCGTTTTATAGCCTGTATCACTGTCTGCCTCCTTCTGGGCGTCTTCGCCGGCAGTTCCGCATTTCATCCCGCACTGCCGGATGAAGGTGAATATACTGTCAGCGGTGTTATTTCCGATGAGGTCACTACCGGTTCCTTCGGTCAGTACAGGCTGTACCTTTCAGATGTATCCCTGAACGGCTATCCTTATACAGGAAAAGCTTACTGGACTTTCTACGCCGATAATGAACCGCCTGCGGGCCTGCTGCCAGGAAAAGCAGTCTTGTTCCGTGCCTCGCTCTATCATCCCGCCGGAGCGGTTAACCCGGACGGCCTGAATTTCAGGGAAAACCTCCTCCAGCGCGGCGTGACAGTCGGCTTATACGGAAACGATGAACTGTTCATCCGGGACGCGGATTACTTTTCTTTCAGCGGAACAATCGCTTCTGTCCGTCACCGGATCGCAGAATCACTTCAGAATGCGCTCGGAAATGAAACCGGCGCTTATGCCTCCGCACTTTTGCTCGGCATGCGCTCCCTGATCCCGTCGGAAGACCGTCAGGCTTTCGCCAATATAGGCGTCGCGCATATTCTTTCGGTCAGCGGTTTTCATGTCGGCATCCTGATCGGAGCGCTGGCTGTACTTTTTCGTTTGCTGCGTCTCCGCCAGGGATTCCGTATCCTTTTGTACACCGTCATCCTTCTTTTCTACACTGTTCTGTGCGGCCTGAGCCAGCCGGTGATCCGCGCTTCACTGCTGCTTCTCCTCACCGTAGAGGGACGGCTCCTGAATCGCCCGCGGTCCGGCATCCATATGCTCTGCGCTGTCCTGATACTTATGACACTGCTTTCGCCGGTACAGGTAACCTCAGCCTCCTTTCAGTTCACATTCTGCGCCATGTTCGGGCTGATCTGGTTTTCCCTGCTGGCCCGGCGCGTTTCCGCTCCGGTTCGGCATCGGATTCCGAAAGCACTCATCAATTCGCTCATACTCACTTTCGGCGTTCAGCTTGGTCTGCTCTTTCCGGAACTGATGTTTTTCCAGAGGCTTCCGCTGCTGGTGTTCCTGGTCAATCTGCCGGCCACCCTGGTTTTCAGCGTTCTGATATCTTTTTTCTGGCTTGTGTTTCTGTTGCTGCCTGTCCCCGGTTTGGCGCCGCTGCTTTCCGGTCTGTTGTCTTTCTTAACAGGTTCACTCCTTACTGCGGTACGCACCCTCGGTTCACTTCCGGGACTGACGCTGTGGATCCGCTCTCCGAATATGCTTACGGCGCTGGGTGTCATGCTCGTTTTCCTTTCCTGCTGTCTTTATCTTCGTCTTCACCGCGTGCTTCGTCCTGCTCTGTTTGCCGCCGGCGCCGTTTTGCTTGTTTTCTCCCTTCTTCCCGCACCGCATACGTCCACGGAGTATATTCAGTTCAGCGCCGGAAATGCCGATGCTGCGGTCCTTCGTGATTCGGATAAGACCTTTGTTATCGACACCGGTGAGAATGACTCAACGCTCAGCAGCTACCTCCGGACCCATCGTCTCATACCGGACGCTGTGATCCTGACCCACCTTCATGCCGATCACGCAGGCGGACTGCGTGCGATGCTGGACGACGGAATTCCGGTCCCTCTGCTTTATCTGCCCGAAGGAGCTGAACTGCAGCAGGTCCACCCGGATTTTTTACTTCTGCTGGACGAACTCCGTAAATCCGGCACGAAAATCCTTTCCTTATCGCGCGGAGATGTTGTCCCTCTTCCCTCCGGCACCTTGACGGTTTTATGGCCGGAGAAAGGCAAAACGCGCCCGGGTCAGGAAGCAAACAACTATTCCCTTGTTTCTCGCCTGGTGCTGAAAGGAACATCCATGCTGATGACCGGCGACCTTCCCGAAAAATACGAACATTACTGTACCGCATCAGCTGACCTGCTGAAGGCCGCCCATCACGGTTCCCGTTCCTCCACGTCGGAATCTTTTCTTTCCACTGTATCTCCCGCGGCTGTCCTTCTCAGCTGTCGTAGCACTGAACGTGTGCAGGCTTTCCGTGAACGGTCCGGGGATATCCCCGTGTACGCTACTGCAGAATGCGGCGCTGTGACTGTTTGTTTTGAAGAAGGCGGTTTTACCATTATTCCTTACCTTTCCAATTGACTGAGCGGAGGTTTTCCATGGACCGTAAAGAATTCGAACACGCCCTGGCAGAGCTTTCACTTCCTTCCGTGCTTCTGTTTGAAGGCGAGGAAGAACAGCTGAAACAGGAAGCGCTTGTCCTCCTGCGGCGTACGCTCCTTCCTGCCGGGATGGAAGCACTGAATGAAACTGTGCTTGAAAGCCCGGAAACGGACCGGCTCATCGCCGACGCAGAAACCCAACCGTTTATGGCCGACCGCCGTCTTGTGATCGTCCGGGACTACCCTGCCCTGACCGGTCGGGCTGAAGCAGATGAAAAGCTCATCACCTGGCTTCCTTCCGTTCCTGAGACCACCCTCCTGATCTTCTACTGCACCGGCAAACCGGACGGAAGAAAAAAACTCTACAACACTGTCAAAAAGCTTGGCGGCGTTGTCACTTTCACGCCCCTGCGGGGCGCTGAACTGGTTCGTTTTGTTACGGACGCCTTTAAGGCTGAGGGCAAGGAATGTGACGAGCGTACCGCTGAGTACCTGATCTTCACTGTCGGCGATGATGCCGGTCTCCTGCGGACCGAGATTTCGAAGCTCTCTTCCTGTGCCGGAAACCGTCCCTCAATCCTCTCTTCCGACGTCTCTGCGCTAGCCACTCCTTCGACGGAATGCACGGTTTTTCAGATGGTTGACGCCGTTGTCGCCGGCCAGAAGAGCAGGGCGCTTCTCCTGCTTCGCAACCAGCTTCTAAACGGCACAGACCGGATATCGATCCTTGCGATGCTTCTGAGACAGTACAGGATTTTGCAGCATATCAAGATCATGCAGTATGAAAAATGCGGCGGTGATTTCATCCGTTCCGCCCTCGGCGTTCCCTCTTTTGCCGTCGAACAATACCTTCGCCAGGCCTCCGGCTATAGCGGCGGGCAGATCAAAAAAGCCGTGAATATCTGCTTTGAAACGGAATACGCCGTAAAATCAGGCCGCATCCAGCAGGAAGGAGCCGTTGAATCAGTCGTCATTAAACTGCTTACTCTTCGCGAATCTCAGACAGAGACGTGATTTTGTTATAAAATATTAATTCCTTGTAATATTTGTGATTTTATGATATGATAAATACAATATTTAGTAGTATATACAGGAGGAGTAGATCATGAAGAAGATTATCGGGCTGATCCTGGTATTCGTTCTTTTGTTTGCCGTCGCTTCCGAAGCTTTTGCCGGCAGCAGGCCCCAGATCACGAAGGATCCCGAAACCGCCACTGTCAAAAAGGGCGGAAAAGTATCTTTCTCCATCAAAACCAAGGGAACCGTCTCCACCGTGATCTGGTACTTTGTCGATCCGGTGACCGGCAACGAATATTCGGGGAAAAAGCTGGCCGGAGCCGTCAAGGGCGTGAAAGTAGTTGGCCCCACAAACAGCAAAAAGATCACCCTGAACAAGGTGCCGGAAGAGATGCACGGCTGGAAAGTTTACGCCCATGTAAACGGAAACGGTTATAAGATCGATTCTCAGCAGGCAACCCTGCTGATTGCCGGAATGGATGTGCCTGAAGAGACACCGGCCGAATTGCCCGCTGAAGTACCGGCTGAAGTACCGTCCGAAGAGCCCGCTGAAGAGCCGCCCGCCGAGCCGGTCGCTGATGATCAGTCCGAAACGCCTGACCTCTCTGAAGATGAAACACAGGAAGCCGACGAAGGGCCCAAAGTATTTACGATTTCAGCAACCTCAAAGATCCTCCGTCCCCTGGATGACTCCGGTAAAGTAATTGATTATACACCTGCCTCCAGTCTGGAGATCACCGGTATCGGATATGTCCTCATTTCCTCTGAAGACCCGATCATCAGCTGGACGCTGAACGGAATCCGCGTACAGCCGGCCGAACCGGTCAATGAATTCAGGATCCTGAATGTTACTTCCGATCTTTCTGTCGATATCAAGACTTCACGGGTCTCCGCCGCCGATGCTGTTGTGGATGAAAACCACATGTGCAGAGTCACCTGCTCAGGCTGTACTTTCTCCTATATCCGCGGCAATCTCAGATCGGTCACTGAAGGAGAAGTTCCTGCCGGTGCTCCGATCAACATCGTTGCCGATACTTCCGATCTTGCAAAGGACGGATATTCGATCAATGGCGCCGAACCGGAAAACCAGGGAAAAGCAAGTTTCCAGTTCGTTGTCAACGAAGATGTGAATATCGTCTGCAGTAAATAATCCATACCTTTCTGCGCATATAAAACAGGCGCCTGATTCATTCAGGCGCCTGTTGTTTTATCCTGCGTATTTACTTGATCAGTCCGGTCAGGAAATTCCCGATCGCTCCTCCGATCCCGTCAGCGCCGGACTCGAGTCCGCCTCCGACCGTATCAAGCAGTTTGATCGCGGCGTCGGCATATTCGCCTTTCAACACCTTCAGGGAGACTTTTTTCAATTCTCCCGATGCACCGCGGTATGCTTCGATCAGTTTCTTTTCGGCAGCCGTAACCTTCATGCTTGTATTGGCGGACGCCGGAGTCGCAAGTTTTTTCGCTGTTGAGGTCTTCTTTGCAGATGTCGTCTTCTTTGCAGCGGTGCTCGTCTTCTTCGCAGTCGTTGCGGTGGTCTTCTTCGCAGCAGGCTTCTTAACTGCCGTGGTCGTCTTCTTTGCGACAGGCTTCTTGGCCGCTGCAGACGTCTTCTTCGCAGCAGTCGCAGTCGT
>CAMKNZ010000026.1 GCA_946414315.1 uncultured Clostridia bacterium
ATCCTGAAGAAAGCCTGGAAGGGCATCCTGAACCGCCAGGTGTTCGACGAAAACTTCCTCATGGCCGTGGCGACGCTGGGTGCGCTGGCCATCGGCCTGCTGAAGACCGGAGACTATGACGAGGCCGTCGCGGTCATGCTGTTCTACCAGATCGGCGAACTGTTCCAGAGCTACGCCGTCGGTAAAAGCCGCCGGAACATCAGCGAACTGATGGATATCCGCCCGGATTACGCCAACATTGAACAGGACGGACAGCTGGTCCGCGTGGACCCGGATGAAGTGGAGATCGGCAGCGTCATCGTCGTCAACCCCGGGGAAAAGGTCCCGATCGACGGCGTCGTGGAGTCCGGCGAGTCCAGCCTGAACACCAGCGCCCTGACCGGCGAAAGCGTGCCGCGGGACGTGAGGCCGGGAGACGAAGTGGTCAGCGGCTGCATCAACATGAGCGGCGTTCTGCACATCCGGACCGCAAAAATCTTCGGTGAATCCACCGTCAGCAAGGTACTGGATCTTGTCGAAAACGCTTCCTCCCGCAAATCCCGTTCCGAGAACTTCATCGCCCGCTTCGCCCGGTATTACACGCCGGTGGTGGTGATCGGCGCCGCCGCGCTGGCGGTTCTTCCGCCGCTGGTCCGGCTCATTCTCGGCCAGGCGCCCGACTGGGGCGAATGGATCTACCGGGCCCTCACCTTCCTGGTGATCAGCTGCCCCTGCGCGCTGGTCATCAGCATTCCGCTCAGCTTCTTTGCAGGCATCGGCGGCGCGGGCAAGGCCGGCGTCCTGATCAAGGGCTCCAATTACCTGGAAGCGCTGGCGAAGACCGGCACCGTCGTCTTTGACAAAACCGGCACCCTGACCATGGGCGTCTTCGACGTCGTGGATATCCACCACAGCGAACTGGACCGGGAAACCATGCTGGAATATGCTGCCCTGGCGGAATCCGCCTCTTCCCACCCCATCGCCGTCAGCATCCGGAAGGCTTGGGGAAAGAAGCTTGACCTTACCCGCGTCGGCAAAGTGGAAGAGATCGGCGGTAACGGCGTCGTCGTGGAGATTGACGGAAAACAGGTCGCCGCCGGCAGCAGCCGCCTGATGCGCCATCTCGGAATCGAGCCCATCGAGTGCCGCAGCGCCGGCACCATCGTCCATATGGCGATCGGCGGTGAATATGCCGGCCACATCGTGATTTCGGACGTCGTAAAGCCCGACGCGGCTGAAGCCATCGCTTCCCTGAAGCGTGCCGGCGTCCGCTCCACCGTCATGCTGACCGGCGACGGTCCCTCCGCCGCCGCGCAGGTAGCGGAAGCTCTTGGCATCGACCGGGTCCACAGCAACCTCCTGCCCGGAGACAAAGTGGAAAAGGTGGAAGAACTCCTGGGCGAAAAGAAAACCGGCGAAACCCTGGCCTTTGTGGGCGACGGCATTAACGACGCCCCGGTCCTCAGCCGGGCTGATCTCGGCATCGCCATGGGCGCCATGGGATCGGACGCCGCGATCGAGGCCGCCGACGTGGTCCTCATGGACGACAATCCCCTGAAGGTCTCCAAGGCGATCCGCATCGCCCGCAAGTGCATGACCATCGTCCGGGAAAACATCGTCTTTGCCCTCGGCGTAAAACTGATCTGCCTGGTCCTCGGTGCCCTGGGCGTCGCCAATATGTGGCTGGCTGTCTTTGCGGACGTCGGTGTCATGATCCTGGCCGTGCTCAACGCGATCCGGGCACTGTTCGTCAGAAACCTGTAAAGAGAGGAGAATCTGCATGGAAAAACAGAATCTGCCCCATGACCATCATTCCGCCATAGAGAAGGACTTTGACCATATGCCCGCCCCGGAGGCCTTCGAGGTGACCGCGGACCTGTTCAAGCTCATGAGCGACCTGACCCGGGTGCGCCTGTTCTGGCTCCTGTGCCACTGCGAGGAGTGCGTGCTGAACCTGTCCGTGATGATGAACATGTCCAGCCCCGCCCTCTCCCATCACCTGAAGCTGCTGAAAGCCTGCGGGCTCATCGTCAGCCGCCGGGACGGCAAAGAGGTTTATTACCGCGCCGCGGACAACGTCCAGGCCAATGCCCTGCACCATGTCATCGAGCATGTGGCGGAAATCGCCTGCCCGGAATGATCTCCTTATAACAAAAGAAGGATCAGGCCCTCATGGCCTGATCCTTTTGCTTTGTCCGATCCTCAGATATCATATTTTTTCAGCAGCAGGTCCAGCCCTTCCCTCAGAAGGATCGCCTCACCCACGCCTTCCCGTTTGGCCAGCTTCGCCAGCCGCTGCAGCTGGTCCTGGGTAAAGTGGCTGGTCTTCGGAACCATTTTCTCCTCCTTGGCCATGGACACCTTGTTTCCACCGGCCACCTTGGCCCGGAACAGGGCGCCGTCCGCCTTCCGGATCAGTTCCGCGCAGCGGTTCGCGTCCTCAAAGGCAGTCGCCATACCAACGGTGATCGTCTGCCGCACGCCGTCCGGCGTCTGCACGGCGTAGTTGTTCTTCAGGTCGTTCAGCAGCAGGAAGATCTCCTCCCGCTCCAGGGTCCCGCGGAAGATGATCGCAAATTCGTCACCGCCGATGCGGTAAACCTTCGCCCCTTCCGGCAGGTTGTCCCGGATATACTTCCCGGCTTCGATCAGGATCCGGTCGCCTTCGTCCGTGCCGAAATCCTTGTTGATGTGGTCAAACTTGTCGCAGTCGAGCAGCGCAATGGCGGCGATCTCGCCGTTCGCCTCGGCGTCGGAATTCAGGATCGCATTCAGGTCTTCCTCGAAAGCCTCGCCGTTCGGAAACTGCAGCGCGTCGTTCACCGCGGATACTTTCCGCTCTGCGTGCCGCCTGGCCAGTTCCTTGTGATCCTCTACTGTAATGGGCCTTCCGTTTTCATTCTTTTTCATATTTCACGTTCTCCTTTCAGTCATATTTGATGATATTATTTCTGAAATAATATCTGCGATATAATATTTATCACATCGGCTTTCAGATGTCAATACCAAAAACAAAAAAAACCGGAAAAACTTTCCGGATTCTGAAAGATATTTACTTGTCTTTATTTTGTAAACCGCAGCACGTTCCAGGATTCCTTCTTCAGCCGCGCGGTCACGATGCCCTTCTCCGCCTTTGTTTCCGTATTCCTGACGGGAAGGATCCGGTCCGGATGGTCCCAGGTGTTCTGCGCCTCCGGGTCCTCCGCGAACATCTCGATATGCTCCGCGAACTGCCAGCCTTCAAAGCCGCGGGCGTCCAGCTTCAGTTCCTGCTCCTCCGCCGCGTCGGCGTTGATCACAAACACGGTCATTTCGCCCGCCGCTTCGTTCAGTGCCGCGGCCGCCTGGATCGTCTGCACGCCGGTAAATCCGCCGTACTGGTTCATATCGTCGATCGCGTAGCCGGGTACGTCGTAGGTCTCGCAGCTGATCTCGCACCGCAGGGACTCGCCCTTCGCCCACCGGATCATCTGGGTATAGGGATAATAGGTCGCGCCCTTCCAAACATGCTCCCGGTCAGTGCAGCACAGGGCCGCCAGTCCGCCGGTCGCGCAGCCGATCTTCACCCGGTCCGCATGGTTCAGCATTACCAGCATCGTGCCGGTCAGGCCCAGCGCCTGGCGCATCTCGTGATCCCGGGGCGGATTGCGGCGCGTGGACCAGTCGTCCGGATCATGGCGGACATACTGCCTGCCCGGCTGGAAGACGTTGAACATCTCCGCGTTCTGCCGTCCGCCCATGCCCAGGTGCATCTCGCCCCGCGGACGGATCATGCTGGCGTACTCGTCCAGTGCCAGCATCATCGTCTTCTTTGAGCGCAGTTTGGTCTTCACAAAGTCGCACAGGGCGATCTCCGTGCGGATATAGTCCTCATAGGCCTGGTATCCGGCCATCAGTCCCTGGGGCAGGTCCGGCGGCGCGGAATGATAGTGATGGAGCGAGATATAGTCCACCGCGCTGTAGCATTCCTCCAGTACGGACAGGTCCCAGTCCGGATAGTGGTTCAGGAAGGGAGAACTGGACACGCACGCGATTGTCTCGATGGACGGATCCACCCATTTCATCGCCTTGCTGGTCTCATGCGCCAGCACGCCGTAACCCCGGGGATTCTTTTCCCAGGAAGCGATCTGCCAGGGGCCGTCCATCTCGTTTCCCAGGCACCAGGTCTTCACGCCGTAGGGCTTTTCATGGCCGTTCTTTTTCCGCAGGTCGGACCAGAAGGTTCCGCCTTCAAAATTGGTATATTCCACGCAGTCCGCAGCGTCCTGGAGCGTGCCCGTTCCCAGGTTCACGGTGTAGATCGCTTCCGTTCCCGCCTTCTCCGCCCACTGCAGGTATTCATCGTGTCCCACGTCGTTGGGGATGTACTGGAACCACGCCATGTCCAGGTGGGTCTTCCGCTGTTCCATGGGGCCGATGGAATCCTTCCACTGCCAGCCGGAGACGAAGTTGCCGCCCGGCAGGCGCACCGCAGGCAGGCCGCTTTCCTTCAGCGCTTCATAAAAATCCCTGCGCAGGCCCTGTTCATCCGCCGTCGGATGTTTCGGGTTAAACATGCTCCCGTTGACCATGGAGCCGATGGGCTCCAGGAACGCGCCGAACAGCCGTCCGGAGATCTCGCCGATCCGGAAATCCGGATGGACGGTCATGGTTGCTTTCTTCATCTTTATATTCTCCCGTCTTTACTGAAGCCCGATCGCGGTGACCGTGCCCTTCTTTCCTTCTTCTTTCACGCGGATTTCAAGGACATGCTCCGCCGCCTCCTTGTCGTCCAGCACCAGCACAACCTCGCTCTGTCCCCATTTGCCCTCGCCGCCTTTGACGGTCTGTTTCACCTCTCCGTCCACCAGGATCTCCATTGTGCCGAAGGACATGTCGGCCGACGCCTTCCAGGCCACCAGGCACTTCCGGAATACGCCCGTCACCTTCAGGGGCTCCGCCGGGTCTTTCGCGTCGTGGAAAAAGTTCTTTCCGCAGACCTGCCCCACCGGCTGGTTGCGGTAGCTTCCGGAATCCGAACCGGTGAATCCGCCCCGTTCCACGGTGTATTCCTCCGTCTCCGTATCGCCATAGATCGTCTTCAGGCCCATGAAGCTCGTCCCGTATACCGGTTTGACGTTGATCTCCTGCGGCTCGTCCGTTTCCGCTTCTGCTGCGTCGCCCACCGCCTGCATCAGGCAGTCCGTCATGATCCGGTGGCCCAGGGATGTGGGATGGTATTCGTCCGAGAAGAAACCTTCCGGTTTGATCTCCTTGCTGATATGCCCGTAAAACCCGTCCTTGATGGAGACCATCATCAGGCCGTAGTTATATCCGATCTTTTTCAGGTCATCCTGCAGGTTGAATCCGTTGCGGAACACCGCAAACAGCAGGATCACCGCCGGCTCGTTCGGCGCTTCCAGGATCTCCTTCACCATGGATTCATAGCACCGGTGATTCGTCGGCTCCTGCCAGTCGTTCACCGAAAACTCGATGACCACCACGTCCGGCAGCCCGTCCGCGTCCTCTTCCGGTATTCGGCCGACAATTTCCCGGTTATACCGCATATAGCCGAAGGGCGACGGCGTGCCGCCCACGCCGGCATTCACCAGGTGCACGTTCGCCCCGCCGTTTGCGCCGTAGATTTCGCCGAACCGGGCGCTGAACCGGGCCGCCCAGCAGTCGCGATAAACGGCCGCCCCGGCGCCTTCCGTGATGGATCCGCCGATCGTCGCCAGCGTGATCTCTTCCCCGCCGCGCGCCCGGTCGATCACTTTTTTCAGCCGTGCGTTGTTGCCCGTGCTCATGACCGAATCTTTCAGAGCCTGCAGATACCATTCCTTCTCAAACATCGTCTTTTTTCCCTCTCCCTGTGCCGTACCGCTGCAAAGCAGTACCAGTACCGTCAGCGCCGCAACCAGTTTCCTGATCTTCACGATATCCCGGCTCCTTTTTGTTTTTTCAGGATCTCCGTGATCATAGGATAAACGCGCCTGTCAGGCGCGTCAAGAGCTTTTATTCTTGTTATTTCGGCACAGGATCGTTACAATAGGAAAAGGAACGGGCCGCGCGCCGGACCGATCATATAAGGAAGGTTTTCAGCATGAAGGATGAGGAACTGATCTGGGAAGAGATCTCCACCGAGCATATTGTCCGGGACGAATGGATCGACTTTCGCCGGTCCGCCTACCGTTTCCCGGACGGGAAGATCTGGCAGCCCTATTACAGCTTCACCCGCCGGGACTACGCCGTAGTCGTCGCCACGGATGAAGAAGGCCGCGTGATCTGCGTCCGCCAGTTCCGCCAGGGCATCCGGCAGGTCACCACCGAATTCCCCGCCGGTGCAATTGAGAAGAAGGATGGCGAGGATCCGCAGACCGCCGCCCTCCGCGGCGCCCAGCGGGAACTGCGGGAGGAAACGGGCTATGTGTCCGATCATTGGCGCCCGCTGCTGACCATCCCTTCCAACGCGACCATCTCGGACAATTACGCATATCTCTTTGCCGCTGAAAACTGCCGCAAGGTCACCGGCCAGGAACTGGACGCAATGGAGCTTCTTCGTGTGGAAACCCATACTGCCGAAGAAATCGACGCAATGCTGGCGGAAGGAAACTTCCAGCAGTCCGTCCATGCGCTGGCCTGGCTTCTGGCCAGAAAGACGCGCGGGGAAGCATAGCTCCCGCCTTCGGGAATACTTATTTTTCCATTTTGGAGGAATAGCCCGGTTCAACCCGCGCTTTTCCTCCTTTTTCAGCGCAGCAAAACCGGTAGAATAGTGAACGTAAAAAGCAAACCCGGAAAAGAGGGAAGGAAATGGGAATCAAAGCGATCACCGCCGATAACCTGGTCAAGTATTACGGAAAAGCCCGGGGCATCGACGGCCTGAACCTGGAAGTGGAAACCGGCGATTTCTTCGGCTTCATCGGTCCGAACGGCGCCGGAAAGTCCACCACGATCCGGACCCTGCTGGGCCTGATCTCGCCGACCTCCGGCAAGGCGCAGGTCCTCGGCATGGATATCGGAAAGAACAACCGCGCGATCCTGCAGCGGGTAGGATACCTGCCTTCGGACACCGCCTTCTATAACGGCATGAAGGTCCGGGAAATCCTGAAGCTTTCCGCGGACCTGCGGAAAAAGGATTGCAGCAAGGCCGCGGACGAATTGTGCGAACGGCTTCAGCTGGACCGGGACCGGAAGGTGGAGGATCTCTCCTTCGGCAACCGCAAGAAGGTCGGCATCGTCTGCGCCCTGCAACACGATCCGGAACTGCTGGTCCTGGACGAACCTACCGGCGGCCTGGATCCCCTGATGCAGCATGAATTCTTCAGCATCCTGCAGGAACGGAATCAGAATGGCGCCACCGTATTCCTCTCCAGCCATATCCTATCCGAGATCCAGCGCCACTGTTCCCGGGCCGCGGTCATCCGTGAAGGAAAGATCATTGCCTGCGACAGCGTGGATAAACTGTCGGAAAGCAGTGCCCGCCGCGTTACCCTGCGGGGAAATGTCCGGCGGGAAGACCTGCCGAAGTGCAGGGACTGGAAGGAACTGGGCGACGCTGTCAGCTTCCTTTACAGCGGAGATATCAACACCCTGATCCGCACCCTGTCGGCAGCGGATATCCAGGATATGACCATTGCGGAACCGGATCTGGAAGAGATCGTTCTGCACTTCTATGAGAAAGGCGGTGAGCAGGCATGACCCTGATCCGTCATGAACTGAAGCGTGGCTGGAAAGCGCTGCTCATCTGGACCCTCGCCATCGGCTCGTTCATCGTCATCTGCCTGCTCATGTATCCCGAGATGAAAGGCCAGATGGACAATATCAGTTCCATCTTTTCATCCATGGGCGCGTTCTCTTCCGCCTTCGGGCTGGACACCCTGGATTTCGGTTCCCTGAAGGGCTTCTACGGTATTGAGTGCGGCAACATCCTGGGCATCGGCGGTGCGCTGTTCGCGGCGCTGCTCGGCATCGGCGCCCTGGCAAATGAAGAAAAGAACGGCACGGCTGAATTCCTGCTGACCCATCCCAAATCCCGCACGGAGATCATTACCGCAAAGCTTGCCTCGGTCCTGATCCAGATCGTGATCCTGAACCTGGTCGTCTGGCTGCTGGCGGTCGCCTCCACCGCGGCCATCGGCGAAGCGGTCCCGTGGAAGGAGTTCACCCTGCTCCACCTCGCTTACTTCCTGCTCCAGATCGAGCTGGGCTGCGTATGCTTCGGCATCTCCGCCTTCCTGTGGAAGGGCGGCATGGGCATCGGCCTGGGACTGGCCATCGCCCTGTATTTCATGAACATCATCGCGAACCTGACCGAATCCGCGGACTTCCTGAACTACATCACGCCCTTCGGCTACTGCGACGGTTCCGCGATCATGAACAAAGGCGTCCTCGATTCCTGCCGGCTGCTGATCGGCCTGGCCTTTACCCTGGCCGGCGTCGCCCTCGCCTACTGGAAATACACCAAAAAAGATATCCGGTAAAACCGGATATCTTTTTTATTCTCCGTAAATATCTTTATACAGTCCCTGCTGGATCAGCCTGCTCCGGAGGCTTTTCATATCCTCCCAGGCTTCCTTTTTCTTGTCCGGATCCCGCAGCAGCGCCGACGGATGATAGGTCGGCATGATCCATACGCCCTTGCGCACCGTCCACTTGCCCCGCTCCCGGGTGATCCGCAGTTCCGGATCCAGGATGTTCTTCGCCGCCGTGCTGCCCAGCAGCACGATCACCTTCGGCTTCACCAGGTACGTCTGCATCCGCAGGTGGATCCGGCAGGCCTCCGCCTCTTCCGGCGTAGGTACCCGGTTGTTCGGCGGGCGGCACTTGACGATGTTGCAGATATAGACCCGCTCCCGCGGCAGCTGGATCGCTTCCAGCATTCTGGTCAGCAGCTGGCCCGCCGCGCCGACGAAAGCAAGGCCTTCCTCGTCCTCCGTCTGTCCCGGTCCCTCGCCGATCAGCATCAGCGGCGCGTTCCGGTCTCCCTGTCCGGGAACCTTATTCCGGATATGCTGGCAGAGGGGACAGAGCCTGCACTCCGCCACCTGTTTGTCAAACAGTTCCCAGGTGATCTCCGGCATATGGTTCACCTTCTTTTTTCGTCGTTTGTTTGAGTATATCACGGGAACCGGCCGTCAACAAGCGTTCTCCCCGGCCGCTTGTTGATCTTTCCCTGATATGCTATAATTTTTCTGCTGAAAACAATCACACACACGGCAATGCGGCGGAGGACAGAACGGATGGCGTATGCGGTCAAGGAATCTTCCCGGGTTCAGGCCTGGGAACTCGGCTCAGGCTCCGTGATGGAGCAGGAGATGATCCGCTGCGGAAAGATCGTTGCCCGTCCCGGCGGGATCTATGAGGTCTTTTCCCGGGAGGCAACAGGAAAAACAGGACAGATCGCCGCGGCCGGCGACTTCTTCAAGGTAGACGACTACGGTTTTCCCCATCCCTGGCGGAGAGCCGCTTTCCTTCAGCAGCACCAGGCCCTGGAGGAGGACTGGTATCAGGAAGCCGCCCGGCAGGTGAAGATCTGGCGCCTGGCCGATCCCGTCTGCGAAGAGATCCGCTTCCTGCTGGACAGCGGTATCCTGCGCGTCGATCCGGACAATCCGGACCGCTGTTTCACCGCGTCGATCTGGGAAACGGAAGAGACCGCGGCCTCTGACGCCGTGGTCGTGATCTTTGACACGGACCGGGACGCGGAAGGCCGCGTCACCGGGGTCAATTTCAATTTTGTGGAGATCGGTTATTTCAATAAACATTACAGGGTGAGCGAATCATGACTTCTTCCGGACAGAGGATCCAGCATCCTTTCGGCCCGCTGTTCGGCCCGGACAGCCGGGTCCTGATCCTGGGTTCCTTCCCTTCGGTAAAATCCCGGGAACAGAACTTCTTTTACGGCCATCCCCAGAACCGTTTCTGGAAGGTGGTCGCCGCGCTCTTCGGGCAGGAACCGCCCCAAAACATTCCGGAGAAAAAGGAACTGATCCTCTCCCACGGCCTGGCGCTGTGGGATTCCATCGCCAGCTGCGTGATCACCGGTTCCTCCGACGCCAGCATCCGGGAGGTCCGGCCCAACGACCTGCGGATCATCCTGGACAGCGCGCCCATCGAGCGCATCTACTGCAACGGACGGAAATCCCATGAGATGTATGAAAAATATATCCTGCCCTCCCTCGGGCGGGAAGCGGCCTGCCTGCCCTCCACCAGCCCGGCTAACGCGGCCTGGTCCCTGGAAAAGCTCATCGCCGCCTGGTCGGTAATCCTTCCGGATCAGAAGTGATCTTCCACCAGGATGGGCTTGCGGACAAACACCTTTGCCAGCACGTCTTCATTGCCGTGCACAGTCACGTCCGGCCGGTATGTAGCCTCGTCAAGGTTCACGCTGCCGGCTGCCAGCTGGCCCAGCGCCTGGATGGAAACCGTCAGGTCCGGCGCCTTGTCCGTCGGTTCGGCGCTGCCGCCGCACACTTCCCAGGTTCCGTTGTTCTCCTCGATATACAGATCGTTCTCAACCCGGATGACAAAGCTGCTGTCGTCCGGTTTTTTGATGGTCTCCAGCATCTTCTTCACATTGATGGGGCGGATCATATAGCCCTGGGTCACGGTCTGCGCGATTTCGTAGGCCTGCGGGGTCCGGATGAAGGAGAACAGCTGCAGGCTGGCCGGCAGGAACATTTTGATCGTACCGTAGTCTGCGGTGAAGCGTCCCAGGAAGCCCAGCAGCGCGTTAAAGCCCGCACGGCCGTCCCAGGCCAGGTCCTGCACGGCAAGGATCGCCGCCGGATCGTGCCGGATATCCTGGAAGATCAGGTAGGCCACCGGCGTTCCGTTCTCCCGCAGCATGTATCCGAACTTCCGGTCCTTGTAATATTCACCCTTCAGGTGCTGCTCCAGCATCCGTTTGTCGTCCCGGTGCATCGCCAGGTTAAAGCCGGCGGCAAACCGGTTATACAGCGCGGTATATTCGCTCACCGGATCCCCGGGCTTCCACAGTTCTGCCGTTCCGTCAAACCGGTATCCGCTCAGCACGGAAGGCGCAAACTCATAGTCATGGCGCCAGCACACGGTCTCGTAGCCGAATTTGCGGTAGAACGCATGGCTGAAGGGATACAATGTGGAGAAAACCTCTCCGTTCCGATAGGCATCCGGGATCAGCTTTTCAAAAATCTTCCGGATGGCGCCGGTGTTCCGGTATTCCGGCAGCGTGGACACGCCGCCGATGCCGCCGTTGGCGACAACCTGCCCGTCCAGCATGCTGTCAAAGCGGTGGTTCAGGATCCGGGCCATGATCCGGCCGTCTTCGCTGAACGCGCCCCAGTCTTCAATTGTCAGCTTTTTACTTTCTTCCTTCACCTTCTCGGGATCTTCCATCCGCATGTGGAACGCCACATAGGAAACCAGATTGGATTCAAAGTGTTCCTGTTCTGTCAGTTTGCGTACTTCCATGTTTTTCACGTCCTTATCTGTTTCTGCCGGCGCGCTCTCACGCCGGCCAGTTTCTTTCAATCTCCGGCAGGATCTGCAGGTCCGCCGGCAGCCATCTCACGCTGTCCAGTTCTTCCCTGCCGAGCCACCGCGCGGCCTCGTGCTCCAGCAGTTTCGGTTTCCCCTTGTCAATCCGGCACCGGAAACACTGCATGGAGAGGTGAAACTCCGGATAGTCGTATTCCACGTCGCACAGGTGTCCCAGCACCGTGATGCCGACGTCCAGCTCCTCCCGGATCTCCCGGATCAGCGCCGCCTCCGGCGTCTCCCCCGGTTCGATCTTTCCGCCGGGAAATTCCCAGTAATCCCGCCACGCGCCGTATCCCCGCTGGGTGGCATACATCTTCCCGTCATGGAAGATGACCGCGGCCACGACTTTGATCGTTTTCATCCCTGCACTCCGTCTGATATGCTGTCCGGTTCATTATGTCATAAACACAGTATGCTTTCAACAGAAAAAAACGGCCGCTGTTTTCAGCGGCCGGCTGCTTCGCTCATCCCTCCAGGAATGACATCTGCTCAAACCGGTCCGGCAGGCGGCTCATATAATCAAAGCACTCTTCCGGCCTGTACATCATCCCGTGCTCCCGGCAGAAATTCCGGAACAGGTCCATCAGCTGCCTGCTGTTCGGACTGGGTACTTCATAGGCGTTCCCGTAGGTCCGGATATACCGTTCCTTCAGTCCCGGAAAGTGTTTGTCCAGCGCCGCGTAGTAGTATTCCCGGTCGCCCTCCCGCAGGGTCAGCCCCATATCAAAGCAGATGATGCCCTTCACCTGCGTCTGCGCGCAGGCTTCCAGGATCGCTTTCACGTTCTCCGCCGTGTCGTTGATAAACGGCAGGATCGGCGTCAGCCAGACGATCGTCGGGATCCCCCGTTTCCGCATCTCCTCCAGCACTTCCACCCGCCGCTGTGTGTTGCACACGTTCGGTTCCAGGATCCCGCACAGCTTTTCGTCCCAGGTCGTCAGGGTAATCTGCACGACGCATCTGGCTCTCCGGTTGATCTCCTCCAGCAGGTCGATATCCCGCAGGATCCGGTCGGATTTCGTCTGCACCGCCGCGCCGAATCCGTACCGGCAGATGATCTCCAGGCACTTCCGTGTCAGGCCCAGCTGTTCCTCACAGTGCATATACGGATCCGACATGGAACCCGTGCCGATCATTGCCTTCTGCCGTTTGGACTTCAGCGCCTGCTCCAGCAGTTCCGGCGCGTTCTGTTTGACCTCGATATCCTCAAAGGCATGGGTAAACTGATAGCATTTGCTCCGGCTGTCACAGTAGATACACCCGTGGGAACAGCCGCGGTAGATGTTCATCCCGAAATGCCCTTTCCCGCCGGTCAGGATCCCCTTCGCGTCCACAAAATGCATCAGTGTTTCTCCTCTTCTTCAAACAGCCCGAACGCAGGATCAAGCCTGTCCCGGTTATGTTTCAGGAACAGCTGCCCTTTCATGGCAGACAGATCGCTTTTGATCTCATCCCTGCTCTTCCCGAGCAGATGAACGTCGCAGTAATCCAGAATCTGTTCCATATCAGATGGCAGGATCGCATGTCCGTCCAGGTGGATGATCATATTGTTCTGATCACCCGCACCCAGCAGATCCCATACCGGCTGGGACGCGATATATGCCAGGCACTGTCCTTCCGTGTTGTTCCATCCTTCCGAGGTGATCCCGGTAATAACGATCAGGTGCCGGCCCTTCCCCGCAGCCAGCGCGCACAGCATATGCTGGTCCACCGGCAGGTCTTCCGCACGCTT
Source organism: uncultured Clostridia bacterium (assembly GCA_946414315.1). Classification (GTDB taxonomy): domain Bacteria; phylum Bacillota; class Clostridia; order Christensenellales; family Aristaeellaceae; genus Aristaeella. The sequence goes on from CAMKNZ010000026.1 coordinate 13,214, forward strand.
TGTCTGCCGGAAGTTCCGGCAGAACCAGTATCCTTCCCCGCCGGTCAGGTTTTCAAAGGGTTCGTTGATGCTGTCGTTCTCCCAGGCTTCCGGTCCGCCCAGGGATGAGAGGTCATATGTCTTCCCGTGATTGTTCGTCCGGTATACGGCGATGCCTCCGGCGCCGGAGCAGCTCGGAATCGTCACCCGGAACCGCTCATCATAGGCGCCCGCGACCGCGGCGCTCTTTCCGTACCGGGAAACGCCGGCCACCATGCACATGCCCGGATCAATCCCCAGTTCCTTTCCCGCTCCGGCTTCCAGTGCATCCAGGATCCGGCTTGCGCCCCAGGCCCAGGCCAGCAGCACGCCGTCCTGCCTTTCCCGGTCTTCGCTGTATGGATAAAGTTCGAAATACGCTCCCTCATGAAGATCGTTGTCCGACGCCACAGTAACCGGATCGTACTGGATCGCTGCGTATCCCCGGCCTGCGGCAATCTTCATGTTCGGAGATGTCAGCGGTTTCCCGAACCAGGAAAACGGACAGTATTCAATATAGCAGGGCATTCCTGCAGCCGGTTTCTCCGGCAGCGTCACCCGGACGGTAAAAGACGTTTCCTTTTCTCCCCGGCTCACGGTGATTTTCATCTCCCGCATCTGCGCTTCCGCTCCCGTGGCAATGGCATAACTCACGCTTTCTCGAGTGACGTCCGGCATTTTGCCGTACATACAGTTTTCAAAAAGCGCGAGGATCTCCTTCCGCCTTTCCGCCCACTGTTCCGCCTTTTCCACAGGCCGCCCGTCCGCAAACCGCATCAGTTCAGGCAGTGACACGGCTGTTTTCCCGCTCATACCGGATCATTCTCCCTTCCCTGCTTATCCGATCCGTTTCCCGGATATCTCGCAGATCAGTTCCTTGGAACCGTCTTCCCTGATCAGCACGTTCTCCCAGCGGAAGCGGTCTGGTGCCATATCGGAAAAGATCCAGTACGCGTTTTCTTCATCCAGCACCTTCCCGACAAGCCGGTCCCCTTCCTTTCGGAAGGTGAGCCGCTTCATGCATCTTTCGCAGGTATATACCACGTCATACCAGCCCTTTTCCCTGTTGAACATGCGAAGGGAGGTGCCGTATTCACCGTCCGGCTGCGGCTCGGTCTCCTTTGTACTCCTGGACGGAAAGATAAAAACGTCCTGTACGCCCGTGCCCTCAAGGATTCTCCTGAAGATCCATTCGCCTTTCACATGGCGCTTCTGGCCCTTTTTCGGTTCGTCGTAATAATCGCAGTCCCATTCCCCGATCAGCGGTGCGAACCAGTCGTATGCTTCCGGGATCTTTTCCGTCTTATCACTTAACAGCGCTTCTGAAAAGAAGTCCATTCCTGTTACCTCCGCATTATCTGATCGATACGTTCCAGTCGTCACCGGAAACGATATACTGAAACTCCGTCAGTTCCGGGCTGTTGATCACCTTCAGCAGTTCACCGAGGTCATCCACCGTGTTGACCGCTGATAGTTTCCCGTATTCAACCCATTCCATCTGTCCTTCTTCGGAGGAAACCAGCTCCCCGGTCCATTGGGTCGCCTTGAAAAGCAGGACCACATATCTGCCGTTTTTGATCGGAAACTGCTTCACCCCGGCCAGTCTCGGATCTTCCACCGTCAGCCCGGTCTCTTCCTTCATCTCCCGGATCACCGCGTCCACAAACGACTCCCCGGGTTCCACATGGCCGCCCGGCAGCGTATACCCCTGCCAGTCCTTCTTGACCCTGTTCTGCAGCAGGATCCTGTCCCCGTCCTCGATCAGGCATAATACGGTCAGTTCAACGTTCTCCGTCCTGCTCATCCTGATTCTCCTTATTCATTACGGTCATTCTCCGATTACCGCGTTGATGCAGCTTTCAATATCGCCGGCCCTCCGCAGCAGCCGTTTCCGCCTGATGTCGCCCTCGCTGGGCCACTCCATCAGTTTCTTGATCCTGCCGAGGGCGATCGTCCTGTCAAACCGATCTTCCCAGCCTTCATAGAGGGCTGTGTACCAGGTCCTCAGTTCTTCTTCGCTGGCTTCTTTCCCTCCCCGGATCCGGCGCGCCAGCGCCGGGTCCGCCAGCAGGCCGCGGCCGATCATGACAGCTTCGGTTCCGGGACAGCGCGTCACAAGCGCCCGGACGTCCTCCGGCGTCCGCAGGTCTCCGTTGTAGACCGGATGCGGTATCCCCTTTTGCAGCGCCAGTTCAAAGGCTTCCGGATGGACCGCGCCGGCATATTGTTCCTTTGTCGTCCGGACATGAACGGCCACATGGGCAAAAGGATACCCGGCCAGCAGCTCCGCCAGCTCCGGCCATTCCTCCGGGCTTTCATATCCGATACGGGTCTTGACGGAAAGTGATACAGGCAGGGTATTTGAAAACAGCCGGTCCAGGAAAGACCGCAGGTAACCCCTGTCCTGAAGCATACCGCTGCCCCGTCCCCGCCTGGTCACCGTCGGGGACGGACATCCGAGGTTCAGGTCCGCGCAGGGGTAACCGCATTCGCTGATGTAATACAGCCAGGCGGACAACTGCTCCGGATCCCGTGTCAGCGCCTGGGGAAGTACATTCAGCCCTTCGTTTTCCTCCGGAGCCGTATCCCTGATCTCCCGCGTCAGCAGGGAAAGGGACTGGGTCAGCTTATGAAACGGCAGGCAGTATACGTCAATCCCGCCGAAGATCCTGTTGTGGGTCTGGCGCAGGATCCCGTCCGTAACGCCTTCCATCGGCGCAAAATAGATCGTCAATCCCGTTCCTCCTTCGGCAGGCCCTCGTTTTCCTGTATTATATTCCGAATCTCCGCAAATGAAAACCGGGACGCACGTAAAGCGTATCCCGGCTTTTCTGTCTCCTCGTTATTTCATGCTGCGGGGCCATTCTGCGTCGTCCGCGTTACAGCCAGTGCTTCAGCTGGGAAAGCCATGCGTCATACTGGCTGCGCCTGTTTTCAACGTCCAGTCCTTCCGGATTCGGCATATGCTCGATCAGGTAATCAAGCAGCGCGTCCTTGGTCGGATACGTATACTTTCCGTCCGAATAGCACCATTTGCAGTAATCTTCGTTAAAGAACCCGTCCGGCTCCCTGCTGATCATCCCGTCATCGCTCAGCGGCATGCCGCAGCACTGGCAGAGCAGCTTCCGCGGGGAACCGAGAAGCGTGTTGATGGACACGTCGTACTCCCGGGACAGCAGTTTCAGCGTTTCCGTGTTCGGCATCGTTTCTCCGGTTTCCCAGCGGCTGACCGCCTGCCGGGTTACCAGCACCCGTTCCGCCAGTTCTTCCTGGGTCAGCTTATGCTTTTCCCTCAGCTCTTTCAGAATCACATTCGTTTCCATGATGAAACCTCCTTGCAGTTTGTTCCCATTTGCATCATAACCTGTTGCTTCATTCTTCACAAGCAACGCTCTGTTGCTTTCCGCCGCCCCGAAGCATCATGCCCCGGTCAGCCGCAGTTTCATCTTTTATTTCGTGCACTGTGATGCAGGCCGCCGGTATACCGAATACGCCTGTTCGGCCCCAAAGCAGGATTGCTCTGCCGGATGCCGGAATTCATCATTCTGCGCGTCCCAATGGACAGTATAATGCGGAGCTTCATACAATCCTGCAGCATCCCGGCAGCAAACAGCACAATTCCATTTACTGGATATTCTCCCTTTTTTATGCTAAACTGATACGGAAGCTGCAGACCAGCAGCAAGAGCATACGGCGGAACAGGCCGGAAAAACCACATAGAAGGCAGGGAAATGCGATGATTACCAACGACAAGGGCATCGTGGAACTGAAGCACTTTATCCTCCGGGAAATCTGCCGTCTGGCATGGAACGGCCAGCTGACGGCGGAGGAGACGGAAAAAATCCCGTATCAGGTCAGTCCCGGACCCAAGCCCCAGTACCGCTGCTGCATCTATAAGGAGCGGGAGATCGTCCGGGGCAGAGTCCGCCTGGCCCTTGGGCAGAGCCCGGATCCTGCACAACCCACCCAAAACGTAGTGGCGGTAATCCCGGCTGCCTGTGACGATTGTCCTATCCAGGATTATTTCGTGTCGGACATCTGCCGCTTTTGTCTGGGCAAAGCGTGTCTCAATTCCTGCAAATTCGGCGCCATCACGCCGGGCGACTCCAAAATGCGCATCGATCCCAACAAGTGTAAATCCTGCGGCATGTGTGCCAAAGCATGCCCTTTCGGCGCCATCATCCACCAGCAGCGCCCCTGTAAAAAAGCTTGTCCTGTGGATGCCATTTTCTATAACGAAGCCGGGATCTGCCAGATCGACGAGAGCAAATGCATCCACTGCGGCCACTGTATCCACAATTGCCCCTTCGGCGCAATCGGGTCAAAGATTTACGCCACCCAGGTGATACAGGCGATCCTCGACGGGAAGCGTGTCTTCGCCATGTGTGCCCCGGCAACCGAAGGACAGTTCGGCAGGGAGATCAGTATGGCCTCCGTCCGGGCAGCGCTGAAAAAGGCCGGCTTTGCGGATATGGTGGAGGTGGGACTTGGCGGGGATATGACCGCTGCTTACGAGGCTGTGGAATGGATCGATGCCCGGAAGGAAGGCAGGATCATGACCACGTCCTGCTGTCCGGCCTTCATTTCCATGCTGCACCATCATTTTCCGGAGCAATACGAAAACAACAAGTCCGCCACGGTGTCGCCAATGGTGGCCGTTTCCAGGTATCTGAAGTCTCTGGATCCTGACTGCGTCACAGTATTCATCGGCCCGTGCATCGCCAAGAAAGGGGAAACCCTGAATCCGTTGATCCCGGATTCGGCGGATTTTGCCCTGACCTATGGAGAGATCGTGGCCATGCTGGACGCCCGGAGCATCATACCGGAGCCGGTGGAAGAGGATTACCAGGAAGCCTCCCTGTTCGGCAAAAACTTCGCGGGCAGCGGCGGCGTAGCAGGCGCCGTGCTCGAAGTAATGCGTGAAATGGGTGAAGACACTTCCGGCATCCGGCTTGTAACCTGCGCCGGCGGAGAAGAATGCAGAAAGACCATGATGCTGCTCAGAGCCGGCAAACTGGACGCCGATTTCGTGGAAGGCATGATCTGTCCGGGCGGATGTGTGGGCGGTCCCTCCAAACACCAGGCGGAGGCGCTGGTGCTGAAAGCCCGTTCAGATCTGCTGGCCAAAGCGGACGGTCGCAGTATCCTGGATAATCTGAAAAACTACCCCATGGATCAGTTTTCCATGCACCGTGACGGCAGCATGCCAGCGGACAGGAACGCCCCGCCGGCGGATTGATCCTGTCAGAATGGGATTCTGAATGATTAACCATAAAGGAAGAATACGAAAAAGCACATGATTAATGCTGCATGGTTTCCGGATCCGATATGATCTCATAAAGCGCGCTGAAATCATTCAGCGCGTGTTCTCTAAGCAGAAGCCGGTTTGTTTCAATCATTGCAGTCTCTTTCATCAGGTCTTTCACAAACCTTTGTTTCATGTTTATGCTGCAGCGGTAAAATCGGCATGTATCCTTTTAGTGTGCCATACAGGCATAAAGCGTTACCCACTTGTTCTCTTCACCGGCATTGCCCGCCTTGAATGCCGGTACGCTTTTGGAGCCTGTCAAAATATATCTTCCGCTTTCCGTCCGATACTGGTCCAGCACTTTGTATCCGGCCTGCATCGCTTCCGAATCCGGCCGGCACCCTAAAACCCGCAGCGCATAAAGGATATTCTGTGCTCCGACCTTGATCGGGTCAGAAGGATAGAATGTAGTCAGCATTACGTCAACCATGGGCGTCTTCAGATCATCCGTCCTGTAAAAGATGTTCCTTTTCGTAAAATACTGAACAAGTTTGCTCTCACATTCCGTTCTGTATCCCCGCAGATGCAGTTCCGCAACAAGCAGGAGATATTCAACCGTCAGCCTTGCGCAGCTTTTATGCGGTTTCCTCGGATCGTTGATCTTTTTGTTTGTGCTGATGCATCCGAAGCCTCCGTCTTCCTTGATGCCGCTTAAAACACAGGCGATTTCATTCTTTACGGTATCCTCCTGGTCATATCCCAGTTTCACGAGATTCCTGAGCAGGTAGGGTTCTCCGCACAGCATCTTGAATCCTGTGTTCCGGATCAGGGCAAATACCTCATCATCGATATCTTTGCCGATGTCCTCACGGGTCAGTCCCCATTCAGCCAGCGCCATGATGGCGTCAAACTTATCCCACGGTTTATCCTTCCTGAGTTTTTTCAGTGCCCGTTCGTATGTTTTGCTCTGCAGCAGCAGGCTCTTGCACTCGATGACTTTTTCATCATCGTCCGGCAGTTTCATATATTCTTTCAGCGTCCTGAGCCGCACTTCCGGCGTCTCTTCCGCTAAAAGCCATTCCAGAATCGACTGATCCATCTTCTTCTCCTCCTCGTCACTTTTTCCTGACAGGAATGCAGATCTCACTGACATAGTTCCGTGAAGACGGATCACCGGGCAGGTAGTTTTCAATATCATAATCGGGGATCAGTTCATAATCGGAAACCGGCAGCCATTCCCTGTAAATCTTTTCCCACATGGCCTGGATCGCCTTGGGAACCGGTCCGGCGCATGTAAAAACCGCCCAGGTGTACTCCGGGATATGGATGATCTCGAACCCCTCGGGGATTCCTTCCACATCGGAAGCCTTGCAGCCGATGCCGTACCGGAACTCGTCACCGTCGGTTTTCTGCTGGGCGCAGAGTCCGAGATAGCCCGGAATTTTCCGGTATTCTTCATGGGCGTAATACTCGTCCCAGAACTTCGGAATCTCCGCTTCGCTTGTTTCCGCATGGAAATTCTTTGCGTGCATGAGAAGGTTCATCGCTTCCCATTTTTCAATTTTGTACTCCATTATACAGCCTCCTTCAATGGTCATCCGGACGGCAAACCGGTTCATGAACTGAATGGAGCCTCCTTTTTTCACCTGCATCGGCGATACGCCGTGGAACCGTGTAAACGCTTTGGTGAAGCTTTCCGGCGAATCATAGCCGTACTTCAAAGCAACGTCGATGACTTTCACGTCTCCGCCCGTCAGCTCTGCCCCGGCCTGCGAAAGGCGTCTTTTCCGCAGGTATTCCGCCGGAGACATTTCTGTCAGCAGGGAAAACGCCCGCTGGAAATGAAAGGCAGAAAGGTTTACATGCTTTGCGATATCCGCCAGCGTGATCTCGTCTGTCAGATGTCCTTCCATATATTCGATGGCGTTGTTGATGGTCCTGATCCAGTCCATTCGGTCTCCCTCCTTTCGCAATTGATCATAAGGCTGTTCACGGGAATAATCCTGTCCCGGATTGCTTTGTTTTGTCCGCTTATGACTTTGGCAGCCAGAATACCGAATATTCTTCCTCTGTTTCAAAGCCGAATTTTTCCGCCAGATGCCGGGAAATGTCGTTTTGCGCGTCCCAATGAACCGTGATGCCGCGCTCCATGCAGTTCTGCAGCATCCGGGCGGCGCAGGCCGTGGCCATTTTTTTCCCCCGATGTGTTTCTTTTGTAATGATATCCATTTCAACCTCACCGTTCAGGCTCAGGAAAGAAGACGCCGCCGCCACAATCTCTCCGCCGTGATAGATGACGGCTCCTGATCCTTCCGCCTGAAAAGCGGCATAGCAGGAATAATTCATCCCATGGGAAAACGGATGCTGGTCGAACGCAGCCTCATCCATACCGGTCAGCCGGTATTCTTCCGGGAGTTCCGTCTTTTCCGGAAAGATAAAGCGGCATGCCGGTTTCATCACCGTCCGGCGGTATACTGCCGCGTCGGGATACCGTGACCTGATCTGCTCTTCCCATTCCTCTGTCAGGCACACCAGCGGCCTGACCCTGAAATCCGAATCTACCCGGGCAGCGGATTCCGGTTCCGGTTCCCCGTCCAGATACACAAACAGCGCGTCTGTGACACTGCTGCGGGTATACTCTTCACGTTTGCCGAAAACACCCTGTACGGCAGCCCGGTATAAAAGAGGCCTGTTCATGTTTTCTTTCCTCCGATCATCCCGGAAAACGGAACAGCGGATCGCCGTTTTCCTCCGTGCCGTACTGCACCATACCGCCTTTTTCCATGGCCCGGGCAGAGGCGATGTTTTCTTTGGCGCAGCCGCCGTGAACGCCGGAAAGTGCATAGTCCTCCGCAGCGATCCGCAGCAGTTCCCGGACGCATTGGGTTCCGTATCCCCGGTTTCGGTATGCTTCATCCAGCAGGATGAAGATTTCAGGCTCCGAATGATTCCTCGTGCCGTCCAGCCCGCACCAGCCCATAATGGTTCCGGGATGCCCCTTCCCGCACACAGCGAGGCACAGATGGCAGATACAGCCTTTCGTATTTCTTTCGTAATTTCCGCGCATATAGGCGATTGCTTCCTGCGCCTCCGCGTCAGAAAGCGGATGGTGGTCAGCAGGCCAGGTCCGGGCGACCTCCGCCAGATCGTTCTCCGTGACAAAATGAAAGATCAGGTTCCCCGATTGATAATCCGTCATATTTTAATCCTTTCAATACTGCCGGACTTGCAGAGCAGAAGCTTTTATGCCTTTATTCTATCAAACCCGCCGGCCTGTGTCTATCCGGCAATAAAAAAGCAAAACCCCGGGATCATTGATTTGCAATGTCCCGGGAAGTCGAAGGCGTGACCTTTTCCGCATCTCCGTCAGCGTTTTTTGGAATAGTAAACCAGATCAGCAGCACGCTTCACTTCCGAATACCCCAGCCGGATGTAGAAAGCGTTCGTCCGGATATTCCAGACGGGAGTGTCAAGCGTAAAAACCTTTACATCCGGGAACATAACCTCGATTTCCCGCATCATAAAGATGCCGTACCCTTTCCGGAAGTGCTGCGGGTCGATGAATATTCTTCCGATGTTCAGCGTGTTCCCCTGGCGGAACAGAATCGCGCCGCCAAGGATTACGCCGTTCTCATCAACCAGTTTGAACAGATTGTTCATCCGGGCCATTTTGAGATGGAACGGGACGGACTGATATCCGGGCGGCCCGCCCGGAGAAGCAGCTCCCACCTCCACATCACTGTCGAAAGCCTGTTTGGAGATGCTGTTCAGCACCAGGGCGTCAGAAGTCCCTGCTTTCATGAACTGTAAATTCACAAATCTGTCCCCCTGTCCCTTTACCGGCAGGCAATATAGACATCCATGCCTTCGCCGTCTGTTTCAAAGCCGGGGATCACTTCATTTTCCACATGGATCAGCCCGTTCGTCCTCATATAATCCTGCAGGGTGTGATAGGCTCCCGGTATCGTTACAAAGGGATTGTCAAACGGCCTGTCAATATGAATCGCGGCGTATTTATGCGCGGGCTGTTCTTTAATTTCATACCCTTCAGGCGTGACACCCTTCGGCAGGATCAATGCAGCGGTATATCCATGCATGTTGAACACATTCACCTGCTCCTGCGACAGCCTCGGGAAATCCCAGCCGATGACTTTCGGATCCGCGATCCCGTTCTCTTCCGCGCATTTGTACATCCTGCCGATGGCGTCCGCTTCCGGCTCGCGGCTGATCACTGTATACGCCACATAGCGGAATCCCTCGACTTTCTCAGTACGGAGATTGGAATACGCGTCGCTCCGCTTATCCATTTCTTCCCGGAAAAGATTATCCAGGGAGCAGTTAAAGATTTTGCAGATTTCAAGCGCCTTGTCCATTTCCGGATTCGCCGCGTCCATTTCCCACTTTGAGATTGTCTGGCGGCTTACGTTCAGCTTCTCTGCCAGCGTTTCCTGTGTCATATTTGCGCTCAGCTGCCTCAGATACTGAAGATTCTTGCCAAAGCTCATGTTCCTTCTCCTTTTTCTCTGTGTTTTGTTTTCCCTGACAGTGCTTTGCTCCGCGTCGCAAGGATAGATTAACACAGAGCAGGCAGCTTTCACACCAACTCACAGGCGCCGTTTCAGGAAATCGCGCAACTTCAGGTTGCGCTATATCCGCAGGCGACGTTTCAGAGCCGGACATCTTCTACCGTATCATGACGAGAAAAATACTTTTCCCTCCGGCCTTGCTTTTCACCCGTGTCTCCGTAAGCTGTCAGCAAGCCGCAAGACACAATAAAGAAGGGAGACACAAAAAGATGGAATGCGGAAAACTGACAGCCAAGGGGTTCGAAGCGAAGCAAAAAACGGTCAAAGAGAATTATAGCCCGACCGCCGCAATGGTGGCCGGGCATCTTGGTCAGCTTACTATACTTTACTCCGCCTGAATTCCGGTTTTCCTGTTCAACATCAGTCCGACAAACCGGAATTTACCTGACTATTTATACCTTGCAAGCCCACATAATCATCTCTAAGCATACCATAAATATTATAATCGCAATAAACAGAAACCATTTTCCCTTG
>CAMKNZ010000027.1 GCA_946414315.1 uncultured Clostridia bacterium
TGCTGATTGTGCCCGTTGACGTGACTGTTCCGCTCTTGTTTGCACTGCCGAATACATTCGCGATATCCGCTTCCGTACTGACTGTGATGTCACCGTACTTAACCTCGGTCTCCTTCACCGTGTACGTGATCGCGGCGCCGTTCGCGTCGTACTTCGGCAGACCCGTGAAGCTCGACGCTGTCGTCGGCCAGCTGTTGCTCGTCGTATCGTAGCTGATCGTCAGCACATAATCGTCTGTTGTCCCGGGCTGCTTCACCGCATTCGTTCCGTTGTACAGCCCGATCTTGACGTAGTCCCCTGCCGCCGGTACCGCGTTCGTCCACGTCTTCAGTACCGGGATATCAATTGTTTCAATTGTATTGGTAATAACCTTGTTGGTCGCTGTTGTCGCGTTCGGACCGTATGCCGCCGCGATCGCTGCCGCTGTCGTCAGCTCCGTACCGTCGCTCAGAACGACCTTCGTCTCTTCGACGCTGTACGCCGCTTCGTACCAGCCTGCTGTTCCCGTCGTCAGATAGTACTGTGTCGGCAGGTTCTCCCACTCAGCCTTCAGTCCGGTCGTTGCCGATGTGATCGTCACCGGATTCGTAAAGCTCGTCAGTGTGCTGTCCGTCAGCTGCACGTCCGCCAGGCTTACGATGCTCTTTACACCGTTCACCGTCTTGTACAGCGTGAACTCTACGCTCGTCACTTCCGCAGGCCACGTTACACTGCTTCCGTCGCCGTTCTGCCACGCCTTCGTCGCTTCTTCAGTTGTGCTGTTCTTGGTGTTCGTGTAGCTGACTGTCGCCGCCGCCGTCCTGCTGATCGTTCCGCTGGCACTCTTGTCCGCGTTCTCTGTCGCACCCGTCGCCGTGACCGTCGTCTCGTATCCGTTCGCGTCCTTCGAAGTCTCTTCCACCGTGAACGCTGTGCCTACCGGCAGACCCTCGAATACTATGGATTCCGCATCCTTCAGGTTCAGCGTTACTTCGCAGTCCTTGTTGTCCTCGAATGTGCAGCTCGTTGCGGTCGCTCCGGTCTTCGTGTACCGGAACGTCACGCCGTTGTGCTCCCCGGTCGTGTTCGCAAACGTGATCCTGAATCCGAACTCGTCATCCGCATCCGCCGCGTTGCCGCTGACCGTTTTGCTTACCGTCAGCGTGGAGGAGCTGAACGTATTCGTCACTTCAACCGCCACGTCCGCTGTCGCTGCAACGCCTCCCGGAATCGTGCCCGTCAGGCTGCCGCCCGTTGCAGACGCTGAATACCCGTCATTGGAGTAATCCGTTTCTGCAATTTCATACGCTGTCCCTGCCGGCAGTCCCTGAATCGTATACGTCTGGTTGTGCTTCAGGTTCACTGTCGCCGTCAGTCCTGTCGCGCCCGCGCTCGCATTCAGTGCAGTTCCGGCTGTTGCCGCTTCGCTGCCTGTCTGAATTGTCGTCGCGTAACTAGTCGCTTCTTCCAGCGCTGCCGGGAATGTCAGTGTAATTGTAAACGCAAATTCCTTGTTCTCATCTGCGCCTGTTCCGCTTACCAGCTTCTTCAGGCTCAGATCGCCCGGGTTCTTCGTGTTCGTGACCGTGCCGCCGCTGATTACGTAGTCCGTCCCGGCTCCGTCTCCGCTGTAGCTTACGCTGTAGCCGTCCGGTTCCGTTCCTTCCTTCACCACGTACACGATCTCGTACAGACCCGTCGTATCCTGGGCGTACTTCGGCAGTCCGCTGAAGACCGCGTGCCATGCGCTGTCTTCCTGCTGTGTCCCGGCCGTCGTGTCGTTCTCGTCGATCTCGGTCGCCGCGGTTTCTTTCGTGCCGTCCAGCACAATGTCAGTCACCTTCGTCGCCGCATCCGCCGCTGTCCTGCCCTTGTACAGGCTCAGCGTTACGCTCTCGGCCGCGTCGCTGCTCAGAGGCTTCCAGATCTTCTCAACCGTAACCTCCGTCGTCTGCTGGTTGTTATTGATCTCTGTCGTGCTGATTGTGCCCGTTGACGTGACTGTTCCGCTCTTGTTTGCACTGCCGAATACTGCCGCAATGTTCGCTTCCGTATTGACCGTGATGCCCCTGTACCTGACTTCGGTTTCCTTCACCGTGTACGTGATCGCTGCGCCGCTCGCGTCATACTTCGGCAGCCCCGTGAAGCTCGTTGCCTCTGTCGGCCACTTGTTGTTCACCGCGTCGTAGCTGATGGTCAGTACATAATCGTCTGTTGTCCCGGGCTGCTTGACCGCCGTCGTTCCGTTGTACAGTCCGATCTTGACGTAGTCTCCTGCCGCCGGTACCGCGTTCGTCCAGCTCTTCAGCACCGGAATCTCGATCGTCGGAATTGTATTGGTGATTGTCTTTTGGGTTTCAGTTGTCGCGTTCGGATTATACGCAGCGGTAATTTCTGCCGCCGTTGTCAGTACCGTACCGCTGCTCAGCGTGACTTTTGTCTCTTCAGCGCTGTAGGTCGCTGCGTACCAGCCTGCGCTTCCCGTCGTCACATAATACTGTGTCGGCAGGTTCTCCCACTCAGCCTTCAGTCCGGTCGTTGCCGATGTGATCGTCACCGGATTCGTAAAGCTCGTCAGTGTGCTGTCCGTCAGCTGCACGTCCGCCAGGCTTACGATGCTCTTTACACCGTTCACCGTCTTGTACAGCGTGAACTCTACGCTCGTCACTTCCGCAGGCCACGTTACACTGCTTCCGTCGCCGTTCTGCCACGCCTTCGTCGCTTCTTCCGTCGTGCTGTTCTTTGTATTCGTGTATGCAACCGTGGCAGACGCTGTGCTGTCAATTGTTCCGCTGACGCTCTTGTCCGCGTTCTCTGTCGCGCCTGTCGCCGTAACCGTCGTGGCGTATCCGTTTCCATCCTTCGAAGTCTCATCCACCGTGAATGCCGTGCCCACAGGCAGTCCTTCGAATACTACGGATTCCGTCGCCTTCAGCTCCATTGTGACCGTGCAGTCCTGATTGTCCGCAAACGCGCACGCTGTCGCTGCCGTATCTCCGGTCTTTGTATACTGGAATGTTACGCCGTTATGCGCTCCATCCTTGTTCGCAAACGTGACTGTGAAGTTAAACTTGTCGTTTGCGTTCGCCGCGTTACCGGCAATCGCTTTACTCACTGTCAGCGTCGCGGAACTGAACGTATTGGTTACTTCTACCGCCACATCCGCTGTTGCCACCGCGCCGCCCGGAACCGTACCCGTCAGCGTTCCGCTCGTTGCAGTCGCGGAATAGCCGTCTGTCGAGTAATCCGTTTCTGCAATTTCATACGCTGTCCCTGCCGGCAGTCCCTGAATCGTATACGTCTGGTTGTGCTTCAGGTTCACTGTCGCCGTCAGTCCTGTCGCGCCCGCGCTCGCATTCAGTGCAGTTCCGGCTGTTGCCGCTTCGCTGCCTGTCTGAATTGTCGTCGCGTAACTAGTCGCTTCTTCCAGCGCTGCCGGGAATGTCAGTGTAATTGTAAACGCAAATTCCTTGTTCTCATCTGCGCCTGTTCCGCTTACCAGCTTCTTCAGGCTCAGATCGCCCGGGTTCTTCGTGTTCGTGACCGTGCCGCCGCTGATTACGTAGTCCGTCCCGGCTCCGTCTCCGCTGTAGCTTACGCTGTAGCCGTCCGGTTCCGTTCCTTCCTTCACCACGTACACGATCTCGTACAGACCCGTCGTATCCTGGGCGTACTTCGGCAGTCCGCTGAAGACCGCGTGCCATGCGCTGTCTTCCTGCTGTGTCCCGGCCGTCGTGTCGTTCTCGTCGATCTCGGTCGCCGCGGTTTCTTTCGTGCCGTCCAGCACAATGTCAGTCACCTTCGTCGCCGCATCCGCCGCTGTCCTGCCCTTGTACAGGCTCAGCGTTACGCTCTCGGCCGCGTCGCTGCTCAGAGGCTTCCAGATCTTCTCAACCGTAACCTCCGTCGTCTGCTGGTTGTTATTGATCTCTGTCGTGCTGATTGTGCCCGTTGACGTGACTGTTCCGCTCTTGTTTGCACTGCCGAATACATTCGCGATATCCGCTTCCGTACTGACTGTGATGTCACCGTACTTAACCTCGGTCTCCTTCACCGTGTACGTGATCGCGGCGCCGTTCGCGTCGTACTTCGGCAGACCCGTGAAGCTCGACGCTGTCGTCGGCCAGCTGTTGCTCGTCGTATCGTAGCTGATCGTCAGCACATAATCGTCTGTTGTCCCGGGCTGCTTCACCGCATTCGTTCCGTTGTACAGCCCGATCTTGACGTAGTCCCCTGCCGCCGGTACCGCGTTCGTCCACGTCTTCAGTACCGGAATCTCGATCGTCTCATAGTTATTGGTGGCGGTCGCAATGCCGTATGTGTCAACATTTCCCCCTGTCTTGCCGCCTGCAACGTTTACCTCAATACCGTTGGATACAGCCGTCTGATCAAGGGTGACCGCGTGGTTGTCCCCGGATACTTCCTTGACAATGTACGTCCCGATAGAAAGCCCTGTAACTTCGTAAGGCGTTCCGACACCGTTGCTGACGGTAATCGTAATATCACTGATTTCAGATCCATCCGCTTTAGTCGCCCGGGTTGTTCCGTCATCCAGATATACTCTGAAGGTATAATTGCCGTCTGCCAGTCCTTTCAGACTGTCAGCAATACTGTCAATTGCAAGCCCGCCGATTGTTACAGCCTTATTGATGATCAGGCTGCCTGTCTGCTCGTTGGTAACAGTTACCGTATCTGTCGTTTCTTCGGGTGCTATACTCTTTGCGCTGTCAGAATATACGATACCGTCCGTAATCAGCCGCCAGTTTGCCGGCATGGTATTCGCCGGTTCAGTGACAATGTAGGTTGTATGCGCAGGAATGTTGGCAATCGTTACTGTACCTGTGCCGACGATGGTAATCGGTACGGTAACAGAACCGTCGGCTGTTGTCGCCGTGCCCGCCGTACCGCCGGTAACCGTCAGCGTTGTCGCATCAAAAGCAGGGGTGAATACCGCATTCACCGTGAAGCTGACGCCTGTCGCGTTAGATTCGGTTGTTACAGCTTTTGTGATACTCAGGCTGCCAGGCTTCGGCTGGTAATCATTGTTAACGGTTGTCGATGCTGTAGCGTTTGCGGTATCAGACAGTGTAAGATTGCCGTCTCCTGTGACCGTTAAGTTATAATGGTCTACGCCAGCGTCTTCTCTATCTTCCTCGACTACATATGTCTTTCCGGCCGGCAGGTTAGTCCATGTCTTTCCGACAGCATCTCCGGCAGTGACCTCCTCCCACACCGCAGTGGGGGATGTGGTTCCATTCAGGTTGTAATAAACCGCTGGCGTGTCACTGCTCTTCAGGGCGATCTTATAGGTCGTCTTGCTCACAGTTTCTCCGCTCTTGGTCTTTTTTATCGTTACAGAACCTGTGTTCTTGTTGTTTGCAATGTTTGCGGTGTTTGTACCGTTCACTATTGTCTTGGCAATACCTGAAGCAGTAACCGTGTATTCTCCGAGTTTGTCCCCCACCGACAGTTTCTGGCCGCTGGCATTGGTTTCAAAGACATAGTAGGTATTACCCACCATCAGTCCGGTGAAGGTTACGGTACCGGTCGCGGCACCGGAGGCCACCGTGATGGGCTGCGGGTTCGTCCCGCCGACATCCGCAGCCGTGGCCAGTGTCGTACCGGCTTCGTCTGCGAACAGACCGACATGGAATGTCTTTGCTTCCCCGCCGTGTGTACTGTCAGGATTGCCGTTCAGGTTCACCGTCTTTGTAACCATCAGTTCCTGCAGACTCAGCGTATTCACAAAGTCCGGTCCGAGGAGCCCGGAATTACCTTGTTTCACAGTGCCGGAAAGACCATCCGCCGTATATCCTCGAGGCTGTGTTTCAGTGATAATATATTCGCTTCCGTCATCCGGCACATGGGTAATTGTATAGGTCCACACATTGCTGCCCGTGGGTTTGGACCAGCTCAGATAGTATGGATCATTTACATCCGTTTGCTGCAGCGTAACGTCTGCGCCGTTTTTTGTCATAGAAATGTCGAGTTCTGTCGGACGGCCTGCGGCTGTGTCTCCAACCCAGGTCTTGGTACCGACGATGCTCGTTTCCTGGACTTCCTCGTTGGTGAAGGTCGCTGTATCCGTGTCGCGCTGAGTGATGATATGTTCATCGCCATCTGCGTACACGGTACCTTCCTTCGTATAAACTTCACTTTGCAAATTCCAGCCTGAAGCCGGTGCCTCTGTAATCTCATATGTCGTTTCGGTTTTTACATTACGCAGGCTGAAGCTTCCGCGGCCGGCAAGTGTAATCGTGATGGTCAGGACCTTGGTATCCGGATCGATAATTGCCGTTGGTGTTCCGATAAGAATTGTATCTTCCTCATCAATAACAAGCTTCTTGAGGACATCTTGTGCATTGGGACCCATTACATCCGTGACATGTATATTACCTTGATGATCTGTTTCAGTGGGCGGAGTCAGCACAATCGTAAATGTGAAGGGATCTTCCGTTTCGTTGTCAGATCCTTCCGCAATCACCTTATTGACCTGCAGAATCCCGCCTTCCATTTTGATGTTGCTGATGGTAATATTGCGGTTATCGCGGTTAATAATCCCATTGGCAGATACTTCTGTCACAAATGCAGGGTACTGCGTATGGAATTCCGGGTCTTCTGTGATCTGATAGGTGCAGACCCATAGATTGCCATTTTCATCAAGATAGTTCTCCTGAAGTCCGCTGATATACAGCGCCCAGGCGCCATATGTATCATCTGTTGTAATTGTGGATGTATAATGCTGTGGTACGTCTGCCGTCGGGTAGTCAGATGCGACTAACTGCGCATAGTTCGCGCTGTTTGCTTTGGTAATGGTAAGATAATCATTTCCACCAAACAGTACCGGCTGTGCATAGCTTACCGTCGCGCCTCCGATTGAAGCAGTTCTCTTCTGTGTAACAAAGATTTTTAGCTGATCAATCGGTATCTGATCTTCTGGTAATGAATTTCCCTCCGGATTAAGCCATTTTTTATACACGGCAAAGTCACGGGTGGGAGAGTTCTGAACCATCAGGTGGTTGGAACCCTTGTTGCCGATTTCAATACCGACGTTTCCCTGACCGTTCTCGCTTTGAATGGTTGCACTTGACCAGGTATTACCATTCCGGAAATAATACTGAGGTTTCAACTTCAGAAGATCAGGCTCATTGACAGAATACTGATTGGTATGCCCTGAACCAGTCTGGTGAACGACTCCGTGACTGTCTTTATAGCCGACTTCCACAATCCAGTAGCGATAAAGGTTGGTACCACTGGAAGTCGGATGCGTTCTCAATACTTTGTCAATATACAGGCTGGATTTGCTGGGTGTAAAGACAATCCACTTATTGGTTGTATCGATCATGCTGGGATCCGCAGCATAACCAATCAGGTTACCCATATATTTGTCACGGGCAAGCTCTTCAGTATAATCCTCCAGTTCGCCTCCCTGACGCAGTTGACGATAAATCTTGACATATACCTCGCGAGTATCCCAGTTTTCGCCGGTCCATTCTTTGGAAACCGTCAGATCATATGCCTGACCGTTCATCAGACGGTCCTGATCCTGTCCTATATCTCTTTTAAATTCGTTTGGTTGATGTGCTCCTCCGCCATATTTGGACTGCAATGGAACTGAGTTAGAGAACCAAGATATTTCCGGATCATCTACCGGATCCTTTTTCAGGTTCTTCCAGATGCCGGTTTCACGCGGAATGTATTCAAAATATGCCCATACAGTAGTACCATCTGGCTTCGTATACCATCCCTGGGTTGGCAGACCGACACGGTCATTGGTTGTATTGTTATGGTCATTTGAATTGTTAATTGTCCAGTGCCAGTTGCCACCGTCACCATTAATTAGTTCAAAATTGTTACCGCCAGGATCCAGCACGCGGTTTCCATGGCTGTCATAGCCGACCAAAATCTCATTCCCATAATCTGACCATCCAAGCACACCGCCGGAAATGATATGATCGTTCGGGTACTGCCACTGCTCCTGAATCGGTTCATCCCAGACACGGCGGTAAACATAGAAACCCATCACGAGATCATGCAGGCGTTTCCATTCTCCGGTTGTCGTATCCCAGGATGTTGGAGTACCCCACTCCATCCATTTCTTCTTCAGGTCAATCTGAATATAATCGTTTGAATCCAGCGCATTCATGATGGTGAATGTTCCGCTGAAAGGATTGACCGCTGCCATATATGCTTGGCTTTGGCTTCCATTTCCATCATCATCATAATACATCCAGATTTGATATTTGCTACCGTCCCAGCCGGGATCGCCGGTGCTGGGATCTGCTGTCATAGCATCGGTCCGTTCTACCGCGTACACATAATCAGTTTCACTGACACCATCCAGAACGTTGCTGATTGGTGTCCATGTCCAATCATTAGCCGCATTCAGGATTTGTTCGTCCGCAGCCGTAACACTTTCCTCATAGGTTCGTAAAAGCCGTCCTGCCTGACCTTTTCTATTGGTAACATATAGATCAAACTTGGCGTTGGGATAATGAATCCACATATCCTTGTTGATGCCACGCCAATCCTTCTTGACGCGCAGTTCAACTTTATTATTCACTACTGTGATGTGCTCACCGTCGTAATTTATACGGTTGTTCTCGTCACCAAGCGCCAGTACCCTCTCAGTGCCAACCGTATCATAACGGTAGTAAGACGGAGCATAACCGGACGGACTTGTTTCTTCCGGCACTTCAACAAAGTAGTAGGAATAATGGTGAATGATCTGCTTGTCTGCCAGATTTTCGTATTCAACCAGCGGCAGTTCGGTCAGAATGGTGGACCAGTTGTTCTCTGCCAGGCTGAGAACAAACGTATGATTCTCTTCGTTATAAACTGTATCTGCCACCGGATCAGATGCGGTAGCATCATCCTCCACGGTCGCATTTTTGACATCTACTGCGGCACTTTCATTATTCCAACTGTTAGTTTCAAAATAAATGTTAACATCTTCGGTCGGAACAAACCACGTGGAATACTTTTCGTAATCAGCACCGTATCCGCAACCCATGGAAAAGTCTTTCCGTTCGAAGACAGCAGGATCGCTTGAAACGACCACCTGCGCAGTACCCCACGATTGATTGATTACCGTGAAATGCAGTCTGACCCTTATACCTTTCTCCACATAGTCAGTATGGGAGTAGGTTCCTCTGTCATAAAAATTAATCGCATATTTCGAATCCGGATCATATTCCTGGATCGTACGTTCCGATTTCTGGTCATAACGCTGGATTTTGAAAGTGGCCTTATAATCATGGTCTTCATCCAGTAGGATGGAGTGATCATCCCACGTCTTATTGACGGTGATATTTATATTCTGGTTCGACTCTGTATGTTTCTGCGCATTTGTTACCAGAATCTTGTAGTCACTGGGATTCGCACTCAGTTCACCGGCATCGTGCGGATAATAAGGAATAAACTCAGGTACATTGGTACCGGTATAAGTATTGGCTCCGTCTCTGTTGCGTGTGAAAGTCGCGACAGTTGTTCCGTTATTGGTAATGGTATAAGATTCCTCCTCAACGGAGTACAGATAACGGAATGTTCCGTTTTCATCCTCACCATACAGCGGCAGATTCTTGAATGTCCTGCTTTCCAGAGAAGCATTGGGACTGGTCATCATAGCCTTGTTGATTGTGATATACTGCTCAGGCTGTACTTCCACAAACTTTCTGGATGGTACACTTTCCCCGTCATAGAGGGGTGCCCACTGCAGCACAAACGTGGCTTCCCAATCGTATTCGCCATGTTCATCCATGAACGGCCAGTTCTTTTCAACAGGCACGTTTACTTCATCCCGCAGTGTATTGGTAATCGTGACCACGTTGTTTCCGTGGTTCGGCGAGGTGATGAACATTTCTTCACCCCAGCCGGTCATACCGTTTGTATGCAGGACGTCTGCGCCATGGTTCCAGGAAATGGATGTTGTGTAGCTGAGGTTTTCCGGCGTGGTTCCCCGTTCCACAATGGAGAACGCAAAATACTTCTGTCCGGAGGATGTCAGCGGAACGCGCATGATAGGTTCACCGGGAGCGTTAACATTTGTGCCGTTTCCAGGAATATTGTCGACAAAAACATCCCGATAGGTCTGATGCTCCCAGGTGCCTCGGAACTGCATGTCCAGCGCATGGGTAGAAGCACCGATCTCAGCGTCATGACTCGGATATGTGCTGCTATTGAAATAACCAATGCCGCTGGATTCGCCTGAAGGCATGATGCCCAGATAAACATCTGTCAGTTCGTCAATGTAATCGGACAGATCCAGATCCAGGTCCCAATAATTGATGGCAGTACCTGTGTCAAGCGTGACGCTGTGGGAAGAAATGGCAATATCCGTCAGCATATTCAGGTTATGGGAAGGATCGACGATCGGATTAGCCGCTGTGGGAGCTTGGCTGAAGAGGTATCCTGTACCAGCCGTCGCAGGGGTATTGTACAGAGTCAGATGAATCTGCCCTGCGGGTACAATAACAGTACTATCGCTGTTTTCATGGCCTTCGCTGTCAACGAAATGAAGTCGGATCAGGTCTGCCGGCGTATATTCATATCCATATACAAGATAGGAAGATGTCAAACCTGCATCCAGAGCTTCTTCATCCGTCATCGGGGTGCCGTTGGATTTGACCCATTGTTTTTTGATCAGAATCTCTGTCCATGTGTCCTTCAGCTTCGCTTTTCTGGCGTCGGTGACTGTAATAACATAGACCGTTCCGTCCACAGTGACGGAAAGATCGAACGCATCGTCAAACGCACTGTCAGAGCAGATGTACCAGGTTCCGTTTTCTTCCTTCAGGTACAGACAATCCTGCGGTCCGCCAAGATCAACGGTGCGTATCAGTTCAGGAGTTTCGGTGATTGTGCCGGTGATGTCAAAACGAGCCAGAACCTTTTCCAGTTCATAATCGGCATGCCCGGGCAGAGAATACTGATATCCCTCGTAAGAAAAATCAACTGTGTAAATATCAAGATAGAACAGTGAGAAACTGTCGGTTGAGAATGTGGAGTTATCTTCCACCGGGATGGTTTCCAGATTTTCATCGTCGACAAAATGAATCACGGCAGGCAGTATCATGCCATCTTTTTCAATCGTGACCCTGACAGATCCCGAAGGCTCAACCGTCTTTCCCGTTCCGGTGTCAACGATGCTGAGATCCAGGAGAAGAATCTCGTTATCACGGGGCAGATGGGCGACCTTGGTGATGCCGTCACCCAGGTCTTCAGAAAGCTCCTGCTCAATCGCCAGAATCTGATCTTCGGTTGCAGCAACCCAATCCAGTCCGATTCGATAAACAGCGGGAGGCAGCGCGCTTTCTGTCAAATCCAAAGTCACCTTATAATCTTCTGTTTCCGAATTCAGAACCGCATAATCACTCCAGTTATCTTCATAAACAAGAGTTACGGTATGTGTACCGGACCCGGTCACAAGAATCAGTTCAGCGTCGGTAAAGGACCTGTAAACAGTCAGGATGCCATCCTGCAGCATAATCGGTGCAGAACCATTTTCATCATCCTGTGCATTCAATGTAACCTGATCCGTTTTTTCATCATAAATAATATTCAGTCTGGATGCGATATCAGCAATGCTGATTTCACCGAGAGATACGATGCAAGCTTCTGCGTTGAAGAGGAATTCTACCGTATACTTCAGCACAAAGTCACTGAGACCGTCAGTGGTAAAGGACACTCCGTTAATCACGCCGTCTTCTTCATCGACATCCACGCCGATCTCAACAGGCGTCTGGGATCCGTCTTCACCCTTGACAATATGATACATCTGGTATTTGAAGCTGAGGGTATCCAGGTTTGCATTCTCAGGCAGTTTCGCCAGCATGTTCACAGCTTTCGGCAGTGAAACTGTGATGGCAAATTCGCCTTCGTGAATCTCTTCTCCATTGTTTCTCAGCGTGACATCAAAAGCGATATATCCGGGTATGGAGCCGGATTTGTTGTTCGTTTCTTCCGGTGCGGGGGCGGATTTTGCGTTCATTTTCCGGAGGCCGCCCTTAGCCATATTCTGCGGCGCGTTACCGGGCAGCAGCTGCACCAGCGCGTCCAGATCGCTATCGTTTTCGGGATAGAAGTCATAATCCAGAACCGCACCTGCGGGAATCTCGTTATCCAGAGCTCTGATGGTTACTGATTCATTCCGCAGTTCTGTGAGGCCTTCTTCATCTTCCTCAATATAATCTTTTTCAGAACCTTCTTCGTCCTTCTCTCCGGTTTCGTCTTCCTTGTTACCGGAAGCTGCTTCCTTGCCGCCTTCGGCGGATTCACCGGCAATTTCTTCGTTATTTTTTTCTTCTTCGTTCCTGACTGCTTCCTCAGTCTCCCGGGCAGAGGCAGTCAGGGTGAAGGAAAGATCTTCTCCGGCTGAAATCACTGCGTTGAACTTCTGGAAAGCCACCTCGTCCAGGTCGCAGGTCAAGGCGCCGTTATCGTCTCTGATAAATTGTGCGTTGCTGTCAATGGACACATTTACGTTGTTCGGTTCAGCATTCAGAGTAAGGGTGACGCTGGGGTTTGCTCCGCACTTGACCAGAATCTTTGCTTTCTGGCCGGAGAGCAGTGTGTCGCTGATGCTGCTGCCTGTATTCAGTGTATACTCTTTTACGGATGTCTGATCAGCAGTTTCTGTTTCTTTTTTCGTAATATCGTCTATATCTTCGTCTTTATTCTCACCCGGGGTCTTGTCAATGGTGTTTTCTTCCTGATCAGTTTTTTTATCGGCGTAACTGCCGGTTTCTTCTGTCACCGGTTCGCCATCTGCCTGTTTTTCTGTTTCCTCAGGTTTGTCTGTTTTTGCATCCTCGGCATCGGATAAATCTTCAGTTGTTTCTTCATTCAGGCCCGTATTATCTGACGCTTCAGGCTGAGTATCTTCATCGTTCTTATTATCCGTTTCTCCGCCTTCGTTCGCTTTTACATTTTCCTGACCAGGATTCTCTGCATCAGTTTCTTCATCGTTCTGTTCGTCCGTTTCTTCGATTACGTCCGCTTTCACGTCTTCCTGACCGGGATTCTCTGCATCAGTTTCTTCATCGTTCTGTTTTTCTGTTACTTCGGACTTGTCCGCTTTTATTTCTTCCTGTTCAGGATTCTCTGCGTTTGATTCTTCACTTTCCTGACTGGAGTCTGTTTTCTCCTCGTCTAGTTTTTCTTCTGTCCCTCCCTGCTCAGATCCTTCGGCTTCAAGGTTCTGAGATGATTCTTCTTCTTTTTCCGCATCTGTCAAGTTTAATTCCTCGGCACTATCATCTGTTTGATCAGTCTCCTCTTCGGATACGTTTTCCGGATCGGAGTCTGTTTTTTCCTCTTCTTCGGTCACAGACACGGTAAACGAACCGGACGCACCTTCTTCCTGAGCGCCAAAAATCAGCAGATAGCTTCCCGTATCAGCTACCCACCTGGCCTGGAGCTTACCGTCTGCTGATGTATAGCGGCGGCTGCTGCCATCCTGCTCGTTGACAATTTTTACCCACAGATTCATTCCCTCGGCAACCAGTTTCAGAGCTTTCCCCTGGTTCGCCTTCAGGCGAATGTTGCAGGTGTCATAGGCATTAACGGTGCCTCCCCGTTTCTCTCCGGCCTGCATCGTGGCGTCTACACGCTCCTGCTGGAGTGTTTCCGCCGCCGCGCTTTGCCCGGAACTGCCAAACAAACCGTCCAGCGACAGGTTGCCAAACAGCATGGTCACAAGGCACAGAATAGAGATGACTTTCTTCAACCGCATATTCATGACATACGCTCCCTTTGTGTATTTTTCGGTCCTTGTCCGTAAGTGGATCTTTGTATTTTTACTCCATATTTCTTGCGTTTTTTCTCTCCCCGAATCGCATTTCCCTATATAATCTATCATACAAACCCTACCCCTTTATAAACGTTTACCTTATGTAGTAAACGCGATGCAGGTATATCCCGCATTCGCAAGTTATCTATGGGTTCTGATCAATAGATGCGTAGTTTCTACCGATACAATATACCACTTCTCGTCTTAGTTTTCAATACTTTGGTGGTTTTTTATTGCAATCTTCGTCTGCGCATCTGTTGCGATTATATTCCTTTATTACAAATCGTTCTTTCTTGTTCTGTTTAAGATCTGTTTACCTTGTTTCCCGGTAGTAAAATCGCGCTTTCTAAAAGAAAGCGTGATTTTTCTCAATCTACCGAAAATAGTACAACTCTATATTCTCTGTTAATATTCTCGGGTGTCACGATAAAAGAGTATTCTGATCCGCTGCCGATTGTGAACCAGCCACGTTCGTCATCGTCTGACGCTTCCCATATTAAGCGGTAACTCATATTCACATCTTTGACCCAGGCAATCAGGGTAACCGTATCGCCATAAGCAAACTTCGCCTGTTTCAGTTCAATGTCCGCCGTACCGGAAAACTCAAAGTGTTCGTAAGTATCGGGGTTGTTGAACTGCTCGAGCAGCTCCTCGGAAACGCTTCCGTTGTCGTCATCGTCGAACTCGAAAAGTTCTTCGTCCTCGTCTTCTTCCTCAATGGATTCTTCGTCGTCTCCCTCCGGCTCGTCTTCTTCCTCGGAAGGATCCCAGACAGGGTCAGGATCCGGCGTTACTTCTTCCTCATAGGTATCGGGTTCTTTTGTCGGTTCCGGCGTGGGTTCCGGCGTAGGTTCAGGGGTCGGTTCGACGGTCGGTTCCGCTGTCGGTTCCGGTGTTGGTTCTTCCGTGGGTTCCGGGGTCGGCTCTTCAGTCGGTTCCTCAGTAGGTTCTTCCGTTGGTTCTTCGGTCGGTTCCTCAGTGGGTTCTTCGGTCGGCTCGTCCCCTTCGGTTACTTCATCCTGAACGTCTGACACAAGCGGGGTTACATTTTCCACCGGCTCATCCGTATCCGGAGCCTCCGCATATACCACAGGGAACAAGCAAACCAAAAGCATCGTTGCAAGGAGCACTGACAGGAGCTTCTTCCCCTTATTCTTCCAGTACATTGCCCATTCCCTCCTTTCATCTTCATCGGCAGTTTTCCTTGTTTACGAAGATATTATATCATATTTATGGTTATACAAACGGTTACATTGTAAATAAATGTATATGTTTTTATATTTCTTTTTACATTCAATGCTTCCGCTTGTTTACGAATTGTGTTTCATTGTGATAAGATGGCGTTACAGAAGGGCGGTGCCGTTATGAATAAGCGTATCATTTCCTGGTTTCTTGTCGTTATCCTGCTGACAGCGTTTTTGCCGCAGGGTATGGCTTCGGCTGCAGAGGCAGTAAAGGAATTCGGGAATTATATCCCGGGTGCGCATATTGTCCGCAGCGCCGCCGTAGTATCCGTCATGCTTACGGGATCGCGGCGGGATACGTCAGATCCGGACGCCTGGAAAAACGAGATCCGCGTATTCTCCTTTGATCCGGAAAGAGGCGTCTTCGAAAGCGGTGAAGGCCGCGGACCCGGAGATGAAACGCAGTGGGGCCGGTGGCTGGAAGACGGATACGGTTACACCGTGCAGCTGAATAAACCGGGTAAATACCTGCTCAGCGGCGTACCTTACTATGTCCTGGATCCGGCGGAAGAGCGCCAGGCGGCTCTTCTGAACGAACTGGACGAAGTACTGTATAAATATGAATCCAATTCCCAGGTGTCCACCGGCACAGCCCTGTACAAATGGCTCCAGAAGCGGGTAAAGCCGAAGCTTCCGGCTGATCCGCCGGACCTGGCGGAAATATGCCGAGATCCCGTGAACGCCCTGCTGACAGGCTACGTTTCACAAGAAGCCTATCCGTCGCTGCTGCAGCTGATCATGAGTCTGGGCCGGATCAGGACCGTTCTTGTTGACGGAAAATATACCGTGAAAGGAACGGAAACAGACTGGGTCTGGGCCTACTGCGAACTGGATGAAAAATGGCTTTGCGCGGATCCTGCGCTGGACGCGGGAAAGGCTGCGCGCTTCGGCATGGAAGAATCCGCGATGCAGAAGGACCATGTGCTTTCCGAAAGTGCGGAGCGCTTCGTGCATGATTATATCCAGTCCGCCTATATCGACGTGCTCCTCCGGGATGACCAGGAACTGGAGCCCCGGCTCCGGCTCGGCAACAACAATGAAGGGTATTATACCTTTATCGATTTTATCGACGGGCCGCTCTATTCCCTCGGTCCCAGCGGCGACGTCTCAGTCCGGATCTACCGGAACTTTACCGATACTTCCCTGAACGGAATGTCTTCTTCCCAACTGAAGGAGGAGATCCTGCGCAACCTGATCTACCAGCGGCTGGACTGGGATCCGACTTATCAGACCTTCAGGAATCCACGGGCGATTGACCAGAAGGAGTATGACCGTTCCCGGGCCATTACGGCGAAGGACGTGACGGTTGTTGAATATGATAAGGAACTGAGCCGGCTCGTCCTCCGGTTCAACACACCCGGACTGTATAAATTCATCTGTGAGGGCGATTTTTTCTGCGTGCTGGATCCAAACGATGAAACCCAGGTCAGGATCGCACAGATGCTGGACGAAGCCAAGGACAGCCTGTACGGTGAAACGGACCGGGAGACGGCCAAAAAGATTCAGGACTGGGAAGCCTCCAAACTCAAATATGACCGGGAAGCATACCGGCTGATCAACAAGTTTGTCTGGGGCAACGATGATTTCTCAGACGGAGAAGAATATACAAAAGAGATCGGGGAGCAGACGGATGCGTCCCAGGACGCGTTCAGCGCGCTGGCCACCGGTCTGTCCGTCTGCGGCGGCTATTCCAACCTCTATGCCCTGCTGCTGAAGAACGCAGGGATTCCGGCATTCCAGGTCGGCGGATATTTACGGTCACGGGGCATGGGTCACGCCTGGAACATCGTCCGTATCGACGGGAAATGGCTGTATGCGGATCCCACCTGGGATGACAAGGGCAGCAGCTCTTCCACAAAGTATTTCCTCTGCACCCATGAGCAGTACGCGAAACATCATGAAGAATTCGGCGGCGAGGATTCGTTTATCAAGGAACTGTTTGAAACCACCGTTTACCATGCGATGTATCACCGTTTTGACACCCGCTATGCCGTCAAGGTCGACCTTCCGGATTTCCTGCGGGCCCTGCCCGGGGATGTTTCGGGGTATGATTTCCCGAAATACGATCCGCCGTTTATTAAATTCTCAAAGTGGGTCATTGACGACGACCATATCGAATACGGCTTCGGCACAACCAGGGTCGCCCTCGCCACCTGTAAACGGAATATGCGCGGCGAAAGCTATGAAACCTACGACGACGATATGCTCGATTTCCATTCCAATGTTGAAAACTGGCGTTATTACAAAGGGATGATCTTCGAGATGCGGGTGCAGGACTATCCGAAGAAACAGCGGCCGACGAAAAAACCGTCCGTCAGCCAGGAATACGTCTGGGCCCGGACTGTGCTGGAGGAAGCGCGGCTCAGCTATACTGTTCCGCTGAAAAAAGGCGAAATTCCCGGCTATACGGAAACCAGCAGCCGCACCTGGATCTATGACCAGGACATGAACAAGACCGGCATGTCCTGGAACCTGGAGAAAGACGGAAATGAGCTTACCGTCACGGTGTCTTTCAATGCAGAGGGAAAGACCGACCGCATTTCCGTGCTGCTGACGCCTCCTTCCGGCGGAAACGGCATCGGCTGGGAAACGGACAGAAACGGACATGTCTCCTTCCTGCGCCTGGATGACGGGAATGTTACCTGGCTGCTTCAGGAGATGAACGACATCTGGCTGCGCAACCAGCAGGAATCTTTCCGGAGGGCGCTGCTCAGAATGTATCCCTCCCTCTCGGACGCTGAGCCTCTGGAGGAAGGGATCCACCTGTATCGTTTTTCAAAAGATCACCTGGTCACCGTGGAAGAGTATCTGTATTACAACCGTCCCAATCTGTTCGGCGGCAAAGTCTTCGCCACCCGTGACGAACTGTTTTACTGGGATGAAGACGGTCACCTGCAGCTGAATACCAATGTCCGGGATCTCAACGGGGATCCTTTCAGCGTACAGATGGGCAGGAATATGGATCTCTCCATGTGCACCCGCCTGCTGATTACGGACTGATCCTTACTGCACCGTCAGAACGACGACAGCAAATGCGCTGGCGAAATCGCTCGTCGTCTTGTTGTTTCGGATCTCGCTGAACACCTTCAGGATATACTCCCCCGGAGCCAGCTCCGCGGGAACCGGAAACTCCGCTGTACCTTCGGTTGTCATGAAAGCCGCCTGGCTTCCGTAGTACAGCGGGGTTCCTTCTTTGCTGCAGATCAGGACCGAAATTGCCGTCTTAGCGTTTTTCGCCGCACCTTCAAAATTGAAGGAAAAGCTTCCGCCCGGCGATGCGGTTACAGCGTCGGTATCCACGGTAAACTTCTGTTTCTCGTCCAGCAGTGTCAGTTTCCGGTCTTTTCCGTTTCCTTCCGTCACCGGCTCCATGGAGGCTGTATTGGCGTCCTTCGGTTTTCCGTCCTTCGACGCTTCTGTCGTAAACAGTACTTTTGTCATGTCCAGATAACAGGCCGGCCGGAACCCGGCAAAGGGAATGTTGTAGTTCTGGAGTACGTCCAGCGAATTCAGCCAGCCGCCGTCGTCCACCGTCGCGATGATATAACTCCTGTCCAGATAAATCGATTCATGGTGTATGGGAGAACGGAGCCACCACCAGACCGGTTCCCGGTCCGGCCCGTTCGCAATTCGGTCCGCCTCGCTGTCAAAATACAGGTCGGCTTCCCGGGCGGAAAGAAGAAAAAAAAGTTCTCCCTTGATGGACCGCGGCAGGAACTCAAAATCAAACCGACCGCCGCGATAGCTTTCCGTTTCCTCGATATCGGTGGAAAGGATTGCCTGCGCTTCCAGTTTTTCCGCACCGCCCCGCTTCCAGGACTGGTATAGATCCCGGCAGAGTTTCCGGATTCCGCTCTTTTCCCAGCTGTCGTACACAGGTTCCCCGTCGGAAAAATCATCGATATAGTCGTAGTCGATAAACGGGAATTCCTTATCGCCGTACATATATTCCATCCGGATCGTGTTCAGGGTAATCAGGAGCGCCCTCTCCCCGTCCATATGCAATACACGCCAGCGCAGATCGTCGTTGAACTGGTTTTTGCCCAGATAGATGATATTCCCCTTGACCAGTCTCTCACTTCCCAGAGACAGGGACAGATCGGCCAGGGCTGCCCCGGGAACCGCCGCGCAGGCCAGGCACAGGGCCATCAGGGAGAGCAGGATCCGGCTTACGACGCGTTTTTTCATAGGGATACCCTTCTTTCTCATCTTCCTGAACAGTTGAAAAGGAGCTGCCTTCCGGAAGACAGCTCCCCGGTCTGATCTGTATTATTCTTCCCTGGGCTCCAGCTCGGGATGATCCAGCGCCATGCCCTGGGAACTCAGCGGTCCGACGCGGTAGTTGAACACGATATTGCTGTTGGGATAGCTCCGGTAGAAGACCCGCTTGATCCGCTCCAGGACCATGCCGCCGGTGTTGTAGTTGACCGTGGGCAGGAGCAGCGCGAAGATCGTCGGGGCAAACCGGGTAATGGTATCGCCTTTGCGCAGGTTCTGCTTGAGGATCTCCAGCAGGCCGTCCATGATCTGGTTCTGGCGCATATTGTCGATCTCTTTATCGTTATAGGGCGAAACCATGATGATCGCCAGGAACATCGTGGCGCCGAGGCGTTCCAGGTTCCGCATCTGCAGGTTGAAGATTTCCTTGAAAACGGCGTATTCACAGACGAAAGCGCCGCGGCGGTCTCCGCTCTCCCGCAGTTCGTTGCGGATGGATTCCAGGTTGAAATCCAGAGTCTTGCCGGCGGATACGATCTGCTTGTAGAACTCCTGCAGGTCTTCGCTGGGCTGGACGCCGAGGTAACGGTAGTTCAGCTGTACCACATGCTTGTACTGGACCAGCGCCTCGCCCGTCCGGTTGATCTTGATCAGGGCGGACATCAGTTCCATATGCAGCCGGTCGTCAAAGGAGTCCACGTCCAGTGCGCGGCGGCAGACGCTGACGATGTCGGCGTACTGCGCCTTGGATTTAAGCAGTTCGATGTAGGCGTACACGGCCGCCATATATTTGTTGTGCAGCGTGGTGGCTTTCGCCAGCGCCCATTCGTTCTGCTCACTGTGTTGCAGCAAGTCGCCCTGGTATTTTTCCAGCAGCTGATTATACAGACGGCGCTGTTCCGGCACGGGAACATTGTGCTCCGCCAGGCGGTTGAAGATCGCGTCGATCTCATACAGGTCGATTGTCATGCATTCCGGGCACTGCCAGTGATAGGCGCCGCGGTCGGACACCACACAGGAACCCAGGATCGGGTCGATCTGGTTCAGCAGCACGCGAAGGCGGCTGACCAGGGTTTTCAGCGCGTTTTCGGGATTGGTGCTCTTTTCTTCGTCCCAAAGAGAGGTCAGCAGCTTCTGGTTCGGAACGGGTTCACCTTCGTTCAGGATCAGATACTGAACAAGGGCCGCGCCCTTCTTGGACTTGGCCGCAAGATGGTCCGTCTTTTTTTCATCGATAAAGATGAGGAAATGATCCATCATCTGGATACGAATGGTGTCTGCCATGGGCCCCTCCTCCTTGTACTGTGTGTATATGCTGACACAGCCAGGAATGTTGCATGATTATGTCATTCTGCTTAATAAAAAATTCACATTTTCATGCTTGGTTACATTGTAGCAGGCTTTCAACCCTTTGGCAAGTATTTTTGCTTGGTGCAAAAACAGCTGACAAAGAGGTGAAACCGTTGAAAACAAAAGGATCCGGCATATTCTGATCAGGAATACACCGGAAAAGGAGGATAGAATATGAAGAAGTTAGTGTCAGTCAACAGTAAACATTACAACCCGGTACTCGCGATTGGCTTCACGGGCCAGATTGTCCTTGGTCAGGGTGTAACTGTATTCGCTGCCGCTTCCGATCGTGAACCAGCCGCGGCTGTCCCCGTCGTTCGCTTCCCAGACCAGCCGGTAGCTCAGGTTTGTATCCTGCACTTTGGCAATTAATGTCACCTGGCCGTCCCAGTTTTCATCCCAGTTGGCCGTCTTCAGGCTGATATCGGCGCTGCCGCTGAATTCCATCTGCTCGAAGCTGTCCGGATTGTTGAACTGCTCCAGGAGATCCGCTGAAATCTCGGCAACTTCATCATCGTCAAACTCTACGAACTCGTCGTCGTCATCGAAATCGTCGTCCGCATCCTCTTCCCAGTCGTCGTCATCCTCTTCTTCAATCTCTTCGATCCGGGATTCCGGCTGGGGTTCCAGTTCGGTTACGACTTCTTTTTCCGGTTCGGGTTCGGGCGCCGGTTCGGGTTCGGGTTCAGGTTCCGGTTCCGGTGCCGGTTCCGGTTCAGGTTCAGGTTCGGGTTCAGGTACCGGTGCCGGTTCCGGTTCGGGTGCCGGTTCCGGTTCCGGTTCGGGTGCCGGTTCAGGTTCCGGTTCCGGTTCAGGTTCCGGTTCCGCTTCGGATTCCGGCTCGGGTTCCGGTTCGGTAACCTGTTCGGTTACTTCTTCCCCCTCAGCCAGCGCTGCAGTGGTTACATATCCGGCCCGGTTGCGGAAGATTCCGACAGGACTGAGCATCATAGCGAACACGATCGTGAACGCGATCAGTTTCATCAGCCATGAGCGTTTATTCATACGGGATCGTTTCCTCCTTCTGCTTGTATCGATCTCGGGAATGCACTTCCTGTTTACGCTTATATTGTACCATATCGCGGTTATACGATCGGTTACATTTTGAATTATTTCCCATGTATCTATGTGATTTTGTATCTTTTTTGTTCTCAATTTTCAATTCTCCGGGAAGGTTGACATTTCCTGCTTCGTCCATAATAATGGGTACAAACACGGACAATCCGCCCGGAGAGGAGGACCGCGCATGAAATCCTTTGATGTTATCGGAATGCGAACCGCGCTGGAAGAAGCGGAAAAAGCGCTGCGTGAAGACGAAGTGCCGGTCGGCGCTGCCCTCTTTCTGGGTGAAAAGCTCCTGTGGGCCGATCATAACCGGCGGGAGGCGTTGAATGACCCCACCGCCCACGCAGAAATGCTCTGCCTGAAAAACGGCGCGGCTGCGCTCGGCGACTGGCGCCTGAAGGACTGCACCCTGTATGTGACGCTTGAACCCTGCCCCATGTGCTCCGGCGCGCTGCTGATGAGCCGTCTGGGCCGCTGCGTATTCGGCGCAGCCGATCCCGAAGCAGGCTGCTGCGGCAGCGTCTATGATCTGCCGGCCGATCCCCTGCTTCACGGTTCCACCGTGTGGGAGCACGGCGTGCTGGAGACGGATTGCAAAGTCCTGCTGAATCGTTTCTTTAACAGGAAACGTCAGGAAGGAGGATTGGAATGAAAAAGACCTTCATTATATTCATACTGGTTCTGGCGCTGTTGTTCTCCTGTTCCTGTGCTGAAACGAACGCGGACACGGAGCTTTCCCTGCTTGCGATCAACGTCGGCAAAGCAGACGCGCTGCTCCTGCGCAGCGGCGACAGCGCCTACCTGATCGACACCGGAACCAAAAAGAGCTCTGGAACAATGATCAATGTGCTCCAAAGCGAAGGCGTCACCCGGCTGACCGGTGTGATCCTGACCCATACCCACGCCGACCATGTCGGCGGGCTGAAGGCCCTGCTGGATTCCGGGATTGTCATTGAAAAGATATATACGTCAAAGTACTATGTATTAAAGAAAGAAGACGGAAAGCATCCCGTCGAAAAAGCGATCAAAAAGAAGGATTATGAGATCACCTGGCTCTCCGGCGGGGACGAACTGCCGCTGGACGGCGGAAAGCTGTCCGTGCTCGGCCCGCTGGAGTTGAATGAGGAAGCCGAAAACAGCAACTCCCTCGTCCTGCTGGCGGAAGGAGGCGGCGGAAGTATCCTCCTCACCGGGGATATGGAGTTCCCGGAAGAAGATTCCCTGCTTAAAGCCGGCGTGATCCCCCAGGCGGATGTACTGAAGGTCGGAAACCACGGAGAAGGCGACGCCACCAGCCGTCAGCTTGTCATCACGGTTCAGCCGAAACTTGCTGTGATTTCAACCAACAGCGATGAAGAGCCGGACACGCCGGATCCCCGGGTAATCAGGCTCCTGAATGACCAGGGTATTGAATATGCCATAACCCAGAACAGTGAAAACGGCATCCTGGTTACCCTGAAAAGCGGTGAACTCGTCACGGAAATAAAATAATGGAAAAGACTCTCCTGCCCGGAGAGTCTTTTCATATTAAATGCGAGCGTGACCATAAGCCGGGTTCTGTATTGGACGGTCATCTATCCAGGCCGCGCGTCACCGCGCGGCTCAAGCGATCGCGGAGGACGCGGCGGGCCGCCGACATGCCTCCATTGCATCTTGCACCGGGTGGGGTTTACATCGCCTGCCTGTTACCAGGCCGCGGGTGAGCTCTTACCTCGCCTTTCCATCCTTACCGTCCCGAAAGACGGCGGTTTCTTTCTGTTGCACTTTCCCTGGAGTCGCCTCCGCCGGCCGTTAACCGGCACCCTTGCCCTGCGGTGCCCGGACTTTCCTCATGCCCGAAGGCCTGCGAC
>CAMKNZ010000028.1 GCA_946414315.1 uncultured Clostridia bacterium
TCCCGCTGGCTTATACCAACCACTATGCCCTGGAAGACTGGTATGACGAATACCGGGGCGATAACGGAACCGCGCTGACTGATACGATCACAACAGACCTGTTCCTGCTGGATTTCAACCGGGCGATGGTGAACAACTTTACCGGCGTGAGGCACGACAGCGGCGATCCCTACGAGTGGGGAGAAAAGATGATCGCGCATTACCAGAAGTACGGCGCAGATCCGAAGACGAAGCTGCTGCTGTTCAGCGACAGCCTGGACTTTGACAGGGCTCAGGCGATCTATGAACACTTCAGGGACCGGGCGAAGGTGTCGTTCGGGATCGGAACGTTCTGCTCCAACGACACAAACGAGGAAGCGCTGAATATCGTAATCAAGCTGCAGTTTGTCAACGGGCGGGCCGTTGCCAAACTGAGCGACTCCAAGGGAAAAGAAATGTGCAGGGATGAGGATTACCTGGAGTACCTCGAGCGGTCCGTCGAGTTCAGGCTGGGCAGGGAGAAGGAAAATTCATAATTCAGCATTCGGTCCATGGAGACGTTATCAGGAAAGATAACGTCTTCTTTTTTGTCCGGAGAGAAGAAATAAGTACGGATAACTTTCCGGCTTTGCCGTTCCGTTTTTGACATTTTTATGGTATGATTTTAACCGTTAAAAGAAAAGGAGGCAGTCCCATGATCGATATTAAGAATGTGACGAAGACCTATGCCAAGAATAAGAAAAAGGCCGTGGATGACCTGACGCTCCATGTGAACGGCGGGGAACTGTTCGGCTTTATCGGCCCGAACGGCGCCGGCAAAACCACAACCATCAAAATGCTGACAGGCGTGCTGAAGCCTGACGAGGGCGAGATCACCATGGCGGGTCACCGGATGGATACGGACCGGCTGGAAGCCCAGCGGCTGATCGGCTTTGTACCGGACGGAAACGACCTGTATGACCGGCTGACCGGTATGGAATACCTGAACTTCATGGCAGACGTGTACCAGGTGGACGCTGCCCGCCGGAAGGCGCATATTGAAAAATACCTGGACATCTTTGAACTGAAAGACGCGATCAACAGCCAGGTCCGCACCTATTCCAAGGGTATGAAGCAGAAACTGGTCGTGATCGGCGCGCTGATCCACAATCCGCCGATCTGGATTCTGGACGAGCCCCTGGGCGGCCTGGACCCCCGCGCGGCACACCTGCTGAAGGAAGAAATGATCCGCCACTGCAGCGAAGGGAACACAGTGTTTTTCTCCACCCATGTGCTGGAGGTTGCTGAGAAACTGTGCACCCGCATCGGCGTGATCGACCACGGCACCCTGCGGGCCCAGGGCACACTGGAAGAACTGCGTTCCGGTGAAAAGGGCGCCAGCCTGGAGGACCTGTTCCTGCAGCTGACTGACGACGGAGGCGAAGAAGCATGACGGGATTCAAAGCACTGCTGCGGCTGCAGCTGCTGTCCCGGTTCGCGGATTTGAAGCCGAAGAACCTGAAGACGGCGCTGAAGGAGAAAAAAGGCCGCACTGTCGGAATGTTTATTGCGATCGCCATCCTGGTGGTCTATCTCAGTGTGATCCTTTATATCGTTGAGACCAAGATGCTGGACATCATGATCGGCATGGGAGCGCCGGAAATGCTGATCACCGTGGCAGTGATGCTGACGACGGCGGGCACGCTGATTCTGTCCTTCTTCTTTACGCTCAGCGCCCTGTATCTGGGCCGGGACGCCGCATACCTGGCGGCGCTGCCACTGAAACCCCGGACGATCCTGAGCGCAAAGCTGGTCCAGGTATGGGTCTCCGAAACGCTCATTGACGCGATCATCCTGCTGCCCGCCTGCATCCTTTACGCGGTAAAGGTCGGCGTGGATCCCGGATTCTATCTGCGGATGATCGTGGTTTGGCTGCTGATTGCCATCATGCCGATCTGCGTGATCGCCTTTGTGTCGAGCCTGCTGATCCGGCTGACCGCCCTGTGGAAGCACCGGGAGATTCTGCTGACCGTGAGCGGCCTCGTACTGATGGTTGGCTATATGATCCTGATGATGAACATGGGACAGATCACGGGGAATTCCGAAAACAGCGGAGAAATGATCAAACAGCTGGTGGAGAGCAGCAGCGCCCGCGTCGGAGCGATGACGACACTGTTCCCACCGGCTGCCTGGGCCGCAAACGGCATGCTGGGCCAGAATTACGGCATGTTCATCGTATGGATCCTGATCTCCCTGGCTGTGCCGGTGATCACGGTTTGGCTGCTGGGATACAGCTACCGGAAACTGAGCATGATGCAGACAGAGGCCCCCGGAGGCGGCAAGAAGAAGTTCACCGGCCGGGAATCCTTTACGGGCGGTTCCCAGCTGAAAGCCTGCTGCATGCGTGAAATCAAGACAATCCTTCGGGTTCCGAGCTACGCGACGAACATCCTGCCGATCTGCTTCATGCCCCTGATGATGGTGATCATGATCCTGGTCGTCGGCGGAAAATCCAATACAGGAGAAAGCGGCGGTTTCCAGATGGTCTTCGAGAAAATGAACCCTGCGATCATCATGGGAATCCTGACTGCGGTGATGGCGTATGTAAGCGGCATGAACCCGGCGCTTTCTACCGCGGTGACACGCGAAGGCAAGGGCCATGCGTTCCTGACGGCGCTGCCCGTATCTTCCCATACCTTTATCCGGGCGAAATTCATCGTAGGTTACGGGCTGAGCATGATGGGCATTATTGCAGCGGGAATCGCGCTGATGGTCTTTTTCCCGAACCGGATTCTTGAGATCATCCTGGCCCTGATCCTGACCTTCCTGTTCAGCTTTGTGAATGACGCAATTGCACTGAGCAGGGATATCAAGAAACCCCGGCTGGACTGGGTGACGGAACAGGAAGCCGTGAAACAGAACTTCGGCGTGCTGATTTCCATGCTGCTGTCCTGGGCGATCCTGATCGCACTGGCCGGAGTGACCTACGTCCTGATCGCGCTGGCCAAGCTGGAAATGATCCCCGTATTCGCGATCCTCGCCGCAATCCTCATCGTGATGAGCATCGGCGCGTACGCGATGCTGAGGAAAACAACAGAAAAATACTACTGCGCCGGATAAAGCGCAGAAGACAAACAACAGGAGATTGCTGATGCAATCTCCTGTTTTATTTGACATACAAACAGAAAGAACTGTATAATTATATAAAAGAAGTCAAATGAGGAATCGGCATATGAAAAAGGCGATCAGCTTTTTAGTCTGTACGGTTTTACTGTTCAGTTCCGCCGCTGCGGAACAGACTGTCGTGCTGCCTGAAGGCAGGTATGTGATCGATGTCCCGGATGATCTGAAATACAGCCCGGCGGAGGAAGTCGACGAAGGCATCGAGGCGTATATTTCCGATACGCTTGAAATGGATTACTGTTCCTATCCCGCAACAGAGGACGCGCCGACCCTTCAGGAAAGGGCGGAGAAGCTGGCCGCTGACGGAACGGACGCAGAGATGAGGACGGTCAACGGCATTGAAATGCTGGTTTACCGGGTTACGGATGAGGCAGACGGGGCACCGTGCATCGGGTATGCGTTCATGGACGGAACGCAGACCATCGAAATATTCTTCTGGTACGCAACGCAGGAGGCGGCGGATCTTACCAGGCACATCATGGAAACGATACGCGAAAACAATTCATGATTCACAATTTGCGACTCATCATTATTTGAGGCGGGAAATGAAGATCAGTTCAAAGACAGCCGGCAGACTGAAGGAGAAACGAATCATACGGTTCGCGGCGGTTTTGCTGTGCCTTGCGCTGTCTGTGGCATTCCTGCCGCATACGGTCACGGAAGCGGAAGGAAAGCTCATCCGGGTCGGTTGGTATGAGTCCTCTTTCAACAGAACGGACTCGCTGGGCCGGCGTTCCGGTTACGCTTATGAGTACCAGCTGAAGCTGGCGGCCTACACCGGCTGGAGGTATGAGTATGTGAACGGAAGCTGGCCGGAACTGCTGCAGATGCTGATAGACGGCGATATCGATCTGATGAGCGATGTCTCCTATACGCCGGAACGCGCGGAATACATGCTGTTCCCGTCATTGGCAATGGGGGCGGAAGACTATTATCTGTTCGTTTCGCAGGGAAACCGGCAGATCAATTCATCGGATCTTTCCACACTGAACGGGAAAAAGGTCGGCGTGAACAAGGGCAGCGTCCAGGCACAGTATTACCGTGAATGGGAAGAACGGAACAACGTTGAGAGCGAGATCATCGAAGTGACCTGCTCTGAGGAAGAATCGCTGCAGATGCTGGAAGAAGGGGAACTGGATGCCTATGTCACAGTCGACTCCTTCTCAGCGGATACTTATAACGAAGACAGTCGTCCGCTTCCGGTATGTAAGATCGGGTCTTCCAACTTCTATTTCGCGGTGAACAAGGCGCGTCCGGATCTGCTGACTGACCTGGAAGGCGGCATGAACCGGATCCAGGAAGAAAACCGGCACTATAACCATGAGATGGTTGAAAAGCATCTGATCAGCGCAGGCACAAACGCGTTTCTGACTGCCGACGAGACGGGCTGGCTGGAGGAACACGGAACGATCCGCGTGGGTTATCAGGACAACTATCTGGCCTTCTGCGCGGCAGATCCGGAAACCGGGGAGCTGACCGGTGCCCTGAAGGATTATCTGGACAACGCCGCCAGCTGCGTCATCAACGCACACATCAGCTTTGACGCCAAGGCATATCCTACAGCAGCAGCCGCGTTTGAAGCAATGAAACGCGGTGAGGTAGACTGCGTTTTCCCTGCAAACCTGAGCGCAGGGGACGGCGAGGATATCGGGGTGTTCCTGACGCCTTCGCTGATGCGGACCGATCTTTTCGCGATTGTGCGCGAAGCGGACCGACAGATTTTTGAAGGGCGGGAGCATGTGCTCGTCGCCGTAAACGAAGGCAATCCGAATTATGAGAGCACCCTGAAAGATTATTTCCCGCTTTGGCGGATTGTATATTATCCGACTACGACAGACTGCCTGAAGGCGATATCGCAGAATGTTGCCGACTGCCTGCTGATCAGCAGTTACCGTTTCAACAACATCTCGCGGCAGTGCGAGCAGCTGAACCTGACGGCGGTATCAACCGGCAAGACCCTGGATTACTGCTTTGCCGTTACGGAAGGCAATCCGGAGCTATATTCCCTGCTGGCCAAGATCGCGGATCTGGTGCCGGATGTCACGGTCAGTTCGTCGCTGTCCCGCTATATTACCGAAGACGCGAAGCCAACCCTGCTGGATTATGTGCGGCAGCATTACCTGGCTGTGATCACGGTGATCGGTATGATCCTGCTGGTGATCCTGGCGCTGATGCTGCGGAGCATGCGGTCAGAGAGGAAGGCGGAGAAACTGATCTCTGCAACGGAGACAGACGTTCTGACCGGCCTTTATAACCGGGATTATTTCCTGCAATATGCCGCAAATATGCGTCGGGACCATCCGGAGACGCCGATGGACGCCATCGTTGTGAATATCGACCGGTTCCACTCTGTGAATGCGCTGAACGGCAGAGGCTTCGGAGACCAGGTGCTCCGGACGCTCGGGAAAGAGATCCGCGAAGCCGCCGCAGAAACCGGCGGAATTGCCGGACGGTTTGAAGCGGACCGGTTTGATATCTGGTTGCCCCATATGGACGATTACCAGGCACTGTATAACCGCCTGCAAAGCAGAATGGACGAACTGGACGCATCCGCCGGAATCCGGATCAGGATGGGCGTGATGTCGTGGCAGGCGGAGACGGACGTGGTACAGATGTTCGACCGGGCACGTACGGCCTGCACGCTGGCAAGGGACGCCTACGGTGATCATCTGGTTGTCTACGACCAGCAGATGCAGGAAAAGGAAAACTATGAGCAGCGGCTGCTGAACGATCTGCACCGGGCGCTGACTTCCTATGAGTTTGAGGTGCATTATCAGCCCCAGTTCGATATTCAGTATGATCCGCCGAAAATGGTCAGCGCCGAAGCGCTGGTCCGCTGGAATCATCCGGGACTGGGTATGATCCCGCCGAATGACTTTGTGCCGCTGTTTGAAAGGCACGGAAAGATCGGCGAGGTGGACCGGTATGTATGGTCCGAAACGACAAGACAGATCGCACGGTGGCGCGATGTGTTCGGCGTAACGATCCCGGTTTCGGTCAACCTGTCGCGGGTGGACGTGTTCGATCCGGCCCTGGAGAGCGTACTGGACCGTTTGCTGGCGTATAACGGTCTGGAACAAGGCACACTGAAACTTGAGGTGACAGAGTCCGCCTATACCGGCAATGCGGATCAGGTGATCAGGGTCGTCGAAAACCTTCGCCGTAAGGGCTATGTGGTAGAGATGGACGACTTCGGATCCGGTTATTCATCGCTGAATATGCTCAGCGCCATGCCGGTGGACGTTCTGAAGATGGACCGGGCATTCATCCGGCGAATCGGAGACAGCGAAAAGGACGCGCATCTGATTGCACTGATCCTCGGTATTGCCGGGAGCCTGAAGATCCCTGTTGTTGCCGAGGGCGTTGAAACGAAGGAACAGCTGGAACTGCTCAGGAAACTGGGGTGCCCGCTGGTACAGGGGTTCTATTTCTCCCGGCCGCTTCCGGCAAGGGAGTTTGAAGAAACCGTGATCCGGAAGATACAGAATGACGTGAACGATAAAGGGAAGGAGGACTGAAGCATATGCGCTCATTAAGATCGAAGATCACGCTGCTGACAGTATGTGTCACGGTGATCGCCGTGCTGGTGGTCACGGTGCTGAGTGTGTTTGTTATCCGAATCCCTGAGAACGAAAAATCTGATCAGCTTCTTCTGCTCCTGTGTGAAACAGGGGAACGCAACCTGGACTATTATTTCAACAGCGTCGAAAAGTCGGTGAAGAAGATCGCTTCTTATACCGAGAAGGACCTGGACGGACTGGATGATGAAAAACTGGAGAAACATACCAGCCGGATCCGGTCGTATTTTGATCAGATCGCCAATAAGACAAACGGCGTCTATACCTATTATTACCGGATCGATCCGGAAGTGTCCGAAACAGTAAAGGGATTCTGGTATACAAACCTGGACGGGACCGACTTTATCGAACATGAAGTGACGGACATCTCCCGGTACAATACAGAAGATACGTCGGAACTGGTCTGGTTTACGGTTCCGAAAGACACGGGAAATGCGATCTGGCTGTCCCCGTATTTTACGGAAGGGCTGGACGTTGAGGTGATTTCATACAATGTTCCGATCTATTGGAGAGGAACATTTGTAGGCGTGGTCGGCATTGAAATCGACTATTCCGCTATGGCGGAACAGGTAGAGAGCATTCATCTGTACAAGAGCGGCTACGCTTTCCCGACTGACAGGGACGGAAAACTGATCTTCCATCCCCGGATGAAGCTTGCCGCGCTGGATGAGAACACGATTCCGCCGATCCCCGACGGCTTATTCAGAGAAAGCACTTTTACCCAGTATCAGTATGAAGGGAAACAGAAAGAGGCTGTATGGCTCCGGCTGAGCAACGGCATGCGGCTGTATGTGTGTGTGCCGGCAGAGGAGACGGAAGGCAACTGGAAAGAACTGATCGTTTACGTGTTTATTGCAGCGGGTGTTGTGCTGCTGCTTTCAGTTTTCCTGACACGGCTTTTTACCGGAAAGATTACCGAGCCGCTGAAAGAGCTGACCGCAGCTGCGGTTCAGGCGAACCAGGGCAATTATGACTTTGCGCTGGCTTATAACGGCAAGGACGAAGTCGGCACGCTGACAAAGACCTTCAAGCGGATGGCCGGAAATATGAAGGAAAACATTACCGATCTGAACAGACGGGCCAATGTGGATGCCCTGACTTCTGTCAGAAACAAAGGCGCGTTTACCGATTATATTGATGGCATGCAGGAGAAGATGAACGAAGCGCCGGAAAACGCAGCGTACGCGGTTGGCGTGTTTGACTGTGACGACCTGAAGACGATCAACGACAAATACGGCCATGACAAGGGCGATCTCTATCTGAAATCATCCAGTCAGCTGATCTGTAAGGTGTTTCAGCACAGCCCTGTGTTCCGGATCGGCGGTGATGAATTTGCCGTGGTGCTGCGGGATGAAGATCTGGCAAACAAGCGGAAACTGATCACCAAATTCGAAACCACCATGGAAGAGATCAACGCGGCGGCAGGAAACCGCTGGGAAGAAGTGCATATTGCCATGGGTATCGCGGTATACGACCCACAGCTGGATCATTCGGTGATGGATACGGTACGCCGCGCGGACAAGGTAATGTATACGAACAAACGGATCAGGAAGAACATGAGGAATAATGAAAAATGAATAATGAAATGCTCCCGTCAGAACCGGCGGGAGCAGGGAAAGACCGGGATGGTCGGTTTATTTCAGCGCCCGGACGGACTTGCCTTCCGTCAGTTCGGTGCTCAGGGTTACGATGCGATGGGAGATTCCGTCATGATTCCCCAGCATATCCAGCATCAGAAGGGCTGTTTCCTTTCCTATACTCTGCTGGGGCTGGCGGATCAGCGTCAGGTCCGAGAAGATTTCTCCGAAGAGCTCAATTTTATCAAAACCGATGACGGACAGGTCATCCGGTACGCGGATGCCTTTGTGCTGCAGGGCCAGCATGGCGCCCAGGGTCATCTCGAAATTGGTGACGAACAGGGCGGTAGGCCGCTCCTTCAGGCACAGCAGGGACAGCACAGCCTGATATCCGCCTTCCATTGTATAATCGCCGTAGCGAATATACTCATCCGAAGGAGTGATACCGGATTCCGTGAGTGCGTTCAGGTAACCGGTAAGGCGCTGGCTTGTGGTGTAGAGATTGGGGCTGCCAAGTACAAGACCGATCCGGCTGTGACCGAGTTCCGTCAGTTTCCGGACAGCCTGGTGGGACGCGCTGATATTGTCAATGACCACAGCGCTGACTTTTCCGCGCAGGCGGTCAATCAGCCGGTCCACAAGAAGCACGGGAACCCCGGCAGACAGGGCGGCTCTCAGATGGGCACCTGAGGGGTCTGTGGCCATGTTGATCAGCCCGTCTACCCGGCGGTGGAGCAGAAACTCGACGGCTTCCTTTTCCTGTTTCGGATCACTGCGGCAGTCACAGACGATGACAGCATAGTCGTGTTTCCGGAGAATATCCTCCATAGATGAAA
Source organism: uncultured Clostridia bacterium (assembly GCA_946414315.1). Classification (GTDB taxonomy): domain Bacteria; phylum Bacillota; class Clostridia; order Christensenellales; family Aristaeellaceae; genus Aristaeella. Next base: position 9,133 of record CAMKNZ010000028.1, read on the forward strand.
TGATGGATGTGATGAATGCATTGCTCAGCTCAGGGATGACGACTCCGATGACGCGGGTCTGCCGCGTTTTCAGGCTTCGGGCCACCTCGTTGGGAATATAGTGCAGCTTTTTGACCGCGCTTTCGATCAATGCCTGGTTTTTCTTCCGGACGGTGCCGCCGTTAAAGTACTTTGAGATGGTGGCCAGGCCAAGACCGGTTTCCCGGGAGAGATCCTTCATCGTTGCCGCCATGGTAACACACTCCCATATATCAGCATTATATATACTGAAATTTCTTTCTGCGGATATTGTACCATCAGCAACAACGAAACACAACCGAAACGTTTCCGAATCAGACGGGACGTATGATCAGAAGAAAATGGTGCATTTCTGCGGAACAGCCGTATTGGCGCCGAACTGAAGGACGTCTTCTTTTTTTCCGCCATTGAGTATGGTATAATTCATACTGGAAATATATGCGGGCGGCAGCGGCCGCCGGGGGGATTATGAGCTTTACGCATCTTCATCTGCATACGGAGTACAGCCTGCTGGACGGCGCATGCCGGATCAGCTCGCTGGTGGACCGGCTGAAAGCGCTGGGCATGGATTCTTGCGCGATTACGGACCATGGCGTGCTGTACGGCGCGGTGGATTTCTATTCCGCGATGAAGGACGCCGGGATCAAACCGATTATCGGCTGTGAAGCGTACGTCTGCCGGGACCGGACAGACAAAAGCCTGACCGGCCGGGAAAACAGCCACCTGATCCTTCTCTGTGAAAACAATACAGGCTACCAGAACCTGATGTACCTGATCAGTGAAGGCTTCCTGACCGGATACTATTACCGGCCGCGGATCGACTATAACCTGATCCGGGAACACCATGAGGGCCTGATCTGCCTGAGCGCCTGCCTGAGCGGCGACCTGCCGAAGATGCTGCTGAACGGCCAGGATGAGAGCGCCCACGCATATGTGCGGGAAATGCAGGAAATATTCGGCGAGAAGAATTTCTACATCGAAATCATGGACCACAACCTGCGGGAGGAAAAGACCGTACTGCCGCGGCTGATCGCGCTGGCACGGGAGATGGATGTTCCGCTGGTGGCGACGAATGACTGCCATTACCTGGAGAAGAAAGACGCCCATGCCCAGGAAGTGCTGATGTGCATCCAGACCGGCAAGACGCTGGCGGATGAACAGCGCATGCGCATGGAAACCGAAGAACTCTATGTAAAAAGCGAAGAGGAGATGCGGGCCATCTTCCGGCAGGTGCCGGACGCCATCGACCGGACACAGGAAATCGCGGAACGCTGCAATGTCGAGTTTGAATTCGGTAAGACCAAGCTGCCGCACTATCCCGTGCCGGAAGGCGAGACAGCCCAAAGCATGCTGCGCCGCCTGTGCGGGGAAGGCATGAAGAAGCTTTACCCGGACGCAAAAGAAGGGGATGAACCCTATAAGCGGCTGGAGTATGAGCTCTCCACGATCGAACACATGGGTTATGTGGACTATTTCCTGATCGTGTGGGACTTTATTCATTACGCAAAATCCCACGGAATCATGGTCGGACCGGGCCGCGGAAGCGGCGCAGGGTCCATCGTCGCCTATACGCTGGGCATTACGATGCTGGATCCGCTGAAATACCAGCTGCTGTTTGAGCGTTTCCTGAACCCGGAACGCGTAAGCATGCCCGATATCGACGTGGACTTCTGCTATGAACGCAGGCAGGAGGTCATCGACTATGTGGCCCGGAAATACGGATCGGACCATGTGAGCCAGATCATCACCTTCGGTACGATGGCCGCCAAGGGCGTCGTGCGGGATGTGGGCCGGGTGCTGGGCATGAGTTACCAGGAGACAGACGCGGTGGCCAAGGCCATCCCCTTCGACCTGGGCATGACGCTGACCAAAGCACTGAAGATCTCGCCGATGCTGCGGGAAATGTATGACAACGAGCCGAAGGTCCGGGAACTGATCGATACAGCGATGACGCTGGAAGGTATGCCGCGGCACGCCTCCACCCATGCGGCGGGTGTGCTGATCACCGGAAAGCCGGTGGTGGAATTCGTTCCTCTGCAGCGCAACGACGAGGTGATCACCACCCAGTATCCCATGGGCACGATCGAGCGGCTGGGCCTTCTGAAGATGGACTTCCTGGGCCTGCGGACGCTGACGGTGATCCGGGACACGCTGGATATGATGCGGGAAACCGGCGTCGATATGAAGCCGGAAGATATTCCGCTGGATGACCCGAAGGTATATGAAATGATCAGCCGCGGCGATACGGACGGCGTGTTCCAGATGGAAGGCGCAGGCATGACCGGCTTCCTGACGAATATGAAACCGAGCTGCTTTGAGGATATCATCGCGGCGATTTCCCTGTACCGCCCGGGACCGATGGAATCCATCCCGCGGTATATTGCGGGGAAAGAAAACCCCTCCAGCATCGTCTATAAGACGGAGAAGCTGCGGCCGATCCTGGACGTGACCTACGGGTGCATGGTATACCAGGAACAGGTCATGCAGATCGTGCGGGACCTGGCCGGATACAGCTACGGCCGGAGCGACCTGGTGCGACGCGCCATGGCGAAGAAGAAGCACAAGGTCATGGAAGAGGAACGGCAGGCCTTCGTCTACGGCGTGACGGACGCAGAGGGAAAGGTGACTGTGCCCGGCTGCGTGCGCAACGGCGTACCGGAAAGCGTGGCGAACGAGATCTATGACGAAATGATCGCCTTTGCCAGCTATGCCTTCAACAAGTCCCACGCGGCGGCCTACGGCGTCGTGGCTATGCAGACAGCCTGGCTGAAATGCTATTATCCGGTGCAGTTTATGGCAGCGATGCTGAACAGCGTATACGGCAATACCGGCAAGATCGCCGGATACATCCAGTACTGCCGCGGCCGGGATATCTCCGTGCTTCCGCCGAACGTAAACCGCAGCCGCTGGAAGTTCACCGTTGATACGGACGAGTGCGGGAAAGCCGCGATCCTGTTCGGCCTGGGCGCAATCAAAAGTGTCGGCGAAAACGCCGTGGCGGCGATTATCCGGGAAAGGGAAAACGCCGGGCCTTTCCGGGATATCTTTGATTTCTGCCGCAGAATCGATACGACGGACTGCAATAAGCGGGTGACAGAGAACCTGATCAGGGCAGGCGCCTTCGACGGCATGGGCGCGAACCGGCCGCAGATGCTGGCGGTTTACGAAGCGGCCATGGATGCGAACCAGGCGCAGAAAAAGAAGAACGTGTCCGGGCAAGTCAGTCTGTTCGATATGTTCGGAGGCGGAGAAGCACAGCCGCTGTTTGACGCGGAACTGAAGCTGCCCGATCTGCCGGACTGCCCGGCCCGGGTGAAACTGAACATGGAAAAGGACGCTTCCGGCGTCTATATGACCGGCCATCCGCTGGACGATTACCGGGAAACCCTGAAGAAGCTGTCCTATACGACAACGGAGATCACAGAACCGGACGAAGAGAACGAAGGACCGGGATTTGACGGCGTATTCATGGACCTGGGCGGCATCCTGACGGAGGTCAAGGAAAAGGCGACCAAGAAGGGCGACTACATGGCCTTTGTGACGTTGGAAGATATGACCGGGCAGATTGAATGCCTTGTGTTCCCGCGGGTATTTGAGAAATACAGGAACCTGCTGAACACGGATGAGGCTGTGGTGATCAGCGGCAGGATCAGCGCCCGGGAGGACGAGGCGCCGAAAATGCTGGCAGAACGGGTGACCCGGATGGAAGAATGGGCAGCGCAGCCGGCCGCGGCGTTTATTCCGGATCACAGCGCGAAACAGGCTGCACCGAAGACGGACGCGCAGCTGGCCGCAGACGCGGAGAAGAAACTTTTCCTGCGGCTGAGCCGGAAGGATATGGACCGCGCAACAGCCGTGCTGGGGCTGTGTACCGGGAACATACCGGTTTATATGCACATTCCCGAAGAGAAGATCACACTCCTGTGCCCGAAGGAAAACTGGTGCAGCGGAGATGAAGAATGTATCCACCGCCTGAAAGATGCGCTGGGCGCGGAGAATGTGGTTCTGAAGCAGAAAGGATGAGACGGAATGGAACAGAAGAAAGGCCGGACGGCGGAGGTGATCCGCTTCGCGCTGACCGGCGGAGTCTGTTTCCTGGTGGAGCTGGCTGTGCTGATCCTGCTGAAAGGACAGCTGGGGATTGACACGCTGATCGCGACGCCGATCGCCTTCCTGGTTTCCGTCATCCTGAATTATATCCTGTGCGTCGTATGGGTTTTCCGCGGAACGAAGAACCAGGGCGCCGGCGCGAAAGCCGGATTCCTGATCACAAGCCTGATCGGCCTGGGACTGAACGAGCTGCTGATGCTGCTGTTCCGGCTGATCCTGGGCGAGGACGCGGTGATCCTGACGCTGGGCGGCAGGGAGATCAACATGTATGTGCTGAACAAGTGCCTGGCAACCCTGATCGTGATGATCTGGAACTATTTTTCCAAACGTGCGGTTCTGTACCGGAAGGCGAAACAATGATCGAACTGGAACATGTCACGAAGCTATACGGCAGCATCCCGGCGCTCCGGGATGTCTCGCTTCATGTTCCCAAAGGACAGACTGCGGGCCTGCTGGGACGCAACGGCGCCGGCAAAACCACAGCCCTGAACCTGATGACCGGCTATTTTCCGCCTACGGAAGGGAAGGTCCGCATCGGCGGAAAGGATATGCTCGCCGATCCCCGGGCCTGCAAGCGGATGATCGGGTACCTGCCGGAAAAACCGCCGCTGTATGACGAGATGACGGTGGAGGAATACCTGGGTTTTGTCTGCGAGCTGCGGGAGGTCGTGCGGAAGGCCAACAGGGCGCATGTGGAGGAGATCATGGAGCTGTGCGCGCTGAAGGAGATGCGGTATCGGCTGATCGGCCACCTGAGCAAGGGCTACCGGCAGCGGGTCGGGATCGCCCAGGCGCTGTGCGGATCCCCGGAGATCCTGATCCTGGATGAACCGACGGTGGGACTGGATCCGAAGCAGACGGTGGAGATGCGGGAACTGATCCGCAGGCTGGGGGAGGATCATACGGTGCTGTTTTCCAGCCATATCCTGAGCGAGGTGCAGCAGCTGTGTTCCCGGGTAATCATCCTGAACGAGGGAAGGATGGTGCAAGGCATCGACCTCACCGAAAAGAAGGATGACGTGATGAAGATCCGCCTGCGGGCGGCCGCCGGGAAGGAAGCGCTGGTGAACGCGCTGAAGAGGCTGAAATGCGTGATCAGCGCGGAGCCGGAACAGAATCCGGAAGAAGGGACAGCGGAGGTTGTGATCGAGTGCAGGCCGGCGGATGAGCAGGGAAGAGCCACGGACCAGATTTTCCGGCTGATGGCGGAGATGAACGCGCCGATCCGGATGATGAGCGAAGAGCGGGACACGCTTGAAGAAATCTTCCTGAGGGAAACTGAATAAAACAAAAAGAATAAACGGGAAAGGAGGGAACATATGAATACGATCCGGAAACGGGAGATGCAGGGATACTTTTATACGCCTGTAGGGTATGTGTTTATCGGCGTATTCCTGACGGTTTCCTCCGTACTGTTCTATATGCAGATCCTGCGGCAGCGGAGCGGCGACCTGCCGAACTTCATCGCGGAGATGTGCTACCTATGGATGCTGCTGTGCCCGATCCTGACGATGCGCCTGCTGGCAGAGGAAAAACAGAAGAAGACAGACCAGCTGCTGCTGACGAGCCCGGTATCATTGCCGGGTATCGTCATCGGAAAGTATCTGGCGGCGGTGACGGTGCTGCTGATCACCGCGGGACTGACATTGCTGTTTGTGCTGGTGGTGGCAATCTACGGACAGGTTTATCCGGCGGAGCTGGCGGTCAATTATCTGGGATTCATCCTGCAGGGATGCGCTTTTGCGGCGATGGACCTGTTCCTTTCCGGATGTGCGGCGACGCCGGTGACAGCGGCGGTACTCGCTTTCGGCGCGAATTTTCTGATGTGGATCCTGGACCTGCTGGAGAATGCGGTACAGGCAGAGTGGCTGTCGGAAGCCATGCGGTTCCTGAGCCTGTACCGGCGGAACGAGCCGTTTATGATGGGACAGCTGAGCTTTGCCGGGATCCTGTTTGATCTGTCGTTTATCGCGGCGTTCCTTGCACTGACGGTCTGGCATCTGGACCGGAAACGGTACGGGAGGTGAGTGCCGTGAAGAAGTATCATACAGGGAAACTGAAATACGGCTCTGTCTCCGCACTGATGATCGTGATGGTGCTGGCGGCGCTGATTGCGCTGAATGCCGGCGTGTATGCACTTGAAAAGAAAAAAGGCTGGCGGATCGATCTCTCTTTCAACGGAATCGTATCCCAGAGCAAGGAAACCGGGGAAGTGCTGAAATCGCTGCAGGATCCGGTTGAGATCTATGCGCTGTTCCGGAAGGGTGATGAGGACGCGCCGCTGATGGAACTGCTGGACCGGTATGCAGCCGCATGTGATAAGGTAACCTGGAAACAGGTAGATCCGTCGGTAAACCCGGCATTGCTGAAACGCTTTACCACGGACAGCGTGGCGCCCGGCAGCAACGATCTGATCGTATACTGCGAGAAGACAGGCCGGTTCCGTGTGCTGGGGCCGGATGACTACGTCAGCATCGGCATGGATACGGAGACCGGCGAATATACCTATACCGGATGGACCTATGAGAGCAGCATTACCGGCGCTCTTGCCTACGTGACGAAGGAACGGGTGCCGAAGGCGGTGATCCTGCAGGGCCACGGGGAAATGGACAGCGAAACGCTGCAGTATTTCCAGTGCCTGCTGGAAGCCAACCAGTACGACGTGATCCTTGAGGATATGACGGCCGCGTCCTTTGCACCGGATCCGGAAGACCTGCTCATCTTCTTCAGCCCGGTGCGGGATCTGACGGAACCGGAACTGCAGAAACTGTCAGACTTTGCTGCGAAGGGCGGCAGTTTCCTGTTCAGCTGCGACTATACGGATCCGACCGGGAGCATGCCGAATTATTCGGCACTGCTGCGAACCTACGGATTCAAACCGCTGGAAGGCATTGTCATTGCGGATACGGCGGACGAGGGAACATACTATGACAAGGAGCATCCTTACTGGCTGCTGCCGGAGATGTGTTCCACCGACCTGACCCTGGGCCTGATCACGGCCGGCGCGAACCATCTGCTGCTGCCCGGCGCCCGGGCCTTTGAGGAACCGGAGGAAAGCGACCGGAACCTGACAGCGGCGACGGTGCTGCGGAGCGGAAAGACTGCCTACCGGAAAGTGCTGACGGCGCAGACATCCAGCATCGACAAAACCGCAGAGGATGAGGAGGGGGCGTTCCCGCTGGCGCTGGAAGCCAGGCGCGTGACGACAGAGGGATATGTATCCCGCGCGTTCATCATCGGCTGCAGCGCCGTGCTGGCGGATCAGCAGGTATTTGCCATGACGGACAGCCAGCAGGTGACGATCCGGGTGATGGAATTCCTGCTGAAGACAGACGCTTCCGATCTGATGATCGCTCCGAAAGAAGCGGTCCGGCCTGCGCTGGGAACAACCAGCACGGGCCTCGGGTCGATCCTGCTGGTGGCGCTGCCGCTGTCAGTGCTGTTCGCGGCACTGCTGATCCTGGGGCCGAGACGGAGCAGGTAAGAATGAAATAGGGAGAGATCAAATGAGCCTGACAGAGAAAATCACAAAATGCCTTTCAGATGCGGTGAAGAACCGGGAAGCAGCCGGAATCAGCGTGCTGATCCGGCGGCATGATGAAGATCTTTGTTTCGCGTCGGCCGGCATGTCGGATATCAACGGAGAAAGGCCTGTGAAACGGAATTCAATCTTCCGCCTTTACAGCCAGAGCAAACCGATTACAGCAGCGGCTGCGATGATCCTGATTGACCGTGGCGTGCTTGACCTGCAGGCCGGGGTGGATCAGTATCTTCCCGGTTTCAGGAACCCGCGGGTGGTACATCCAGACGGAAGCGTCGCACCGGCGCTGCGGGCTCCGTGGGTGCTTGAACTCCTTGGAATGACCGCCGGATTGAGTTATCCGGACGCGGATGCCGCCGGGCAGTATGCCGCGCGGGTTTTTGAGGCGGACCAGGAACAGATCGCCCAGGGCGGTGGAATGGATACAATCACTTTCTGCAACAAGCTGGGGGAACAGCCGCTGGCATTTGAACCGGGCACAGGCTGGCGCTACAGCACCTGCGCAGATATACTTGGCGCAGTGATTGAAGCTGCTGCCGGAAAGCGATTCGGACAGTTTCTTCAGGAAGAATTGTTTGAGCCGCTGGGCATGAAAGATACGGCATTCTGGGTTCCTGAAGAAAAACGGGACCGGCTGGTAACCTGTTACCGGAAAACAGAAAACAGACTGGAAGTATTCAATAGTATGCATCTGGCTGTCGGAATCTATGACAGACCGCCGGCCTTTGAATCCGGCGGGGCGGGCCTGGTTTCCACACTGGATGACTATGCCGCTTTTGCCCGAATGCTGATGAACAAAGGTGAATATAACGGCAGGCAGATCCTGTCAAGGGCAGCGGTGGAATACATGACAGCGCCGCAGCTGCCGACCGCGATCCAGAACCAGATGTGGGACAGCCTGGGCGGATATAATTACAGCTGTCTGATGCGGGTTTGCGACCGGCCGGGGGCCTGCTCGGTTTTTGCAAGAAAAGGTGAATACGGATGGGACGGATGGCTGGGGACCTATTTTATCAATCTGCCCGATGACGATGTCACATTCCTTCTGTACCAGAATGTGACGGACGCGGGAACGTCGGCAGTCACACGTAAATGCCGGAACCTGCTTGCGGCAGAACTTTATTGATACGGAGCGGCAGGGATGCAGAAAGTAGAACGGCAGAAGCATAAGGACCGGGGGCGGAGACGGCTCATCGGTCTGCTTTTGTGCGCCGTTTTGCTGATCGGTGGGGTAACTGCCGGGATCCTGCTGAGCAACAAAGCCAGAGAAGAAGAAATCAAAACGCATCAGCATCTTACCGGAGCCATTACGCAGCGAAGCGCCGGGGAACTGCTGAGCCTGACGGTGACCCAGCGCGGAAAGAATTCCTGGACGGCGGTGCGGGAGGAAGATGGAAGCATGCGCCTGCAGCCGGAAGATGATTCCATGCCGGTCACGTGGCTGGTGGACGAGAGCATTGCCGGACGGCTGACGGACGCGGCTGTCAATCTGACCTATGACGACGTGTTTACGGAGAATCGCTCGGACTGGGAACCGGACGCAGAGGATTTCGGCCTGAAAGATCCGCTGGTCACGGCGGTTTTCCGCTATACGGACGGAACAGAAATCACGGCTCATTTCGGTGATTCCGCAGATCCGGACGACAACGCCTATTACTATATGACAGTGGACGGAGACGACCGGCTGTACGCTGTAGCGGCGGGCACGCTGGAGGACCTGAACACGGAGAAGGAACTGCTCCATCCGGTACCGGCCCTGGAAATCCGGGGAGCCCTGCTGGACCGTGTGACCGTTAAGAACGGCGACGGTACAGTCCGGACAGAATGGGCGCTGGAGGGACAGGTTTCGGACCGGGACGCGGCGGAAAACTGGATGCTGACCGTACCGATTATCTATCCGGCAGACTATGACGCGATGAAAAACCTGCGGGACAGCGCTGAAAACCTGGCGCTGGGCGTTTATATCGGGGAAGCTGAAGATGAAGCCCTGGCCCGCTGCGGACTGGATCAGCCTACGGCGGTCATCGAACTGCATATGGCTGCCGGATCCACCGGCACGGTGAGCGATCAGGGCGTATATGACGTAGTCGACTGGGAAGAGCGGACGGAGACGCTGACGATCGGAAATTCCAAGAGTGAAATGGTCGCCTATGTCCGCTTCGGTGACGAGATCTACACGATCAGCCATTTCTCCGTGAACGTGTTTACGGAAACCAATCCGCTGTCGACCGCAGCCCGCTATACGGTTGCCACACCCCTGAATTCCCTGGAGAGCGTAATGGTTGAGAAGGCGGAAGGTACCGACGAATACAGGATCGAAAAGATTGAAGAAAGTCAAAACACAGAACAGACGGAAGAAACGCCGCAATACCGCTGCCTGAAGAACGGGGAGGAAATTTCCTACGATACGTTCTCCGCGGCATGGGAGCGGCTCCTGACGGTTACGGTCAGCGGACGGCTGCCACAGGACTGGGAACTGAAAGATAAGCATACAAAATATACGCTCCGCACGGTGAGCGGCGGAGCGCATACGATTGAACTGAGCGATTATGACGGGATGCACGACGCGGTGACGCTGGACGGGCATACCATCTTTTATCTGATCAAAGGCGGAATGACGGAACTGCCTTAAAGCTCATAACCGATGATGTTTCGCCCGGTATACTTCAGGGTGACCTGGCTGCCGGGGGCAAAAGCGGGGAGGGGAATCTCCTCGTCCCAGTAGAAACGCTGTTCCCGGGTGCCGTGCTTGTCCGGTGCACCAAGGAAAATCAGCCCGCGGCAGGAAACGCCGTCCACAACGGAGGTATCATCCTCCGTCTTTTCATATTCCAGCGTTTCGGTATGGGTCCGTCCGTGCAGGGCGGAAACGATCAGCTTTTTATACCTGTGAAGCGGGAGGCAGAACATCTCGATCCAAAATACCGCGACGGCCAGGAACAGAATGAACACAACCACGCTCAGCCATTCAACACGGATGACCAGGGAGACGACAAAGCCGGCCAGGATGACGGAAAGAATAAAGCCTAACAGGATATAACGCTTTTTCAGCTGGGAAGAGATCTGTTCAATGTCTTTTTCGGAATAAAGCTCCTGCATTGTGAATCACACTCCGGGAACTATGATAACGGGAAAGGGAAGAATTATCAAGTAAAAAAGAAACCGTCCTCTTTGTGCAGGGGAGGACGGTGTTTGCTTGATGTGTTTCGGTAGTGTCAGACGAGCTCGAGCACGACCATTTCAGCGGCGTCGCCGCGGCGCGGTCCGAGCTTATAGATGCGGGTGTAGCCGCCGGAGCAGTTCTTTTCAGCGTTGCGGGCCTTGTACTTGGGTCCGAGTTCGCGGAAGAGCTTTTCCACCACAGGATGCTTGTTGTCCTTGGTGCGTTCACGGTATTCGGCCTTGTTCTCGTCGTCCTTCTGGGCTTCCTTGAGGTCATACAGGTAAGCCATCATGATACGACGGGCATGGAGCTTGGACGGAGCATCGTTCACCACTTCGAGGGTGACGAGCTGTCCCTTGTCGTTATGGGTTTCCTTGGTGGTGGAAACCGTGTTTTCGCATTCGCGCACAGCCAGCGTGATCATCTTGTCAGCGATCCGACGGACTTCCTTAGCCTTGGACTCGGTAGTCGTGATGCGGCCGTTCCAGATCAGATTGGTCACCTGGTTACGAAGCAGCGCTTTGCGCTGATCCGCCGTGCGACCCAGCTTGCGTTGGTTAGCCATGGGATTATCCTCCTACTTATCAGTCATCATTGGGGCGAAGGCCCAGACCCAGGGCGCCGAGCTTTTGCTCAACTTCCTCCAGGCTCTTACGGCCGAGATTGCGGACCTTCATCATGTCTTCCTGATTCTTCTGCACGAGCTCGGCAACACTGTTGATGCCGGCACGCTTCAGGCAGTTGTAAGCACGGACGGAAAGATCCAGTTCTTCGATGGTCATCTCCAGGACCTTGTCTTTCTTGTCGTCTTCAGGCTGAACCATGCTGACAGGCATGACCTGGTCGGTCAGGCTGATGAACAGGTTCAGGTGCTCGTTCAGGATCTTGGCGGCGCTGGAAACAGCCTCTTCGGGCTTCAGCGTGCCGTTGGTCCAAATCTCAAGGGTCAGCTTGTCATAGTCCGTGATCTGGCCTACACGGGTATCTTCAACCGTGTAGTTGACCTTCTTCACAGGGGTGAAGATGGAGTCGATCGGGATCACGCCGATGGGCATGCTGGGGGTCTTGTTCTTGTCGGCGCTCACATATCCGCGGCCGCGGTCGAGGGTCAGCTGCATCTGGAGATGGGCGTCCTCGTTCAGGGTGGCGATATGGAGATCCGGGTTGGCGATCTCAACCTCATCATCCGTCTTGATGTCACCGGCCTTCAGTTCACAGGGACCCTTCACATCAATCGTGAGCTGCTTGGGGCCTTCTGCAAACATCTTGCAGGCCATGGTCTTCAGATTCAGGATGATTTCCGTAACATCTTCCTTGACTCCCGGGACCGTGGAGAACTCATGCTGTACACCTTCGATGTGCACAGAAGAAACCGCCACGCCGGGGAGGGAGGAAAGAAGCACGCGGCGCAGGGAGTTGCCCAGAGTATGGCCGAAACCGCGTTCAAGCGGCTCGATCACAAAGCGGCCGTAGCAGCCGTTCTGTCCAACTTCGACGCATTCGATGCGGGCTTTTTCGATTTCGACGATCATTTCGTTGTACCCTCCTCAAGATACGGGTTGTCCGGTAATTGTTAACGGGAGTAGAACTCGACGATCATGTTCTCCTGGACCTGCAGGTCGATGTCTTCACGGGTGGGAAGAGCGGCGACGGTGCCGGTGAGGTTCTGAGCGTCAAAGCTGAGCCACTTGGGGGTCAGGGCGCCGGTGCCTTCACGCAGGCTCTTGAACATTTCCATCTCTTCGCTGCGCTTCCGCAGGGTGATTTTATCGCCGACCTTCACCTGGTAAGAGGGGATGTCGACCTTGATGTCGTTGACCCGGATGTGGCCGTGACCGACGATCTGGCGGGCCATGCGGCGGGTCTTGGCCAGTCCGAGACGGAACACCACGTTGTCCAGACGCAGCTCCAGCAGGCGGAGCATGTTATCACCGGTGATGCCCTTCATGTTGGCGGCCTTCAGATAGTACTTATGGAACTGCTTTTCCAGGACGCCGTATACGAACTTGACCTTCTGCTTTT
>CAMKNZ010000029.1 GCA_946414315.1 uncultured Clostridia bacterium
AGGATCTCGTCCGCCGCCAGGATCGTGCTCAGCCGGTGGGCGATCAGGATGCTCGTCCGCTCCTCGATCAGCGGGTTGATCGCCGCCTGGATTGCCGCCTCGGAGATGGAGTCCAGGGCGCTGGTCGCCTCGTCGAAGATCAGCAGCGCCGGGTCCTTCAGCAGCGCCCGGGCGATGGAAATCCGCTGCTTTTCGCCGCCGGAGAGCTTCAGGCCCCGGTTGCCCACCATCGTGTCCAGCCCGTCCGGCTGCTTCGAGATGAAATCCCAGATGTTCGCCTTCTGGCAGGCGTCGATCATTTCCGCCTCCGTAGCCTCGGGCTTGGCGTAGAGCAGGTTCTCCCGTACGGTGCCGTTGAACAGGTAGGTCTCCTGGGTCACGACGCCCACCTCGTTCCGGAGGGAATGCAGCGTCAGATCCTTCACGTTTGTCCCGTCGAAGGTGATCGTGCCGCTGGTGGCGTCCCACAGCCGGGGGATCAGGTTCACGATGGTGCTCTTGCCGCTGCCGCTGGGCCCGACGATGGCCACGCAGTCCCCGCTTTTCAGGGTGAAGCAGATATCCTTGAGGATCATCCGCTCCCCGTCGTAGGTAAAGTTCACGTGGTCGAACACGACCTCGCCCTTGGCGTTTTTCAGCTCCTTCGCGTCCGGGCTGTCGTCGATCTCCGGCTTCATGTCATAGTATTCAAAGATCCGGGTGAACATGGCCATGGACCGGATCCAGTCCACCTGGATGTTCAGCAGGCTGTTCACCGGGCCGTACATCCGCCCCAGCAGCGCCACCAGCACCGTGATGTCGCCGACGCTCAGGTCGCTGCGGTATTTCATGATCAGGATGCCGCCCACCAGGTACAGCAGCATCGGCCCGACGGTCGTCAGCGTGCTCAGCAGCATAAAGAACCACCGGCCGGCCATCTTCTCCCGGATGTTCAGGCGGATCATCCGGCCGTTGGCTTCCTCATACCGGTCATATTCGCTCTTTTCCCGCCCGAACAGCTTTACCAGCAGCTGGCCGCTGACCGAAAGCGTCTCGTTCAGGATGCCGTTGATCTCGTCGTTGCAGGCCTGGGCCTCCCCGGCCAGCTTCCACCGCCGCTTGCCGGCCATCCGGGTGGGCAGTGTAAACAGCGGCACCACCGCGATGCCGATCAGGGCCAGCAGCCAGTTCTTCCGGAACATGGCGATCACGGCCACGATCAGGGTGATGGTATTCGACAGGATGCTCGTGAACGTGTTCGTGACCACGCTCTCCACGCCGCTCACGTCGCTGGTCATCCGGGTGATGATGTCCCCCTGGTTCGCCGTGGTGAAGAACCGCTGGCTCATCTTCTGCAGGTGCCGGTACATCTGGTTCCGCATATCATAGCTGATGTGCTGCGCGATCCAGTTGTTCAGGTAGGTCTCCCCCACGTTGATCAGGTTCGACACCAGGTGCAGCGCCAGGGAGATCACGATCAGCTTGATCAGCGCGCTCAGCCCCGCGCCGAACCAGCCGCCCATGTCCTTTCCGGTCAGCACGTCGATGATGTTACCGGTCAGGATGGACGGGAACAGGCTCGCCACCGAGGAGATCACGATGCACACCAGCACCAGCGCCAGCTGGCGCCAGTAGGGTTTCAGGTAGGAGAACACCCGCACCAGCAGTTCCTTCGTCACCTTCGGCTGGTTCTGTTTCTCCTCTTCCGTCAGGAATTTGCCGCCCCGCCTTCCTCCGCCCTGCATATACGCACCTCCTGTTACAGCAGCGGGCGGAGCGCATCCGCCACCTGCTGGACCTTTGTCCCGATGATCACCTGCACGCTGTTCTTCCCGGGCCGCATCACGCCCCGGGCCCCGGCTTTCTTCAGCATGGCGTCGTTCACCGGCGCCATGTCCTTCACTTCCACCCGCAGCCGCGTGGCGCAGTTGTCCAACGCCGTGATGTTTTCCTTCCCGCCGAGCCCTTCCAGGATCGCGGTGATATCATACCCGCTCTCGATAATATGCGCCGCGGCTTCCTGCTCCGCAGGCTCCCCTTCCGCAGGCATTTCTTCCGCAGGCGCCTCTTCTTCCTCTTCCCGGCCCGGCGTCTTCAGGTCGAACCGGGTGATCAGCACCCGGAACAGGAGGTAGAAGATCACGAAGGCCGCCGCGCCCAGGGGCAGGATCATCCAGGTGTTCTGCGCCGCCGGCAGCGACGCGGAGAAGGCCAGGTCCGTGGCCCCGGCGGAGAAGGCGAAGCCCGCCCGGAAGCCCACCAGCGCCGTCACCCAGCTGAAAATCCCGTACAGCAGCGCATACAGCACATACAATACCGGCGCCGCGAACATGAATGCGAACTCAAAGGGCTCCGTCACGCCGCAGACGAAAGCGCATACCGCCCCCGCCGCCAGGATGCCGATGGCGGCCTTCTTTTTCCCGCTCTTCGCGCTTTGGATCATGGCCAGCGCCGCCCCCGGCACGCCGAACATCATGCAGGGGAAGAATCCGCTCATATACATACCCAGGGACCAGGTCACGTCCGCCGACGTATGCCCCGCCCAGAAGTGGGTCAGGTCCCCCAGGCCGATGGTGTCAAACCAGAAGACGTTGTTCAGCGCGTGGTGCAGCCCGAAGGGGATCAGCAGCCGGTTCAGGAAGGCGTAGATCCCCGCGCCCACCGAGCCCTGCTCCACGATCCATTTGCCCAGGTTCGTCAGCCCGCTGAACACCAGGGGCCATACCGCCATCAGCACCGCCGAGACCAGGATCGCCGCCACGCCGCTGATAATCACCGTGCAGCGCTTTCCGCTGAAGAACGCCAGCCACTCCGGCAGTTTCGTTTCCTTGAACCGGTTGTAGCACAGCGCCCCCGCCACGCCCGAGATGATCCCGATGAACGGGTTCCCGATCTTGTCGAAGGCCATCCGGCCGTTCTCGGTCAGGGACGGGATCAGCTTCACCACGTTGTCCGTCTTCAGGAGCGTGGTGATCATCAGCCAGACCACCAGCGCGTCCAGCCCGGCCATGCCGTCCCGGTCGTCCGCCAGACCCACGCCCACGCCCACCGTGAAAAGCAGCGGGATATTGTCCAGCAGCGCCCCGCCGGCCTTTACCAGGTACATGCCGATGACCGGCAGCACGCCGCTGACGTCGCCGCCCTGCATCGTCGCCGGGCACAGCAGGTAGCCGATACCCATCAGGATCCCGCACAGCGGCAGCGCCGCCACGGGGAACATGATCGCCTTTCCCAGTCTCTGCAGAAACTTCATCGTTCGATCCCCTTTTACAGTTTTTCAATCGCTGCGGCTATTATAGCGCAAAAAGAAGCCGCCTGTCATCAGGCAGCTTCTTCGGGTTTATTCCCGGTTTATTCGCCGACGGAGATCAACGTACTGAGCTGTTCCAGATCCAAGTCCTTGATGATTTCCCGGTAAGGCTCGATCGTGTCCTTCTTGTCCGGAAACTGCTCCTCGATCACGTCGAACAGCTTGTCGATATCGATTTCCTCGCCGTTCTTTCCCGCTTCGACGATCTCCCCGATGGCTTCCATGACCGCGGCGGCTTCCGGCGGCATCGCGTCCATGAAGTCGACGGGCTGTTCCTCCTCAACGGTGCCG
The DNA here is from genome assembly GCA_946414315.1 of uncultured Clostridia bacterium. GTDB lineage: Bacteria > Bacillota > Clostridia > Christensenellales > Aristaeellaceae > Aristaeella. Next base: position 3,581 of record CAMKNZ010000029.1, read on the forward strand.
TCGGTATGGACCCGCTTATCATACGCGGCGTATGTAATCCCGCCGAACTTCACGCCCGTCACGACAAACGCCCCGTCGGACCCGTCTTCCAGGGCTTTCTCATAGGCATCGAAGTCAGCGTCCACCGTAAAGTCATATTCGAACACGCCGCTGCGCATCGTATAGATGATGCCGTCGTCTCCGCCGCCGGACCCTTCGGACTCCCAGCCGGCTTCGGCCAGTTCGGAAAGGGTCTTCCCGACCAGGGCGTCCAGATCCGCCTGGGCCAGAGGCTCGGCAGTGAACTCTTCGCTGTAAACGACGGGCAGCGTCCGCATATATTCGTCGATCCCGGCGCTCGCGGCTTCCCATTTTTCCCAGTAATCGTCCGCCTCATAGTTCAGCTCGTTCCGGGCCTCTTCCATCTCCGTCAGTTTTTTGTCGTAATAGGCCACATGACGGAAATATTTCCCGTCTTCTTCCGTGACCACAGCGGCATAATCACCGTTGTAGCTGCCGGCGACAACATTGCCTTCTTCCCCGGCCGCTTTCCGGGCCGCGTCCAGCGCGTCCCCGTAGGTCGCGTACATGGGCGCTCCCTGGGCTTCCTCCGCCAGGGCGCAGCACGCCGTTCCCAGCATCATCACAGCCAGGACCAGTGCAAGGATCTTTTTCATTCGTTTTCCCTCCAAGTCTGTATATGTACCCCGTTCCGGGGGGTGATCCGCTGATACGTATTCAACGGGCCCGGGGCAGTCAGGCTTCCCCGCCGTTCACTCTTCGCTGTCCTTTTTGCCGGCCGCGGCAGCCAGCTGGCCCGCAGCCTGCAGCCCGTGGAACACCAGCGACATCTTCACTGATCTCTCCTGGGAGACCAGCATGTCCAGGATGTTGACCATCACGGTCACGTTCACCTTGTCCGTGCCCGCGTACTGATCGGACACGATCATTACCGCAGCCATGGCCCGCTGCTCCTTCTCGTCGCTCTTACCGCTGAAGATTTTCCTTTCCGTCAGAAACGCCTCCACGTCCCGGATCTCCTCCGCCAGGTCCTTCGCCGGCGTATCCGTCAGGCTCAGGGCCGCCAGCGGGGGCAGCTCGGTATTGCGGCCGCAGCTGGCGCCCGCCTCCTCCAGCGCGGCGTAAATCCCGTTGATCCGCTCCGCCTTGTCCGCCGCTTCCCCGGCGCCGCAGCCAGGATCTGGGCGGCCGTCTGGGCGCCGCCGGCGGAGAACTTCGCCGCCTTCAGCGCCCGGTAGCATGCCTCCGTCTCCGCGATCAGCTCGTCATCCGTTTTGCCGGAGAAGGCCATCAGCATCGCGAAAACGCTGTCCGTTTTGTTCGTCAGCATCCGGTGCTGCCGGTTCATCCGGTCATACAGGTCTTTTCCCCGGGCCGCCTTTTCCTCCGTCAGCCGCTGCTCCGTCATTCCGGTCAGCAGCAGCGCCGCCAGGGCCAGGTATTCCGTTCCCTTGAAATGCCTGCGCAGCATGGCGAAATAGTCGTTGGCCAGGTCCATCCGCGCGTCCGGGTCGTCCTCCAGGGCCAGCATGCTGGCCAGGATCGCCCGGACCTTGCTGTTGCGGAATTTCGAGAATATCCGCGTGTGCTTTTTGATCACCTGCCGGCATTCCTTCAGGCGCTCCGCCTCCGCCGGCTTTCCGGCCGCGCAGAAGATATTCGCCCCCACCGAATACAGGGCTTTATTGTCCCACCTGAACGCCGCCTTCACCGCTTCCCGGTTGGCAGCATACGCCCCGCAGATTGCTTCCAGTTCCGCTTTCATGTTTATGTTCCTCTCCCTGCCGCAGGATGATTCAGCATTATGGGCAAAACCCCGGGGCCTGCCAACCCTGCATGCCGTACAGTTCCGCGGCCCGGCGGATCTGCTCCCGGATCTCCTCCACCAGGGCCGGCGGCGACACCACCCGCACGATGTTCGCGTGCTCCGCGGCCCAGTGGGCCATGGCTTCCCGGCTCACCTTCAGACGGCAGGAATAATCCCCATTCTCCTGCTCGAAGAAGCTCACGTGCTTCCCGAAGAAATCGATCACCAGGGGCACGTAGTTCTCCTTCACGACGAACTCCACGTCCTCCGGGGGCGAGGTGAACATGTTCAGGTTCTGGTAGACGTATTCCGGCAGGTCCAGCCCGTTCTCCAGGCCCTTCACCCGGCTCACCGGCCGGGAGGGCGTGTCCAGCAGCTCGATCTTCATGATCCGGTCCACCCGGTAGTTCGCCACGGTATCGTATTTGTCGTTGTTGCAGATCAGGTAATACCGTCCTTCGTTGGCCACCAGCTGGTAGGGGTTCAGGGTCTGCTGCTTCTCGCTCCCGTCCGTGTTCAGCCCGGGATGCAGCTTATAGTCCGGCCCGTAGTGGCCGTAGGTGATCCGGACCTGCTTCCCCGTCTCGATGGCCTCGTCCAGCCGGTCGATGATATAGAACAGCTGGGGGTTCTGGGGACTGTCCGCGGTCATGCACCGCACGTGGTTCATCCGCTGGTTGAAGTATGAGCTGGACAGCTTTCCCAGCTTGTCGATAAGCTTTTTCCGCGGCGTATAGGGCACCGAGCGGGAAAACAGCAGGCCGTCGATCAGGATATGCAGCTCCGCCTCCGTGAAGTCGTGGGCGTAGTACAGGTCCGTGTAGATCACATCCTCTTCCTTTTCCCCGGTCTTCTTGTTCACCCGGCTCCGGTATACCTCCCGGTATTCGATGGCGTATTCTGCGTCGATCAGGTCGGTGATGTTCCGCTTCACCGTCGCCCGGTTTACCTCCAGGCCGTATTCGCTCTTCAGCTTCTCCGCGATCTGGGCCTGGGTCATGGGATGGTCCCCGTCGGTATAGTCCCGCAGGATCTTCAGGATATACAGGATAATGATCTTCTTTCCGCCTTCAGGCGCCATCGTCATTGTGCGTCCTCCCCGCCCAGCAGCTCTTCCGCCCGGGCCAGTTCCTCTTCGCTCAGCTTCACGCCCGCGTCCAGGGCCTTCCGGATCCATTCCTTCGCGGCGGCCTCGTCCTTCACCGTGCCGCTGCCCGTGTAAATCATATAGCCCAGGCTGTACATCGCCCTGGGGTATCCCTGCTCCGCCGAGAGTCGGAACCACTTCACCGCTTCCGCCTCGTTCTGCTCCGCTCCGCGGCCCAGGTGGATGCAGTTCCCCAGGTAATACTGTCCCCGGGCGTCCCCCTGCTCCGCGGCCTTGCGGAACCATTCCGCCGCTTCCGCGTCGTCCTGCGCCGTGCCCCATCCGTAATACAGGCACATGCCCAGGTAATACTGGGCGTCGGCGATCCCCTGCTTCGCGGCCAGGCGGAACCACTTCACCGCTTCCTCGTTGTTCTCTTCCACGCCGTATCCGCGGTAATAGCAGTATCCCAGGCCGCTCAGCGCCCGGGCGCTGCCCTCGCCCGCCGCCTCAAACATCAGCGGCACCGCTTCGTCATAGTTTCCCGCCTCCAGCAGTTCAAAGGCCCGGTCCGCGATCTCTTCCGCCGTCGGCTGTGCGGGTTCCTCTGTGGGTTCCGGCGTCGGCTCCGCAGTCGGTTCTGCTGTCGGTTCCGGAGTCGGTTCCTCTGTCGGCTCCGCGGTCGGTTCCGGCACAGGCTCGGCCGTCGGCTCCGGAATCGGCTCCTCTGTCGGTTCCGGAACGGGCTCAGCCGTCGGTTCCGCGGCCGGTTTTTCGGTGACCTCCGGCGCCGGTTCCGGCGTGGGAATTTCCGTCAGTTCCGCGGCCGGTTCAACGATCGGTTCAGCCGCCGGCTCTTCCGTCGCCGCCGGTTCCTCCGGTGCCGCCGTCTTTTCCAGCACCAGCATGATCGTCTCCGACGTGGCGATCCGCAGCGTTCCCTCCGTCCAGGTAAAGGGCGGCGCCGCCTGCCCCTCGTTATACAGGGTCAGTTCGTCCCCCTCCAGTTCCCATACGGCCTCATAGGCTTTGTCCCCGGTGGAGTCCGACGTCTCCATGCTGGCCGTGCCGTCCTCCCGGACCTCCACCCGCAGGCCCACGTCGAAGCTGTCCGCCGGGTATTCCTCGCCGTTATACAGCACCCGGTCCAGTTCCCACGTGCCCGTTACGTCTTCTTTCCCGGCCGCCGCCGCGCCGGATACCGCCAGCGCCGCCGCCAGGACCAGCGCCAGGAACCCTCTCGTCTTCTTCATCTCAGCGTCTCCGTTATTCTTCACTTTTTCTTTTTTCCGGTTTTCCCCATTATACCGTTGATGCTGAAATATTTCAACATCCTCCCTGTGCCGAAATAATGCGTGCATTTTGGCCCGTCCCCATGGTATAATTGAAAAAAAGCGCCCAACTGCATAAAAAACAGAACGGAGGACCTTCCCATGAAAAAGCTGCTGGCCCTGTGCCTGGCCCTGGCGCTCCTGCTTTCCGTTTCCGCTTTGGCGGAAGAGACTGCTGTCCTCACTCCCGCCGACGTGGTCGGTACCTGGATTGTCACCGCCTATGAGATAGACGGCTCAACCTATTCCCTGACCGATCCCAATGACTCCACGATCACCATCGTCGTCTTCGAGGACGGCACCGGCACCATCACGGAGAGCGCCGGCGGTACCACGTCGCCCGTTACCTGGGAGGTCTCCGGTTCCTCCCTCATCCTCGACGGAAGCCTGATTCTCACCATGAAGAACGGATACCTGACCTATACAAACGAGGAAAACAGCTCCGTCATGTACTTCTCCAACAGCGGACCGGCAGAGCTCGTCGAAGACCCCTGGCCGGACGACCTCCCCCTGGCTGATCCCGCGGGCGACGCCGAGCTGGACATCCTCGGCACCTGGAAGCTGGCCCGCCTGAAGATGACCGGCAAATACTACACGCTCGAGGAGGCCGGCATAACCGGTATGACCACGGAGTTCTCCGCGGACGGTACCGTGAACATGGATACCGACGGCAATACCGGCAGCGGCGAGTGGTCCCGCGAGGGCACCGTGATCACCATCCACGACGACAGCGGGGATTTCCAGTTCATCATCCAGAACGGAAACCTCATCGGCGAGCTCGAAGGCATCACGATGATCCTGATCAGGTAAGCGTCTTTCTGCAGCTCCCTGCCCCATCACCCCGCGTAATCCCCGGTTTCCCGCGCCGCGTCCCCGCGGCGCTTTTTCTTTTCTTTCCGCTGCCACCTGCCTCCCCCCGTGCGTATAAACCGGTGTAAGACCCCGAAACCAGACGACGAGACGAGACATCCATACGGAGGAAAAGAATATGGATACCATGAACAAACTGACCCTGCTGTTCGGCTATCAGCGCTTCGAAGGCAACCGGAACCTGCAGCAGGCGATCGATTCCGTCCACGGACGGTACCAGGCCCGGGAGCTTTCCCTGGACAACATGGATATGATCGCCGCAGCCGGCAACCCCGCTGATGACGCACTGAACAGAAACGGACTGAAGTAACAAAAACGGTCCCCTGCACCGCAGGGGATCGTTCTTTTCTGTGCTTTCAGTTTTCCCGGCGCCTGCCCTTCAAAGAGCAGGCCTTTTTTATTCCCTTTCCGCGATCTTCCGGGCCAGGACCTCTTTCCGGGGATTGTTCCCGCACCGGCTGAACAGGTACCGCAGCTCTTCCGCGTCCATCCCGTCCTCGATTCCGTCCATGGCTTCCGCAGCCTCTTCCTCTTCATACTCGCTGTAGTAAAACTCCAGCGCGATGAATTCCCGGCACCGCTCCGACGGCGCCCCGCCGTAATACTCCGCCCAGGACGGGTTCTTCAGCCATTCCGCCAGGTTCTCCCTGACTTTCTCCGTATCGGTCATCTTTTTACCTTCTCCTGCTCCGCTCCAGCGCCGGCTCCAGCACCGTCCCGATCTGCTCCTCCAGCCCCAGGCTCCGGTACGCCCCTGCGATGCCTTCGTAATAGGAATCCCGCGGCGGCATCTTCCGGATCCGGTTCATCAGGTAGATCATCCCGACAGTCTCCGTCCCGTCGTCCATATATACCGGCCATTCCTCTTTAAGATAGTAATCGGGATAGCCTTCATACAGGTCCAGGCTCCGCTCGTTCGCTTCAGAGATCTCCCACACGGCCACCGGCACCCGGTCGGTTTCCTCCCCGGTTTTCTCCACCGTGGCATGGAGGTAGAACTCCAGCCGGGCCCCGCGGATGTGCCCGGTGCCGGCCAGCCGGGCCCCCGGGCAGCGGAACGCCATCTGGTCCTTCATCATATTGGAACCGTAAGCGATATATTTCATCCGTTCTTCACTTCCTTTGTCCTGCATCATCCGACGGCCTGCTCCGCCTTTTCGCACAGCTCTTCGATCCATTCCTTCCGCTTCAGCTTGTCGACCCACTCCGCCGGGATTGCCTCATACCCGTAATACAGCCCGGCCAGCCCGCCGGCGATGGCCCCCACCGTATCGGTATCCCGCCCGAGGTTCACCGCCTTCAGCAGCGCTTCCTCAAAGGACGCCGTGGTTACCAGCGACCAGACCGCCGCTTCCAGGCTGTCCACCACATAGCCGCTGCTCCGGATTGCGTCCGCCGGCGTCCGGGCGAAGGTTCCCAGGTCCCGCAGCCTGCCGTAATATTTCAGCTCCTCTGCATTCTCCGGATCCCTGTCGTAATACCCGAACCCCTTGTCCAGGCCCGCCTGCAGCCGCTCCGCCAGGCTGCCCGTTCCCTTCAGGATCTCCCGGATCATAAAGAAGTACAGCACGCAGGCGATGTTTGCCCGCAGGTGCGCGTGGGTCAGGCTGCCGACCGCGTCGACCAGGCAGGCCGACACCTCGTCCTCCCGTTCCTTCACGCAGCAGTACAGGCAGGCCGGCAGGATCCGCATCAGGCTGCCGTTCCCGTTGTTCGCCTCACTCCTTCCGCCGCACAGGTACGGATCCTTCATCAGCTTATAGTTCTCGATCGCCCGCATCGTCCCGGTCCCGATATCGTACGCATAGCCGTAGGGCGTATACTTCCCCTCGTTCAGCCAGGCCACGAAATTCCCCATGATATGCTTCAGGTCCAGGCTGCCGGTTTCGCAGATGCTGTCCAGCAGCGCCAGGGTCAGGCTGCTGTCGTCCGTCCAGGAACCCGCCGGCAGGTTGAACGTCCCGTGCCCGCGCATCCCCGTCACCGGATTCTTCGCGATCTCCTCCCGGTCCTTGAACTGCACCGGGCACCCCAGCGCGTCCCCGGTCACCACGCCGAACACGCCGTCTTTCCAGATATTCCTCATACAATCACACACCTTTCAGTACAAATCCTTCCACAGATCCATCCCTTCACCGTCCCCATGATACCGCACCCCGCCTTCCGGCAGGTCGCGCCGCAGGCGACATCTTTCCGCCCGGCTCACAGCAGCCGCTTGTACGTCTCCAGCTGGGTCGTCAGCTGGTACCGCAGCAGCCACCAGGCGTTGTTCCATTCCGGCACCTTTTTGATGACCTCCAGCAGCGCCGGATAATACCGAGCCGTTTCCCCGGTGTAGCGGATCATCCAGTCCCGGGAAAAGGCGTCCGCCATCCCGGCCACGTTGTTCACCCGGTCCAGAACCTTCACCAGGCTGGCCAGCGGGTTCTTCCGGATATCCTTGTAGTACTGCGTCATCCAGTCGACATCCACATAGGGACACTCGTTCTTGGACAGAAGCTTCACCGCGTTCCGGATATGTCCTTCCGGCAGGTCGGACAGCTTCACCCGTCCGTCGGAATCCTCCACCATGTCGTGGGCCAGGCAGACGGCGATCACCTCGTCGTCCTTCAGCCCCATCGCCAGGGCCTGGCAGGCCATGGTCAGGGGGTGGGCGATATAATCGGTATCAAACCCGTACCTGCTTTTCCGCTTCTGGCTCCCATGGGCCTTCCGCAGCAGGTCCATCACCTGCAGCGTCTGCCTCAGCCCCAGCATCTGCGCCCGGCCCTTCACAAAGGTGAACATATGATCCGGATCAAAGTTGACCGGCCCCAGTTCCCAGCGGTGCTCCTTTTCCGCAAACAGCCCGTCCAGCGAAAGATCCAGTTCCTTCGCCAGGATCAGCAGGTGCTCCGAGTCCGGAATGAACTTCCCGGTCTCCCAGGTGCTCACCGCCTGGAAGGACAGCCCCAGCTTCTCACCAAGCTGCTCCTGGCTCAGGCCCTTCCGCTTCCGCGCTTCCCGGATCCTCTCCCCGATCTGCTTTCTTCTCATTTCTTCCGTCATCTCACACCGCCCCTTTCCAATACCATCTTAAACAACGCAAGGCTGAAAAACCATAAGATTCAATTTGAACTTGAATATCACATCTCAAGTTTAACTTGAATCCCCCGCCCTGTCAATCTTTCCCGCCCCGGTCCCCGAAGTCCGGGAGCCTTTGCAGGTCTGCGCCCGACAGGAGCAGGAACCAGTCCGCGTCCGAATCATAGGTGACCCAGGTGTTCCCGTCCAGCTTCCGGATACAGACGATCCTCCAGTACGGGTCCGGCCCGTCCCCGGAGCTGCCCGGCAGGCGGTACCCGTACCGGCCGAACAGCCTGTCGATCCCGAACAGGCACCGGTTTTCAATGTTCTCATCTTTATCCGACCGGGAGATCAGCCCGTAATCGCCCCGGTCAAAGCGTTTCAGCGACTCCATGACAAACCCGGCAAACGCTTCGCTGCATTTCATGAATTCAGCGATGTTCCCCGTCACGTATACGTCCCCCAGGCTGAACAGGAACCCCGCAAATCCCCTGATCCGTTCCGGATGTTCAATCCCGAACCCTTTCTGCAGCCCTCTGCGGACCTGTTCCGGATCCGGCTTTTCCGCCTTCAGGATCCGAACATAGTTCGAAGCCCACCGCGCCTTTGTTTCCGGACTCATACCCATGAAAAAACCTCTCCTTTCAAATTCACCCGGAAGAGGCACGAAAAAAGTCCCATCGTTTCCGACAGGACTCATACTCCGTTTCATTTCATCCCATCGGTCAGGCTTTGGCACCTTACCCTTCCGGGCAGGTTGTCGTGCGGTCACAGGGCCTGTCCCTCGCGCACTCTTCATAGGCGTTATTCAGTTGCAGTTATTATTTCGACACAGGCGGCTGAAATCCTCTTTTCCGGAATGCCGTCTGCTCCGCTCAGACAGGTTGCTTTCCTTCCGCCTCTGCGGTCTGTTCCCGTTCCGCCTGACGGCCGGCAAAAGGATCCCAGCGTCCGGAAACATAGTGATAGATAAAAAAGGCGCACAGCAGCAGATTGTGTCCGATCATGCATCCCCAGGCCGCCACAAGTCCCAGCCCCAGCATCCGGGTGCAGATCCACGTTCCCGTGATACGGATAGCCCACATGCCGATCACATTGTATACAAAAGGCGCCGTTGTCTTTCCGACACCTTGCATCAGGCCTTCCACCACGATCGGGATCCCGTAGAAAGGCTCCGATACCGCAACCATCCGCAGCACGGTCGTTCCGAGGCGGATCACATCCCCGTCCCGGCTGAACAGCCTGACCAGCGGCTCCGCGAACGCAAACAGCAGTCCTCCGGACACCACCATCAAGCCGACTTCCAGGGGAAGGATCGTGCGGGCCAGGCGCTTCAGGCCGTTATGGTCCCTGGCGCCGTAGGCGTTTCCGCTCAGCGTGGCCGCCGCCGTCTGCATACCCCATCCGGGAATATAGAACAGGCTTTCCACCGTATTCGCAATCGTATGGGCCGCCGTGGATATTCCCCCCAGACTGTTGATCATGGAAGCGAATACCACATACCCGAAAGAAGTCGCGAACCGCTGCGCCAGGTTCGGCAGGGCAACCCGGAAACAGGGCCGGAGAATCTCCCGCCTTGGTTCGAACCGCTGCCCCCTGGGGGAAATGACCGGATGCTTCCAGAGCGCCCGGATCATTGCCGCTCCGCCATAGACAAAAGCCGCCGCACTGGCCCAGGCGGCCCCTTCGACGCCCAGCCCGGCTCCGGGCAGCAGGACCTCCGTGCTGAAAATGCTGACTGTACGGGTGGGAAAGATCAACAGGAAATTCAGCAGCATATTCATGCCATTGACCACAAGGCCGATACGCATCGGCGTACGGGTATCCCCCGCCGACCGCAGGACTGTCCCCAGCAGGATGGAAGCGGTCCGGAAAAGCATGGGCAGGTAGATGATCGTAAAATACCGGGCCGCCATGTCACGGATTGCCGGATCCACCTGCATCCAGACCGGTATCCGCCTTGCGTTCAGCAGCAGCACGGCCGTCAGCACCAGCCCCAGCGCCAGCGTCACCGAGCAGGCCTGCGCGCTTGCCTGCCTGGCCCGTTCCTGGTTTCCTGCCCCGATCTGCCGGGCGATAAAAGCAAGAAAACCGATCCCGACAGCGGATACAATGCTGCCGATCAGCCAGTTTACGGTTCCCGTGGCGCCCACCGCCGCGGTCGCCTTTGTTCCGAGGGTACCCACCATTGCCGTATCAATATACTGTACCGCGGTTTGGGTCAGCTGTTCCAGCATCGTCGGCCAGGCAAGGGTAAAAATCGTTCCCAGCATGGAACGGTCATATCCGTTTCCGGACCGCATATACCCTCACCTCCCGGAACATTCTGATCCCCCTGAGGAGCATAACACGCATCCCCTCCGGCGGCAGTCTGGAATATCCTGCCGGGAGCGGCGCTGCTTTGGCTGGGGCATATCCTGCTGGCGGCCTGTTTCCTCAGGGAGAAACCGGTCAGCCGCGGGGCCTGGATCCAGTGGGCGGTGATCTCGCTTCTGTTCGCCGGCCTGGTTGCCCTTGTGTTTGTCCCGAAGTCAGGCCTCCCGGGCTGGGGAGCAGCCGCCTTTGCGCCGGTTCTTTTCCTGACGGCTTACTGTTCCGTCAGCCGGGATCTCCGGACCCGTTACGCGGCCGGTTTCCTCCTGGTTTCAGACCTGCTTCTGGGCGCTTACCTGTTCGTCTGGAACATGCCCCTGGCCCACGTCCTGTATACGGCGCTGCTCAGTATCGCCCTGATGCTCCTGGCCCTCGGGAAAAAAGAAGAGTGAGCGGCTTACCTGCCCTCTTCCTCTTCTTCCTCGTCCATATCGCACTCTTCCTCGAATTCCTCATACCATTCGTCCTGGTTCTCCGTCGCGGTCCCGAACCTGGCCCCGCACCTGGGACATTCCATGACCTTTTCCCTGAACCGGGCTCCGCAGACAGAGCACTCGCTTTCATCCTCTGACATATAATGCGGATGATCGATACGGAAAGGCTTGCCGGAAGAAGAACTCTTCCGGCTGTTTCCCTTGTTACCGGACAGCAGCCCAAGCAATACAGCCCCGATAATAATCCAAAGCCAGGCAGGCATTATTCCTCTTCCTCCTCTTCATCCGGTTCCCCATCATCTTCCAGGCACATCTCTTCCCAGATCCGGAAAGCCAGATATGCCTCCCCGGGATCCATAACCCCGTCATTATCAAAATCAAACATAATCAAACCTTTTTATCTCCAACAAACTCCCTGACGATCTTCATCACTTTCCGCAGTTCTTTGATATCCTTCTCCACATCCCCGGTCTCCAGGGAGTGGTTAGCCCCTTCCGTTTCATACAGCGGGATCCCCTGTTTCCGGCAGCATTCCCGGATCACCCCGGTCTCCGCCCAGGGATCCGAAGTCCCGTGAAAAGCAATGGCATTTCCATAAATAAAACCAAACGTCGCTTCCACCGGCGTAAACAGGATCCGGCGGCAGTCAATTCCATGCTTCTCCGCATACGCGCCGCACACCACCGTGCCCACGCTTTTGCCGATAAACAGGATCTCCCCGTAACGGTCCCACTCAATTTCACGCAGGATTTCTTCCGACTGTTCCAGCGCCATTTCCGCGCTCAGCCTCATCTTTTCCGAATCTCCCTTGACCTTCTCCGGAAACCCGGAATACGGAACGGGAACCGTTTCCCATCCCATGCCCTTCAGCAGCTTCCCGCTGTAATACAGAAGCGGCTTGTCGCAGGTATACCCGATGCCCGGAAACAGGCAGGCAATCTTTTTTTCGTTATTCATATTTCCCGGTATTCTCCCTGTTCATCAATCTCCAGCCGCAGGTCCGCCGGCATACTGCGGGAAAGACACAGCCTGACATTCGGCATATCGCTGAAATCCACAAACCGCGCCGCCTCATCCTCCGCGACGCCGGTTTTGATCCGCCTTGCAATCAGCCTCTCCCGCAGCAGGGCTTCCCCTGCCCTGACCGATACCGTATAATCCGCAAAACCTTTCAGTTCCCGCCATCCGTCCAGATCCAGCAGCAGGTAGTTTCCTTCCAGGATCACGATCTCCCCGTCCACCAGGACAGCGTCTTCCACCGGATTGTGCAGCAGCCTGTCATAGACCGGCCAGCCGACGGTCTCTCCCAAAGAAACCCTTTTCACCCGTGCCGCCAGCGCCTCCAGGTCAAAAGTTTCCGGCGCGCCTTTGACCTCCACCATCCGGATGGTTTTCCCGTCCCGGACGGTATCATGGCTCAGCAGGTACTCCTGCCTCCTGTGAAAGCCGTCCATCCCGATGGTTTGAATCCGACTGACCCCTTCCGTTTCCTCCGCCAGCCGGCTCAGGAAACTCAGCAGGGTACTTTTTCCCGCCCCGGGCGGTGCGGCCAGCATCACCAGAATTCTCCTGCCCGCAGCCTGCTGCATCTCTGTCAGCTTTTTCAGAAAGGGTATAAAGATCCCGTCCACCGCCCGCTCGCTGTACCGGGCAGCCACCTCAATCCCGTTGATTATCACCCTGTGTCCGATCATATAAATAATCCCTAATCATCCAATCCCGGCATCCCCGGTTCTTCTTCCTTTGCAAACGGATCCCCGTCCAGCCAGGCATTCCGGCCCATCAGGATCTCCTCATCCATGAAGCCATAGCTTCCATGTCCGTCTCCCATCCCCATAAAGCCTTCCCCGCCGAAAACCGAATCAAAGGACTGACCGACAGGATTCCCTTCCATGTCATAGAAGTCTTCCCCGTCGCCCAGAATGCTCGGCAGCGAATACCCTACCTGCTGGCCGGATTCGTCATATACATCCGACCCACCCAGGACGCCCCTGATCAAATGATATCGTTTCATAAGAAAGCCCTCCTGAACAAGCTTTTCTTATCAGATCATCCAGATCTTATACTACTTCAATCCCAATACTCTTCAGATATTCAAACGTTGAATTGTATAATTCCGGCGCCGTTGTCGGATCATATTTATTTCCTTCCGGTACATAAATAATCATACCCTGTCTGGATCTAGTCAGTAGAACTCGATAAGCATTTTTCATATACTTCCTACGCTCTTCTTTGTTGACATTACACCACATACTACGAGAAAAACGTCTGTAAATGAAGTCTCCGTTCTCATAACGAACATCTCCATCCCAGGCAACAATACCATAGTCTATTTCCAAACCTTGAACTTCAAATTCTGTTGCCGTGACTTCCAGATGAAAAGAAGAATCTACATTATCCTTCCCTTCCAGGAACCATTTGATCGGCTTGATATCATTCGTACACCAAATACCTCTGGTTCGAAGTCGCTCTGCTGCAGATGTTGCCATAAGGCCATATCGTTCACTGCCTCTTGATTTGGTCCGTACCCAGTTTTTTGCTGTATCCAGGTTGCGGGTTAAGGCAATGGGATACTTTTCATTCAATTCTTTATAAATTGCAATTGCTTCTTCTTTGTCACAGTCTAATAATGCTTTTACAAAAGCTGCCTGCTTTTCACTACGAAAAGAACGCATAGACACTTTCAGATGCAATTCTGGAATCACATGATATTGACGTTCTGGCATCATCTGATCAATCGATGAATCCCCAACATATTCGCTGTCCGTCATCTGATCAGATAAATAGATCTCCCAGTTGGCAAATCGAGTGTTCAAAGCATCAAACCAGTCTTTGATACCACCCTCTCCGGTATTGATTTCCTGACCTCCACCGACTAAGCAAACAATTGTCGCCCAGTCCTCATGGCGATCCATGTATTCAATAAGAGATTCCGGTTCTGATTTGTGATAATTTGGCACGCCTTTTTTCTGCTCCATGAATTTGGAAAGTTGTGCCATGTCCCAGGCTCGTTGGGCTTCATCAAAAATAGCCACCTTTTCGATAGGCGCGTCTTCAGATTGAACTGCAGCATCACGGAAGCGATGGACAATTTGAATGAATGCTTTTGTCTTTGTTTTTGCTTTATTCTTAGGAATGTTATTCCTCTTTGAATCATCCCGAGCTAAAGCTTCCTGCAGAACTTCTACGAGCGGGCCATTTCCCGAAAGGAATACAGCATGATCGTTCTCTTCAAACTGATGACGGGTATTTGCAATATTCAAGCCTGCAAGTGTTTTCCCCGCGCCAGGAACACCAGTGATAAAGCAGATTGCTTTCTTATGCTTCTGTTTACAATCTTCAATAACCCAGTTAATTGTCGCATTGGTCTTTTCCAGGTTTTCTGCTCCGGCATCATTCCGGGAGATCTCTTTCACATCATGATTCTGATATAATGCTTGAGCCGCTTCAATAATTGTTGGCGTTGGACGATATCGGGCATTGATCCATTCTTCTCTTCCAAGATCATCTACAGCAGTAATCCGGTTCAAAACCATGCTCATTTTTTCTGCAAGATTCTCTTCATTGGCAAGCAAGATGTCCAAAATCAAGTCATCAAAGATGGTGATCGTGTTTCCATAATCCGGAGCTTTCGTCGCTACAAGAATTGGAACTATATATCTTTTCTCGCTGGCTTCATGGAAGTATTTCAAATCCAAAGCGTAATCAACTGCCTGTTCTTCATCTTCCGGCAAATATTGATTACTATTTACTTTGAACTCCAAAACAAAAATAATTCCCTGAATGATACAGGTCACATCAATCCGGCTGCCAATACGAGGTACCGTATATTCAAATATGACGCTTCCTTCTCTGCCCAACTTTGCTAACTGATCCTTCAAGATGATAATCTCATCCCGCCAGGAATTCCGTTGTTCCACAGTTGCTCTGAATTCATCTTTGATCAAAATAGACCCCTGGATGGATTCTGTAGATGAAGCCAGGAAATCAGAAATGGAACTGGCATAATAGGCTTTGGACATTAAGTGAAAGTCCTTTCCGTCTATGAATTCTTCTCTGCTTGCAATGCTATATGATTATTATACATAAAGACACCTTTGCTTTCAACGGCTCCATATTCCCTCTATACTTGCTTTATGTTATTGCACCGTCCTGTTCCCCTTCAACTGCTGTGTCACCAGGCAGTCCTGAGCATCCAGGAGGAAGTTCCGGCAGAATTCGTCGTAGTCCGCATAGCCCGCGTAGGCCATCATTGCGGGGAGCAGGTCGATGACCCGCAGGAAGCTTGCCCGATCCTCCCGGGGAATCCGGGCTATAATGACCCGATAGTCATTCTCATTGTTGGAGAACTCCATTTCAGTTTGTTTGGAAACCTTCAGGTAGGAAAAGAGATGGTCAGCCAGATGATCGGCTGTATCAAAATAGGTAAAGCAGTAATCCGGGGACATCACGTCTGTGATCTCAATACAATACCTGGCGCTCATGGGTGATCCTCCGTCTGTCCTTCGTCTTCGTCGCGAGCTGCCCGAGGCCCGAACCGTTCCGGGCCTTCGGCGCTCTTCCGAAGCATTCAGTTTTCTTCGGCACGCGCTTGAATGCAGAACTAAATTGTGAACCAAATATCGTCCAATAACATGAAGGCGG
>CAMKNZ010000030.1 GCA_946414315.1 uncultured Clostridia bacterium
ATGGTCATGGCTTTATGCTCCTGTTTGTTTTTCATCTCATCGGATCTGCCGGTTCGTCAGAAATGATTGTACCATATTCTCCCAAAAAGATAAAGCCCTCCGCAGATGGGCCGGAGAATGGGGGTGGACCGCTTTCCGCCCTTACAGATTCTGCAGCGCCATGATGCCCAGGCACATCAGGAAGGTTCCGATCAGCATCCCGGTCATGGCCGCAGGCCATTTGCCGCCCCGGTTGAAGCCGTAAAAATCCTTCCAGCGTTTTCCTTCCGGCGCATACAGGATATGGTACAGATACACGGGGCCGTAGAGCGCCACGGGCAGGAGGCCGAACAGGCACTGCGGAAAGGTCATGCCCCGCCGCTCAAATACGCAGAATGACACCAGGGCCATCAGCGGCGTCAGCAGGTGCATGAACATGTCCCCGAGGTCTTTGAGCAGTATGCCGTACCAGTCCTTTCCTACGCTGGGCGCGAGGAAAAGAAAGACCGTCAGCATCGTGACCGTCACCGCCGCCGTCCCGATATACTTCAGGATCCAGACCCACTCCGGCACAGCCCCCGCCAGGAGGGCGACCAGCATGATCAGCGCCGTCACCGAACACAGGATATTGCTCAGGACGGTAAAGAACCGGAAGGCGGCCCGGAATTTTTCCCGGTCCTGCCGCCCGGTCCTCCGCCAGAAGCGGATCAGCAGCAGCGGCGTCGCCAGAACAATTGCCAGATTCAGAATCACATCAATCATTTTTGTCATTCCCCGTATCAAACGTTTTGTCTTCCCAACCATCTTACATGAATATGCCGCACAGATCAATCTCTTCTCATGTCCGGGTTTTTTTCATCCTCCGCTGCCATCTTCTTCTTTCGCTGCGTATAAACAGGTGCCGGGAGAAAAACCGTCCCGGATGAACGAAAGACCGATTGAAGGAGATCAGGAAAATGGAAACGATGATGAAATGGAAGCCCGCAGGCATGGAAAATATTACGATCCGCTGCAAGAACAAGCCCAACTGGATCAGGATCATCATCCTGACGCTGGCCTATGCGGTCATCGGCTGGCTGGCCTTCGGACTGTTCTGCACGCTGGTTGAGGGCAGCATTACCTTCTGGCAGGCGCTGATCACGCCCCTGGGCCTGATCTTCCTGGCATTCGACCTGGTCACCTGTTTTATCAACAGGCGGAAGGAAATTGACAACTGACTTTCCCATCCTCCTTTTCAGCCCGGGGCCATCACGGCCCGGGGCTGTTTTCATGTGGACTGTGTGGACCATTTTTTGAAAAAAATATCATTTCACCTCCGATCGCTGTTACCAAAGTACCTGCGGTACTTTGACAGCTGTGGGAGGGCTGTCGTTACCCATTTTTTAAAAAATTGGACGACAGCGCCTGCCACCCTCCCGGTTCGCTGCGTATATACAGGTGTCAGCAAGATAACAGGCTGGCGAAAAAAAGAAGGAGCCGCTCAAAGAGCGATGAAAGGAAGGAAATCCCATGAAGAAACTGATCGCAATCGCAATCGTCCTGGTTACTGTTTTTGCACTGATGATCCCCGCCCTGGCCGAGAATGAAGGCTTCGGCGTCGATATGTGGGTCAACTGCGCCAACGGCAAGACCCTGAACGTCCGTGAAGAGCCCACCACCAGCTCCCGGGCCATCACCCGCCTGGAATGCGGCACCAAGGTTCACGTCGACTACAGCTGCGGCAACGGCTGGGTCGCCATCAGCGACTATCACTTCTCCGGCTACGTGCAGGCCAAGTTCCTGGTTGCCAGCAAGCCCGGCAAGTATGAGATCACCGAACGGGACGACGACTTCGTCAGCCTGAAGAACCCCTACATGGTTTCCGCCAAGGCCCTGAACGGCAAGACCGACCGCAGCGTCGGCCTGCGGGTGAAGCCCAACAAGACCTCCGGCGCCATCCGCCGCCTGAACGCCGGCGACCGCCTGGAAGTGATCGCCCGCGGCAAAACCTGGAGCAGGGTCATTGACATGGAGACCGGCCGGACCGGCTACGTGGCCAATGACTACATCCAGAAGATCTGATCTGAAAACAAACTTCCCCGCCCGGCAGCGCCGGGCGGTTCTTTCTTTTGGACCATTCCCATTGACCGCGGGCCGGTTTTCGGCTATGATGGGTACAGAGAAAGCAAACTGAACATGCCGGCCTGACGACCGACCGACAGAAAACTGAAATGTGCCTAAGGAGGGAAACACCATGGCGCTGGCCTGCCGCCTTTTCGGCCATAAATGGGACAAATGCAAATGCGCCCGCTGCGGCGAGATCCGGGAAGTGCTGGATCTGCACGACTGGAACGGCTGCGTCTGCCGCCTGTGCGGCAAAAAGCGGGACAGGGACCACCGGTACCAGAACGGCACCTGTGTGATCTGCGGCAAAAAGCTGACGAAGAAAGGCATGCTGCAGGTCTTCCAGCCCCCGCCCTTCTCCGGCTTTACGATACACGAGCTGAAAGAGATCGATCCCGCCGCACAGCTGAAGCTGGCCTATGAAACCCTGCCCCCGGAGGAAGCGGACGAGGTGCTGATCAAGGCCTACGACACCGTGACCCGCACCTACGGGAACAACCCGAAGGTGGACGAGGTAGTGAAGGAGATCTTTGTGCCGTTCATGACGGAGGACCGGCTGCTGAAACTGTATCAGACGGACAGCGTCAGCATGCACCACCTGACGCAGCACCTGGACAGGGACATGATCCTGCGGGCCTGCGAGCAGTCCGGCTTCCAGGAGCGGGAAAAGAAATGGTTCCTGACCAAGTGCGGGATCGCGGACGGCGAACTGGTCACCTCCTGCGATCTGGGGGACCATGAATACGAATATGTGGAAACCCGCTGGAGCGAAAAAACCGGTACCGCCGATTCCACGGACGTGAGCCGGGAATACAAGGTGTACCGGTGCAAGTACTGCGGACACACCTACCAGGAGGCCACCGGACGAAGCTCTGACGACCGCTGGTAGCGGAAATATCGTCAGAGCTGAGATCAACTGAAAAGGCGCAATCTCTCCAGTGGAGAGTTGCGCCTATTGAAGTTGCGGATACCGGGAGGGCGCACCCTCCCGGAATATGAGCCAGACTTATTTGGACCAGGGGTGGATCAGGGGGACCGTCCCCCTGGTCCGCTTCGTTATCAGAAGGAGCCGTATTTGCCGACGGCTTCGTCCACGGAGATCTCCCCGGTTCCGACCTTGTAGGCCGCGTTCCGGATCTGGGTGGCCATGGCATCCGTGATCCCGATCACTTCGGGAGAGAGCACCCGCTCGGCAGGCACCTGGCCGAAGGGCGCGTACACGGAGTCGAAGGACAGATCCGTGGTCGGCGTGACCAGGCGTTTTACGGAGGCCATTTCGTTCAGCTCCCGGCGGGAGACCAGGAAACGCATGAACTCGTTGGTCATGTCCAGGTTTTCGCAGGTGTTGTTGACGGAAAACTGGATGGAGGGGCTGTCGATAAAGTAGCCGCCGGCTTCCGACATCGGAACGGGGGTGAAGGAATAGGTGAAGGGCGAAGCGGAGAACGCCTCGGACTGGCTTTCCCGCTTGCCGGTGCCGGAGACGGTGTCGCCGGTGCAGATCATCATGGGAACGTCCCCTTCAAAGAAGCGGAGAATGACCTGGGTATAGTTGTCGCTGATCTCGTTGCATTTTTCCAGGTTGATATACCCTTTGCCGATCAGCTCCATCATGGCTTCCAGGCCCGGGCGCATATATTCGCCCGCCGCGGGATCCATGTCACCGGCGGCCTTCAGCGCTTCGGGGCTGGCGGCCAGGGCGGCTACCACTTCCGGATAGACCAGGCAGTTCATCAGGCAGCCGGAGGCGTCCGCGCTGTAGCCCATCAGGGGACTGGCATAGCCCTTGTCCAGGAATGCCTGGCACACGTCCAGCAGCTCCTGCCAGGTGGCCGGGACCTGCAGGCCTTCCTTCGCGAAGAGGTCGTTGTTCACCAGCATGCCGTAGTTCCGGGCAAAGACCGGCACCATCAGCAGGTGTCCCTCCGCGTCGGGGCTCATCAGGCCGGGGCGCAGGCAGCCCAGGTCCAGGCCCAGGGCGGGATCGGCCAGATCCTCCATATGCTCCCAGGCCGTCCGGTATTTTTCGTTTCCGACCATCCACTGGTAGGAGAAGAAGATGTTCGGGGCGTCGGAGCTTTCCAGCACCGTTCCCAGCAGGTTGTTGTAATCATCCGGTTTCACGTAGCTCAGCTCCACGTCCGGATAATACTCGTTGAACCTGTCGAACTCCGCTTCCAGCGCTTCAAAGTTGGAATAGCTTCCGATCACGGTGATCGTGCAGGCGGTGTCCGGATCCAGCATGGGCCGGAAACCGTCGGCGGATTCCGCCGGGCAGGCCGCCGGCAGGATGGCGAGCAGGGCAGCCAGGACAGCACAAAGCAGTTTTTTCATTTTCTCTTTTCCTCCTTGATTCTTCGGATTTCCCTGATGACAAGTTTCATGTCCACCGGTTTGGCGATATGTCCGTTCATGCCCGCCTCCAGGCATTCCGCGATGTTCTCGGAGAACGCGTCGGCGGTCATGGCGATGATGGGAATGGACGCGGCCCATTTGTTTTCCAGCCTGCGGATGTTCCGCGTGGCGTCCAGGCCGTTCATCTCCGGCATCTGCACGTCCATGAAGATCAGCTCGTAGCTTCCCTCCGCCGCCGATGCCATCCGGTCCAGGCAGATCCGGCCGTTTTCGGCCCGTTCCGCGGTGATGCCGAACATGCCCAGCATGGCGGAGATGATCTCCCAGTTGATGTCGTTGTCTTCGGCGATGAGGATCTTCATGCCCGCCAGGTCGGAATAGTCATCCTCCGGCTCCACGGCCTTCGCTTCCGTGCCGAACAGCTGGTTGATCTTTTCATACAGCCTGGAGCGGAACAGGGGTTTGGTGATAAACCCGTCCGCCCCGGATTCCTTCGCCTCGTCCTCGATGTCGGACCAGTCGTAGGCCGAGGTCAGCAGGAGCGGCAGCCGGGCATTGATCTCCGCCCGGATCCGTTTGATGGTCCCGATGCCGTCCATACCCGGCATCTTCCAGTCCAGGATGACCACGTCGTAGTCCTTTCCGGCTTCGTGCCGGCGGCGGATCATCTCCAGGGCCTCCTCCCCGCTGTTCGCCCGCTCCGTGGGGATCCCCAGGGATTCCAGCGTGTCCGCCGCGGTATCCAGGAGGATCGGGTCGTCGTCGGCGATCAGGGCCTCAATCCCTTCAAAGCGCATTTCCTCCAGCTGCCTGTCGGCAACGGGGATATCCAGCCTGATGGTGAAGGTGGTGCCCTTGCCGACCTCGCTCTGGCAGTCGATGGTGCCGTTCATCAGCTCCACCATCTGCCGGGTGATGGCCAGGCCCAGGCCGGTGCCCTGGATGCTGTTGACCCGGCTGTCCGTCTGGCGGGAGAAGGGCTCGAACATCTTTGCCATGAATTCGGGCGTCATGCCGATGCCCGTATCCGAAACGACATAGACCAGTTTGACGCAGCCTTCCTTTTCGCTTTCCTCCTCCCGCAGGTCCACGGAGACGCTGCCGCCGGGCTCGGTGTATTTGATGGCGTTGGAGAGGATATTGATGTAGATCTGGTTCAGGCGCAGCTGGTCCGCGTAGAGGTATTCCTTTTCCATCCGGTTGATGCGGAAATTGAAGCGGATGTTTTTCTCCTTGATCATGGGCTGGGACATGTTCACCAGGTTCTCCACGGTTTCCACGATGGAGAAGGTCAGCGGGCTCAGGTTCAGTTTTCCGCTTTCCACCTTGGAGATGTCCAGGATATCGTTGATCAGCGTCAGCAGGTGATTGCCGGCCAGGCCGATCTTCCGCAGGTTTTCGCCCACGGCTTCCTTATCGTCCAGGTTCTTTTCGGCGATGACGGTCAGGCCGATGATCGCGTTCATGGGCGTCCGGATATCATGGGACATGGTGGAAAGGAAATCGGTCTTCGCCTTACTGGCGGATTCCGCTTCCCGGGCCATGACCCGAAGCTTTTTGTTGAAGGAAAGCATATACAGGAAGTCCGTCACCAGGAGCAGCAGAAGCCCGGCGGACACGACCCCCATCAGCAGCCAGTCCACGGTGTTCGCCGTCAGGTCGGTCACCGGCGTCGTGCTCAGCAGCACCCAGCCCCGGGTGGAGGTGATGGGCGTATGGGCGACGATCCGCTCCCGGCCCCTGGAGTCCAGCATGATGAACGAACCGGTGCCGGACCCGATCTCCTCAAAGAGCTTCTGCTGGGCCGCCACGCCCGGCTGGTTATAGGACTTGTAATACTCAAAGAAGCTGGAGTTCTTGAAGGACCGGCCCCGGATGATGTAGTTGCTCTCGGCGTCGATCATGGAGAACTCTTCGTTCTCATATTCTTCCTGGGGAAAGACCCACTTTTCGGCCAGGTTGGAGGTCGGGACGACCCGCAGCAGGTATGCCGGCCGCTTCTCCCCGGTTTCCCCGTCCCGCGCCGTGATCCGGTTGCAGAAGGCCAGGGACTGTTCCCCGTTGACGGGGTTCGTATAGGTCCGGGAGATGTTGATCGCCGTACCGATGTCCGCGATCCAGCTTCCGTCTCCCAGCAGTTCGATCCGCTGGTAGGAAACGCTGTAATCGTCCTCCGTGTTCGGCCTGGGCCGGGAGGAATACCCCTGCAGGGTTTCCGCGTCGATCAGGTGGCCGGAGACGGTGGCCTGGGCATGGGTCGCCCGGACGTATGCCGCGGCTTCCTCCAGGGTCATGTCGCTGCTGTTGATATAATGGGCCCAGTTGTTGCAGATGGCCTGCTCGCCTTCCAGGTAGTTTTCCGTCACCCGCTCCATGGCAACCGTCTTGTTGACAAAATGCTCCACCTGGTGCTCATAGTTCTCATTCTTCTCATGGTTGGAATAGAGCGCGACAAACACCAGTATTGCCGCCATCAGGGCCACATTCGCCACAACGATCCATGATTTTTTCAGACGACTCATTTCAGTTCCTCCAGGGAAGGATTCCACTCCCCTGTTCACCCGGGAAAACCGGTTCATGTGCTTCTCTTTTTTATTAGCATACCATATTGAAGCCCCGCGGGCAACAAAAAAACAGAATCCGGGAACATTTTCCCGGATTCCGTCCGTCGCCAGGCCGGCAGGCTCTGGCCTGTTATTTCTTTTTCTTCTTTACGGTATACCTGACCATCAGGCCGCCCACGCCGAAGAGCGCGAACACCACCGCCAGCGGAATGATGCCTTCCACCACCGCGAAGATGGCAATGGCAAACATGGCCAGGGTAATGATCAGGAACGAACTGGAACTGAAATCCATGGACTGACATCTCCTTTTTCAACCGTTCTCATGTGCTGCCGGTATCATATCATGCCGGTTTTTTGCCTGTCAATTCGCCTGGTGGTCCCCTTCCTTCTTCCACACCAGGCACTGGTCCAGCGGAATCGGCTTCGCGTAATAGTATCCCTGGAAGCTGTGCACGTGAATCCCCCGCAGGATATCCCGCATACCGGCCGTTTCGATTCCCTCGACACAGACTTTTGACCTGAATACGGAAGCGAGGTCCACCATGTTTCTGACAAGGAGTCTGTCCGTATCGTTCTTTTCAATATTGCTGACGAAACTGCGGTCGATTTTCACCACGTCCGGCGGCAGGTCCTTGATGATGCCGATAGAGGAGAACCCGGTTCCGAAATCGTCCAGGGCGATCCGGATGCCCCTGGATTTCAGGCCGACGATCACATTCCTCAGCATCTTCATATCCAGCAGCCTGCACCGCTCGGTGACTTCCAGGCACAGGCGCTCCGGCGGATAATCCAGCACATGCAGAATATGCAGCACCCGGTCC
The DNA here is from genome assembly GCA_946414315.1 of uncultured Clostridia bacterium. GTDB lineage: Bacteria > Bacillota > Clostridia > Christensenellales > Aristaeellaceae > Aristaeella. Next base: position 7,823 of record CAMKNZ010000030.1, read on the forward strand.
ACGAAATCCGGTTTTTCCAGCTGGGAATAGGCCAGGTTTACGTTGATGACAAATTCCGGGTTCCGTTTCATCATCTGTTTGGCCGCCAGGATGGCTTCGCGGATGATCCACTCGCCCAGATCCGGGAACAGCGGGTCCTGTTCCAGCACCGGAATAAACGCGTCCGGCGGAACCGTTCCGTAGCGGTCGTTTTTCCAGCGCAGCAGCGCCTCGGCGCCGATCAGTTCCTCCGTCTCCGCGTCCACCACCGGCTGATACAGCAGATAGAATCCTTCATAACCCCGTGTGATGGAGGCCCGGATCGCGTGCAGCATTTCCAGCCGCTGGTGGTTTTCCTCACTCAGCGCGTTTTTGAACTCGACCATTTCACCCTTCCGGAGGGTCTTTGATTCCTCACAGGCGAAATTCAGGCAGGAATAAACGATCTGGGAATCAATATCAAAGCTGTCCACCCGCAGCGCGCCGCAGTTCAGGTTGAGCAGGACTTTATGGCCGTCTACCGTGAAATGGTCATGGATACGGGTGCGGAAGGCATTATATCTGTCCCTCATTTCCTCAAGCGTCAGCGTGTTGCTGATGACCGCGAACTTCGTTCCGTCAATCCGGTAGGAATGTCCTTCGTTGCCCGTTTCATCGTACACTTCCCTGGCATAGTACTGCAGCACCCGGTTCCCGAATTGATACCCGAACATCTCATTGATTTCGGAGAACCTGCTGATACTGATCAGGATGACGTTGATGCCCGCGTTCCGCTTGATGCAGCCGTCCAGGTCCTCAAAGAAACCGTACTGATTCCGCAGTCCGGTCAGGGTGTCGATATGTCCCTGCAGGCCGTGGTTCCGGATCGTGCCGGCAAAATAGTCCGGCTCGCCGGCGGGATCGCGGATCACGGTGCCGCGGCAGGTGCATACGTCATACTCCCCGGTCACGCGCTGGGCCCGGTACTGCATGTCATGGCCGGCGGCGTTGCCGGTGAAGATGTCGTTGATGCCCTTGTGATAGGCCTCCCGGTCTTCCGGATGAATCCGGTTTTCCCAGATATCTCCCGCGCCGTACATATATTCTGAGGGCAGGCCGTAGGCATCCACCGCGTTCTTGGACCAGCGGGAATAGTCATACTTCATGTCGCAGAGATAGACATAATTCCCTTCCGCGACGATCTCAAACGACCTGAACAGCACGTCCAGCTTATTCCGCCGCTCTTCACTGATCACCCTGATATTCGCCTTTTCCTTGAGGGAGCGGGTTTCCCGGAGCATTCTCTCTTCTTTCAGATGCGTCTTGTTTTCATACATCCGGCTGTCAGCGCGGGTGAACACATCCCCCACCAGGCGGTCTCCCGGCCGGTATTCCGCCATGCCGCAGGCAATGACGGGGCCTTCGCCGATCCGGATGTTTTCTTCCACCTGCCGCTGCAGGGCCGCCAGCAGTTTCTCCCGGTTGGCGAAATCCGAACCCCGGAGAATCACGACAAATTCATCCCCGCCGACCCGGAACACGGGGCTGTGCTGGTAGGTACGGCAGACCAGCAGGCAGCAGGCTTTGATATATTCGTCGCCCGCCCGGTGTCCTTCCGTATCGTTGATCATTTTCAGGTCGTTGACATCACAGACCACAATGCCGAAAGGATCGCAGCCGGCATCGATCTGCTCCTGCAGTTCCTTTTCCTTCTCGTGATAGGCCGTTTTGTTTTTCACATGGGTCAGTTCGTCCCGCCGGGCCATTTCATTGGCCATGGAAAGCGCCGCCAGGTGTTCCTGCTCCCTGCGGACGTCGTTGTCACGGTTCTCAATACAGATGATAAAGTGGCTGCGGTCGGAGGAATACGTCACCTCCATGCGCGTGTACTGCGTTTTGCCGCCGTCCACAAGCATGCGGTAGTCTTCGGTCAGCCGCCTGCGGTTTTCCAGCGCGGAGATCAGGTGGTCCCTGTCAAGGAAGTTCCGGATCCGTTCCCGGTCTTCAGCGTGGACCAGCCGGTCCAGATTCTTTCTGCAGGACGCGAAGAAATCCTTTCCCTCTTCCTGGACCTTCAGCTCCCCGGATTTCCGTTTCGCGGAAAGCTCTGCGTAATGGGTGCTTTCACAGTCAATATAATAGATCAGGTCAAAATGGGCGGCCAGGGTCTCGGCAATCCGGGTGTAAGTGACGTTTCTCTCCCGGTCCGCTTTCAGGGCGATCTGCGCCTGCACTTCCTCGTCGATGTTTTCAATACAGACGATAATATGTTTCCCGTCCCGGGCCATGATCTCCGTATGCCGGATATGCCTGACTTTGCCTTTCACGACCAGCCGGTAGGCCATGGAGTAGGAATTCCTGTTTTTCAGGTTGGCCAGCATGACATCCTTGTAATGAATGGCCAGCGCTTTCGCCCGGTCTTCGGGATGCACATATTTGCCGATGCTTCTCCGGCTCTCGGCAAAAAAGTCGTTTCCGGTCGCCGGTACGTTCAGCTTTTTATACTCATCTGTCGAAGAAATTTCACTGTAGGTATTATCCTCTAAATTGATGTAGTACAGCGTATCATACTGTCCGGCAAGACTCGACGCGATCTGGTTGTATACCTCTTTCTGCCGCGCGGTTTCCTGGTCAATCTCCTGCTGCCGGTGCTGGGCCTCAATATCATTCAGGCCGACGATCAGCCGGGCGCCTTCCTTTTCTTCCACCACGGCGGCGTTCATCCGGACATGAAGGGGGCTGCCGTCCGTCATGACGCGGTAAACCAGGGTAAAGATCCCGTTTTCCTGAATCTCCGCCATGACATTCTCTTTGGTGAAAGCCGCAAGAAAACGGTCCAGATCGTCCGGATGACTGCATTTCACGGCATCTTCCCGGACCGTTTTGAAAAAATCCTTCCCGCGCCTTGCCTCGGTCAGTACGCCGCGCCTGTCGCCGGTATGAAAATCGACAAACTCATCCGTGTCCATATTGACGTAATACAATTCAATACAACCTCGGGCAGGTGGCTGGGCACTGTGGGTATACATTCAAGCCCTCCTCATCAGCGGGTGCAGCAGCGTGTGTTGTTTTTTTGTTCATCTTCATCCAATAAAATAACACATTGTGTCCTTTTTTTCAATATCCGGATCAGGCGGGGTCCTCCGGACCGCCGCGTTCAGGGCAAAATAAAAAAGGCTGCCGCCCGAAGGCAGCAGCCCGCTTGCTTCGCCTGAGGCGACAGCCGGCAGGATTTCAGCCGCCGGCTGTCACCGGTCAGTCCTTCGTGAGGCGGATATCCCACTCGCCGTAGGTTTCGGTGGTGTACATCTCAAAGGACTCGTCACAGCTGTAGCCTTCCGGGTAATCGATGACCTGGACATGATAGGCGTACGGCGTTCCGTTGTAAACAATCGTGCCGCTTTCGTCCGACTCGCAGGGGACGCAGGCGGTATCGGTACAGAAGTTAACGATTACTTCCGGCACCGGATCGCCGTTCTGATCGAGTACATGGATGATATAGGCGTCGGCGCTGCTTTCAGCGTCGGCGTCTGTCTCATATTCCACGGTTACATTGGCAAGGCCGGATGCCTTCAGGGTGCCAGCATAGGATTCGAGCTCGCCGGCGCTGCGGCAGATGTAAAACTGGATCATGTCCGGATCTTCTTCGCCATTGATCACCATACTGTAGTTCATCAGGGCAACAGCAATGTAGCCTTTTTCGGGAACGCTGACATCAGCGGCAAGGACGCCGCGCTCCGGATCCAGCATCTCTTTCAGGGGCGTAAAGCGGGGCGTAAAGCCCGCGTCGGAGTAGTAGAAAATGACGTCTGAAGTGGAGTCGGAAGCGGTGATTTCCGCAATGACATGCGCTGTATCGCCATTCAAAATGTAAAAACAGATATCCGGTATGCCATCAGCGTGAATGACTGCTTTCTGCGCGCTCTCGTTTTCAATCCGCAGGGCACGGGCCGGGGATACCGGCAGGGTGGCCATAGCGGTGTCCGCCGGAATGGAATGCAGAACCGCTGTTTCGGTATACTGGTATCCGAGGAAGGTATCTAGGGTGCGCCTCAGGTCATCCGCTGTACGGAAGCTGCCGATCCGGAGGAAAACAACATTGCTGAAACGGTCGATAATCATGGTGACCGGAACTTTATTCGTTTCGGCATATTTGTACAGCTCATGGTCTCCGTCACCGCCCATGGGAAAGGTCAGGCCGTTTTTCTTGCGGAAAGCCGAGATGATTTCGTCTGTGTCTTCGGGCTCCTTGGAAAGGGCAATGAAAGCCACCTTGTCCTTGTATTCCTCATATACATTGTTGATTGCCGGGAACTCGTTCCGGCAGGGTCCGCACCAGGTAGCCCAGAAGTTGATCAATACCGCTTCGTGGTCTTTCAGCTCCTCAGAAAGGGTAAAGGCATTTCCGTCACAATCCGTTACGGTGAAATCCGGGAACGGTTTGCCAAGGAGCGGGGATTCGCCCTCTGCGGAAGCGGAAACAGCAAGGAAAAGGGTAAGGGCAAACAGGATGAGCAATGCTTTTTTCATCATTGAAATCACTCCTTTTTTTAATCAGTTCAGCTCAGAACGCGCCGATGGATTCACGGGATCTGCGGGTCTGGATCCTGCTGAAGATCCGGGTACGGTTTTCATCATTGATACATCTTTTTATACGCAGCGCAGGAAGGGATGGCAGCCGAATCTTTACAGGAAAGCGGATGACACGCGCGGCAAACCGGCCGCTCAATGCTCCGGAGCGTGTCTGTACAGCACTTCCGGCTTTTCATGGGTCAGCGGCGTCCCAGGCCGGCACTTCCTCCGGTCCGCCGTCCTCAGGGTCCGGGTTTTCTGATCCGCTTCCATAGATTTATACGCTCAAGTTTGGAAATATCATAGCAGAGAAACCACCGGTTTTCCATCCGCAGGCCGCGGTTTCAGGATAAAAACACAGGCCGCGGTTTCAGAATATCTCGAAATACACATCTATGAGGAATCTGCCTTGACCGGCACATAGCAGTCAGGTATAATTTAATCAGCGGTAAAACCATAAAAAAGGAGGAGTTCTTTTGAAAAAACTGTTTGCTGTAATCGTTGCACTGGCCATGATGCTCGGCTGTATTTCAGCCTTCGCGGAAACGGCCGCTGACACCACCCTTACCAACGGAACCGCCACCATCAAGGGCTTCGGCGGAGACATCACCGTCACGGTTATCCTGGACGGCGAAAACATCAAGGATGTCATCATTGACGGTCCCGGAGAAACCGAAGGCATCGGCCAGAAGATCATTGATGAATGGCCCCTGGCCTTTGTAGAGTACAACGGCATCGTGGACACCTACTCCGGCGCTACTTTTGCCGGGATTACCCGTGCCGCCGTCATCGAAGCCATGCGCCAGGCGCTTCAGAACGCGGGCGTCAATCCTGACGACTACATGCGGGAAATGGAAAAAGATGAAGCCGCAGGAGACGTTACGGTTGAAACGGACATCGTGGTCGTAGGCGCAGGCGGCGCCGGCATGACCGCTGCCCTGACCGCTTCCGACGCTGGCAAATCCGTGTTGCTCATCGAAAGCCAGCCCGCGGTAGGCGGCAACTCCGTCAAGTCCACCGGTGGCATGAACGCCGCGAAGACGGTTTACCAGGACGAGAACGAATTCGGTGAATCCGCCGGTGTCGAAAAGACCCTGGCCGCCGCCGAAGCGTACGCGGACAACGAAGCCATCACCGCCCTGGCTGCCAAAGTCAAAGAGCAGTGGGAAGCCTGGCAGGCCGCTCCGATGGGTTATTTCGATTCCACCGAGCTGTTTGCCCTGGACACCCTGATCGGCGGCAAAGGCCTGAACGATCCGGAACTGGTCAACACTCTGGTCAACAACAGCGCCGCAGCGATCGAATATCTCGATTCCATCGGCATCCACCTGAACAACGTGGCTGCCTTCGGCGGCGCCTCCGTGAAGCGGATTCACCGCCCGGTGAACGACGAAGGCAAAGTCGTGTCCGTCGGTGCCTATACCGTACCGCTGCTGGAGAAGGCTGTCGCAGCCCGTGATAACCTGGCGCTGATGACCAACCTGACCGCCACCAAACTGCTGGTCGACGAAAGCGGCGCGGTCTGCGGTCTGGAAGCCGCCACACAGGACGGCTACACGGTCACCGTGAAAGCAAAGGCTGTTATTCTCGCCACCGGCGGCTTCGGCGCCAACCTGGACATGGTTGTGCAGTACAAACCCGACCTGGCTGGATTTATGACGACCAACGCAGCAGGCATCCAGGGTCAGGGCATCCTGATGGCCGTGGAAATCGGCGCGGATACGGTTGACATGGAGCAGATCCAGATTCATCCGACCGTTCAGGCGGACACAGCTTCCCTGATCACGGAAGGCCTCCGCGGCGACGGCGCAATCCTGGTCAACGCCAACGGCGAACGCTTCATCGATGAAGTCGGTACCCGCGACGTGGTTTCCGCCGCCGAGATCGCCCAGCCGGATTCCTTCAGCTGGCTGGTCGTGGACCAGAAGATGGTAGACGCTTCCTCCGTCATCCAGGGCTATATCACCCGCGGCCTGATGCTCCAGGGCGACAGCTATGAAGCCCTGGCAAACGAGCTGGGCATCCCCGCGGACGCTTTCGCCGCCACCATGGAGAAATGGAACGGCTATGTGGCGGACAAGAACGATCCCGACTTCGGCCGCACCAGTTTCGCCCAGCCGCTGGATACTGCGCCCTACTACGCAGTTAAAGTAACGGCGGGCATCCATCATACGATGGGCGGCCTGAAGATCGATTCCCAGACCCATGTGCTGAACAAGGAAGGCCAGATCATCCCCGGCCTCTTCGCCGCGGGCGAAGTAACCGGCGGCGTGCATGGCGGAAACCGCCTGGGCGGCAACGCGGTCGCGGACTTCGTTGTCTTCGGCCGTATCGCGGGCCAGGAAGCGGCAGACTCAATCAAATAACCGGATATATCAAAAAATGATCCTGCCGGAATGCTCCGGCAGGATTTTTCTGTTCCTGTATCTCTCAAGCCTGCAATGATGGTTTTCAGGATCATTCCATATTCATGGATGTACATTTTCGCGCCTCCATTTGTCTGGTATTAGCATTATCCAACTGCAAGATATTATGTTCCAAATCAAGCAGATAGCAATAACCGGACAATACGAAAGCACATCCTCAAAAAAAGAAAAAGGCCTCTGAAGCATCACGCTCCAGAGGTCTATTCAATCTCTACTCTATTCAATTCTCCCTGTCATCATCCCACGGCTCATTATACCCCATCGCCCTGTCGCTGTCCCCGATCCCCGCCGTGGTCGGATCCACCAGCACACCCACCAGCCCCGGGAAAGACAGCACCTGGTTCAGTGATTGCCGGGAACAGGGGGACGATGCTTTGCCCGGAGGAAACGGAGGAACCGTCCCCGGGTTTCTCGGGGTCCCGAAATTGCAACCTTGAATTGCAATCTTGCCTGAAGTACAGCCTGGGTCCCTTACAGCTTACGCTCTTTGTAAAACACGCCGATCAGGGCACCGACACCGTCATCAGGCGAAACGACCTGCTGCAGTTCCCAACCCTGATCTGTCATTTCATTGATCTTTTCTTCAGCTTTGACCAGATCCTTTTCACGAGAGGAACTGAATCCCTTGTTCAGATAAATCAGTTTGTATTCTTTCATGCCGGCCTCCTTTATTCTGAATAAGATTCCTTCTTATTCCCAGATCTCCACCACTCCGTTTTTCCCGTCTCCACGGACCCACCAGATCAAATTGTGGTCCACACGGACATAACATTTATCCGTCCCCTCCGGTACTTTTGCGATAACTTCCTCCGGTGTAATGTTCCCGCCCAGGGGAGACTGGATATAGAACTCTGTCTTCCCCGCAGCAGCCTTCTTCACCGGTTTTTTCACCGGAGTGCTGTCCGCCACATCAAGATCAACGCCGAAAGCATCCTGTACTTTCAAAATCAGGGCAGCGGTAATTCTCTTTTTCCCGTTCTCATATTTCCCCAGGTCGCTCCGGTCAATCCCGAGCCTTTCAGCAAACTGAGCCTGTGTCATCATATGCGCAGCGCGCAGTTCCTTAATCGTCATATTCGTCTTCACCTTTCATACTGAAAAGAATTCCGGGGGATATATTATCACAATTTCTCCAAAAAGAAAAAGGACCTCGAGGCATCACGCCCCAAGGACTGTTGGAATCAGCAGCAGCGATCCGCCGGCCACGCCCGAAGTGCCGCAGGCTGTAATATTTTTGTAAAATTATCAACAGGCAGCGGTTTTGAGAAAACATATCCCTGGAGATAATCGCAGCCGATTTCCGCCATTGCTTCGGCCATTTCCTGCGTTTCGATGCCCTCGGCTGTAATGCTGAAGCCCATCTGCCTGAATGCATGAACCAGCGAAGGAAGAAGGGCATCCCTGTCGTGAATATAATCCCATACAATTTTCATATCAAGCTTGATATTTGAAAACGCAATCTTTTTTACCTGATGGAGATTGGAAAAACCGGATCCGTAATCATCCAGCGCAAGCTGAAAACCAATCTGCCGGAGGCGTTCGATCTGCTTCTCCTGCTTCGAATAATTGATCATTGATTCTTCAGTGATCTCAAGATGAATCTGATTGGCAGAGACCCCGTATTCCGTGAGAATCGAAGAAAACAGGTCCGGCAGATTGCTGTGCATGCACTGGATCGGGGACAGGTTTACATTAATCCATCGAAGCCCCATCCCAAGGACGTCGCAATCCCTTATGAATGCACAAACTTTACGCATCACCTGTTCGCCCAGCAGGTTTATACTTCCGTGTTTTTCAGCCATCGGGATGAACAGGCCGGGCGGAATCAGCTCCCCACGATCATTTCTGAGCCGGGCCAGCGCCTCGGCGGCAACAATCTGCTGCGTATGACTGTCCACAATCGGCTGCAGGAATACTTCAACTGTATTGTGCTCAAGTGCCGTGTCCAGATACCGTTTGATTTCAATCTGCCTGTCAATCTGTCTTAATGTCTCCTCCGACATCAGCGTCTGTTCGATATCCGCGCTATCCCTGGCCTGATCCAGCGCATAGATCAATGTATTCACAATTCTGTCCGGGGAATCGGTCCGGTCAGCCAGCCTGATCTCCACGCAGGTTGCGCTAAGATTCAGATCAACACTCTCTGCCTGCCAGGGGGCCTGAAAACGTTCCAGAATCTTCTTGCGGACCTGTTCCCATTCCGTGTCTTCCGCGCCCGCGACACAAAAATTGCCGCCCCGCAGGTAGAACAAAAGGAGATCCGGGAACTGTTTTTTCAACCAGGCAATAATGAGCCCCAGTCCCTCATCCATCTGGATGCCGCCATACATGCTCCGTTCATCATTATAGTTCCGGATCGCGAACCCGAGAATCCGGCTGTCTTTCCGATGCTGAGGATCATCAAGCCAGTCGGTAAACGCTCTGGTGTTGAATGCGGGCCCGCGGTCAGTGATATACAGATCCGGGTTTTCAAAAGCAAGATAAATGACAAGAATCGCCAGCAGGCAGAATACGTTCATGACCAGATATTGCGGGAACAATATCCGCAAAACATTGCCGGCAATCAGGATCGCATGATATGCCATGGCGCTGATCAGCGCGCTTTTCCGGATGCTTTTCCGAAAACGGAATAACAGGCTGATCCCCAGAAGCAGAAAGGCAAATGAACTCAGGGCCAGGATCACATACAGCGGCCCCCGGTGATATCCCATTGCATCAACGGTATAGACGGCACCGGTCAGGGGACTGGTGACCACGATGGCTTCGCACACCAGCAAAATAAAATACGAAAGTGCTTTGGGCCATGAAAATCCAACCCTGTTCAGCTTAACCAGTACAGCTGTAAACCGGAGGAACAGAAAGCTCCGGAGTATATACGCCAAAAAGAAGAGAAGGTTCAAAACTGAAACCAGCCATAACGGCAGGGAGTGATAGGCATTGTCCGCGCATGTCGCGAGAAAGTCTGTAACGATTGTTGCGATATCCGAAACAAGCAGGAACAAGAATGCTCTGTTCAGCTGGTTCGGAAGCCGCGGCCGCGCAAAATAAAAGATCAGCAAAACAGCCAGCACCAACAGGCTGGGAATAACAAAATCCATGTTCCACATAGCGTTCACTCCTGAAGGAATCAGTGGGATTACCCGTTAACACTACAAGGACTCTCTCTGTATTCTACAAACTTTTCGCTTCCTTTGCAACAGAATGAGAACTTCCCCCAAAGCCTTTATGACGCAGACTGAAGCAGGCTGAGTCCAGCCATAGATATCCGGACGGCACCCGGGCCTTTGCGGAACAAAAAGGGTCGTCCCCA
>CAMKNZ010000031.1 GCA_946414315.1 uncultured Clostridia bacterium
TGCCCAAGGCCATCATCGAGACCAAGGAAATGCAGTACGTCTACAACGACGGCGACCTGTACTACTTCATGGACGTGGAAACCTATGAGCAGCTGCCGCTGAGCAAGGACCAGGTCGAAGACGCGATCCCCTTTGTGAAGGAAGGCACAAACGTGACCGTGCGCTTCTTCAAGGGCAGCGCCTTCTCCGTCGAAGCGCCCAACTTCGTGGTGCTCGAGGTAACCGACACCGAGCCCGGTTTCGCCGGCGATACCGCTTCCAACACCTACAAGCCCGCGACGCTGGAGACCGGCTTCACCCTGCAGGTGCCGCTGTTCATCAACACCGGCGACAAGATCCAGATCGATACCCGCAGCGGCGAATACCTCAAGAGAGCCTGATTGCAACGAAAACAGGAGGATCGCATGAGCAGACTGACGGACAGGATCAGTTATCTTCAGGGTCTGGCGGAAGGCATGAAGCTGAACCCGGACAAGGATTCCCACAAGCTTATCCTCGGCATCCTGGAAGTGCTGGGCGAGGTGGGTGAGAGCTTTGAAGCCCTGGCGGAATCCCACGGCGAACTGAGCGACTATGTCGAGAGCATCGACGAGGATCTGGCCGATCTGGAAGCCGATCTGTACGACGACGAGGACGAAGACCTGGCCGAGGATGAGGACGGGACCTTCGAAGGATCTATTGAGTATGAGTGCCCCCACTGCGGCACCACCGTCGAGATCGATCCGGACGAGGTGGACTTTGACGAGGACGCCCTCTGTCCCCAGTGCGGCAAGGAACTTTTCCCGGAACTGCCGGAGGAAGGCCTTGACGGCGAACCCGAAGAAGAGGAATGACCGTTTTCGGATCAAAAAGGACTGCATTCACGCAGTCCTTTTTCTGTTGCCTGAGCATGACTAAATGGTGTATACTCTTGTACCGAAAGAAGGGAAACAGATGTCAGATCAGAAGAAGGCCGTGCGGCTGAGGAGAAGGCGCCGCGCTGTCAGCATCAGCCGGGTCATGGCCCTCACGTTCCTGGGGATCATTGTGTTCGGCACGCTGCTTTTGATGCTGCCTGTGTCTTCCCGCAGCGGGCGGAGCGCGGGTCCCGTGACCGCCCTGTTCACCGCCACCTCGGCCACCTGCGTAACGGGCCTGGTGCTGGCGGATACCTGGAGCCGGTGGAGCAACTTCGGCCAGGCGGTGATCCTGGCGATGATCCAGGTCGGCGGCCTGGGCTTCATGTCCACGGCATCCCTGGCCTATTTCAGCCTGAAACGGCGGATTTCCATCCGCCAGCAGCTGGTCATGGCGGAAGCCATCGGGGCTGATATGGATATAGTGGTGGACCACCAGAAGAACCTGCTGATCCGCGCCTTTGCTATCGAGGGCGTCGGCGCTCTGATCCTGACGGTGCGATTCCTGTTTGAATACCCGGTCCACCTGGCGCTGAAGCTGGGCGTGTTCCATTCCGTTTCCGCCTTCTGCAACGCGGGCTTTGACGTGCTGGGATTCATCCAGCCCGGCGCCAGCCTGATCGTTTACCAGAAGGACCCGGTCATCTGCCTGACGCTGAGCGCCCTGGTCATTCTGGGCGGCCTCGGCTTCCTGGTGTGGGACGAACTGTGGAAGGAGCGGAAAACGCCGAAGACCTGGAGCGTCTATACGAGGCTGGTACTGATTACCACCGGCGCGCTGCTGCTGGCCGGAACGGTGCTGACCCTGCTCCTGGAGTGGGGGAACCCCTCCACGCTTGGACCGATGACCGTGCCCCAGAAGTTCCTGGCGGCCTTCTTCCAGTCCATGACCCTGCGTACCGCCGGGTTTGCCGGCGTGGACCAGGGCCTGCTGACCCCCGCGGGCAAGGCGGTTTCGATCTTTATGATGCTGATCGGCGGATCATCCGGATCCACGGCCGGCGGCCTGAAGACGGTGACCTTCGTGGTGCTGCTGATGTTTATGTGGAACCGGATGCGGGGACGCCGCACCGTGAGCGTCTTCCACCGCACGATCTCCGACGACCATGTGCTCAACGCCATCACGATCTTCATGCTGATGGTGTTCCTTGCCTTCGCCGGCGCGGCAGTGATCTGCGCCACGTCGCCGGTGGGCTTCGCGGACAGCCTGTTTGAAACGGTGTCCGCCCTGGGTACGGTGGGCCTGACGGCCGGCGCCACACCCCGGCTGAGCCTGGTCAGTAAATTCATGATCATTCTGTTCATGTACTTCGGAAGGGTGGGCCTGCTGACGATCAGCGTCGGCTTCCTGCGGGACAAGCCTTCCGGGGAGCAGTATAAATACGCGAATACCGATCTGCTGATCGGATAACAGGAGGGAACGTCTGATGAAGTCCTATATTGTGATCGGCCTGGGCCGTTTCGGCGCGGAGCTGGCGACCCGGCTCTATGCCTGCGGGGAAGAGGTCATGGTCATCGATACGAACGAGCAGCTGATCGACAAGATCGCCGACCGGGTGACCCGCGCCGTCACGGCGGACGCCCGGGACGCGGACGTGCTGAAGAAGCTGGGCGTGGAGAACTTCGACCGCGCCATCGTCGCGGTGGGTTCCGACCTGGCGGCTTCCGCCCTGATTACCATGAACCTGAAGGGCCTGAACGTTCCTTATATCATGTGCAAAGCCCACGACGACACCTACAAGAGTATCCTGGAAAAACTGGGCGCGGACAAGGTGATCATCCCGGAACGGGAAGTCGCGGACAAGCTGGCCCTGGGCCTGACCCACGCCGGCGTCATGGAATACATCGAGCTGAGCCAGGAGTTCGGCATCGTGGAGATGGAGCCGATCCCCGCATGGGTGGGGAAGACCATCCGCGAACTGGAACTGCGCAACACTTACGGCGTGAACGTGATCGCTGTCCGCAGCCACGAGGATGCGATCAAAATCCCGCCGGATATTGATACGCCCATCCCCGCGGACGTCGTGATGGTGATGCTGGGCAAATATGAGATGTTTGAGAACCTGAAGAGGAAATGACCGAATAGGAGCTGAAAGCAATATGTCCCGTCCTATCCTTTGGATTGTGATCCCCTGCTATAACGAGGAGCAGGTGCTGCCGCTGACCGCGCCCATGTTCCTGCAGAAGCTGCAGGACCTGGCGGCCCGCGGACAGATCAGCGAAAACAGCCGCGTGCTGTTTGTCAATGACGGATCTGCGGACCGGACCTGGGAAATCATCCGGGAGCTTTCGGAAAAGGACGAGCATTATCTCGGCATCTGCCAGAGCCGGAACCGGGGCCACCAGAACGCGGTGCTGGCCGGCCTGATGGAAGCCAAGGACCGCTGTGACATCACGATCTCCATCGACTGCGACGGCCAGGACGATATCAACGCTATGGACCGGATGGTGGAGGAATACCTGAACGGCGCGGAGGTCGTCTACGGCGTCCGGGCGAAGCGGGACACGGATTCCTTCTTCAAGCGCTTTACCGCCGAAAGCTTCTACAAACTGCTCCGGGGGCTGGGGGCCGAGGTGGTCTACAACCATGCGGACTACCGCCTGATTTCCGCGAAGGTGCTGCAGCACTTCGCCAACTTTGAGGAAGTGAATATCTACCTGCGGGGCATGGTCCCGCTGGTGGGCTTCAAAAGCGCCACCGTTTCCTATGACCGGGCGGAACGCCTGGCCGGAAAGAGCCATTATCCCCTGCGGAAGATGCTGGCCCTGGCCTTCAACGGCATCACCAGCCTGTCCGTGAAGCCCATTACCCTGATCACCACCTTCGGCATCGGCTTCAGCCTGATCGGCCTGATCCTCATGATCTGGGCCGTGGTGGAGGCTATCCTGGGCAATACCGTGGCCGGCTGGGCTTCCACGGTCTGCATCGTCTGCCTGCTGGGCGGCATCCAGCTGATCAGCCTGGGCATCCTGGGCCAGTACATCGGTAAGACCTACCTGGAGACAAAACGCCGCCCCCGCTACATCATCTCCGCCCGGACCTGGGAAACGGAGGACCGGCAATGGCTGGAGGACGATTTCTCCGCCTCGGCGGACAAAACTTGCAAACCCGGGAAGCCTTGATTTTACTGGAATCGTTACCGAAAAGAACGTCAATATTGAGCATCCAAAAAACAATATAAAAACAATTTTGCCCGAACATAGTGAAATACAGACTTTCCGGTCTGTATTTTTCCATTCTGACCGAAAAAAACGGGTTTTGGCTTGCTTTTTGGGCGCCGGAGCCCTATAATCAAATCTGTAGAAGTATACCCATGATGGCAAATATTTCCAGACGCATGGGTATAATTAGCGTTTCACATTTTTCAGAGCGGAAACCGAAGGGTAAATCAGAGGGGAGAAATACTCATGAAAAAGAACCTTCAGCTGATCCTGTCCCTGCTTTGCATCCTGGCGCTGGCGCTCGGCATCACAGCTGTCGCGGCGGAAGAGGCGAAAGAGATGGAAGCCCGTGTCATCACGGTCTTATGGGAAGACGGCGACAACTATGACGGCCTTCGCGGCAATGTTACGGCCAAGCTGGGCGATAACAAGCCCGTGACCCTGACGGCGGCGAACGGCTGGACCTGCGCGGACGAAGTTCCGGTCGGATCGGAAGCCACCTGGGCGATCACCCCGCCGACGGGCTATACTTCCGGTACGCCGACGACAAAGGACGGCATTACGACGATCACGTTCTATCGTTCCGTTCCGAAGACCACCGAAGTACAGGCCCTGATCGAATGGAACGACAACGGCGACGCAGAGAAGATCCGCCCGAAGAACGTGCAGATCATGCTGTATGCGGACGGCAAGCCCTACGGCGCGCCCCAGTCCGGCAACGGTTCGGTGAAATGGACCGGCCTGCCCTCCCGGAACCCCGGTGAAACCGAGAATATCAAATATACCGTGAAGGCCCTGAAGGATCCGGACGGCTACACCAGCTCCGTTTCCGGAAACACCGTGACCTTCACCCTGAACACCGTCAACGTGACCGTTAACGCCGTGATTGCCGGCGCACCGGCCGGCGCGGACCTGAGCGGCCTGCTGCTGTATGTGGACGGTCCCGATATCACAATGCCCAAAACGCTGTCCTATGCGGACGTGGCGGGCGGCTATCAGCTGACCAACGTGCTGCCCGGCGCCTATCTGGTCCGTGACCTGAACGCCGATACCCTGGTGGAAGGCTACACCATGGACAAGAACAACAGCAACGTGTGCGACGCCGCGTATATTAAAGAAGGCAGCGGAACCCTGACCTGGAAATACACCTATAAAGAGCCCACTCCCTATGAAGAGGAAGAAGGCTACGACAAGGAAGAGTTCGAAAGCTACGATCCCACAGCGAACGAGAAGAACCTGAGCTTCCAGATCCTGGGACCGGACAGCCGGATGCCCATGACCATCACCTACGCTGATTTTACCAACGGAAAATATGATAAGCTGACGGACCTGCAGCCCGGCTCCTACACCGTGGTGGAACGGAACGCCGAGAAACTGGTGAAGTACTACGTGCTGACCAGCGACAGCGTGACCGCGTTCGCCCTTGAGGTCACACCGGGCGGAACGTCGACGGCGACCCTGAAGAATGTCTATGTTCCCGCCCCGACGCCCGAACCCGACGCCGAGTTTGTGGACATCCCGGTCACCAAGACCTGGAGCGACAGCAACAACCGGGACGGCAACCGTCCGTCGACCATCACCGTCCGGCTGTACGCCGACGGCATCGAAGTGGACAGCCATGTGCTCACGGCTGCTGAAAACTGGAACTACACCTTCACCGAGAAGCCCCGCTACAAGGAAGACAACAAGACGGAGATTGTCTATTCCGTCAATGAAGACGCCGTTCCGATGTACCATACCGAGATCAACGGCTACAACCTCGTCAACTACTATCAGCCTGAAGTAACGAGCACCACCGTACGCAAGGTCTGGCAGGACAACAACAACGCGCAGAAGACCCGGCCCGCCAGCATCGTCATGTCCCTGTATATCGAGGAAGGCAACAGGAAGGTTACCTTCGTATCCCTGAACGACGAAAACAACTGGACGGCGACCGTGAATGACCTGCCCACCACCGTGAACGGGCAGAAGGTCCACTATATATGGAAAGAACAGCAGGTTCTCGGCTACACGGGTCAGGGAACGGAAGCCGGCAACACCTGGACCTTTACCAACGTAATGATTGTTAAGAACCAGGGAACGCCCAAAGGCAAGACGCGCGGCCCCGGAAACCCCGTCGAAAAGATTGAAGATTATAAGACCCCGCTGGGCGTCAGTGAAATCATCAACCACGTGGGCGACTGCTTCGACTGATCACCGGAGCAGACAGAAACGCGCACCGGAGCAGCCGGTGCCTGAAGGATAGGATAAAACCATTGGATGGAATATGAAGGAAGGATCTGATTCGACATGAACAAACTGCAAAAGCTCCTGTGCCTGCTCCTTTCCCTGCTTCTCCTGGCCTCTGCGCCCCTGACGGCGCTGGCGGAAGGCGAAGAACCCGCTGAAGCGGACGAGACCGCTGCCGCGGCGGAACAGGAAGAAGTGGAATTCCCCGAGGAACTGATCGTCGGACATCCCACGGTCACCAAGGGCGACTTCTTTACCGAGCTGTTCGGCAACGACACGGCCGATATCGACGTCCGCGCCCTGATCCATGGCTACAACCTGGTCAACTGGGACCAGAACCAGGGTACCTATGTGATGGACCCCAGCGTCGTGAAAGATTATTCGGTCGCTCTGGACGAGAACGATAACAAGATCTTCACCCTCCTGCTGTGGGACGACCTGATGTATTCCGACGGCACACCCATCACGGCATGGGACTATGCTTTCTCCATCCTGCTGATGATGAGCCCCGAAGTTGAAGCCATCGGCGGTAAGATCTACCGTGCCCAGCACCTCCTGGGATACGACGAGTACATCAAGACCCGCAAAAAGATCCTCAACGGCGAAGAACTGATCTTCGGCAGCGGCGACGATGCGGACACCTTCTCCCTGGGCGGCGTACACGTGCTTGACGACTACCAGATCGAGATTACGCTGGACCACGAGTTCCTGCCTTACTTCTTCGAGACCGGTCTTCTGATGACCGTTCCGTACCCGATCGACGTCATCGCTCCCGGGTGCAAGGTCTACATGGAAGACGGCGGCGGCATCTATATCGGCAACGCGGACAACGAGGGAAAAGAAGGGGACAACAACCTGAGCTTCACCAACCCCGTGTTCACGCCTGAACTGCTGCAAAAGACCATCCTGGATCCGGAAACCGGCTACAACTCTCATCCGACCAAGGTCTCCGGCCCCTACACGATGGTTTCCTGGGACGCCGAAACCGGCGACGGCCACTATGAGATCAACCCCTATTTCAAGGGCGCGTGGATGCAGAACGACCTGCCCGGCCCGGACTATTCCGGCCCCGTGCACTACATCCAGGTCATGGATGACGAAGGCAAACCGAAGCTGACTGCTGCCGGAGACGAGCTCTGGCTGGTGAAGCCCACCATCGAGAAAATCAAGTTCGTCGTGGCGGACAACGAGACCTTGATCCAGCAGCTGGTCGACGGCGACCTGCACCTGGTCAACAAGGTGACCTACGGACCTACCATCAAGGAAGGTCTGGACAAGGGTGTTACGAACCAGAACTATCCGCGTATCGGTCTCGCTTTCCTGACCTTCACCTACGACTGGCCCACCGTCCATGACAAGGAAGTCCGCCAGGCCATCGCCTGGTGTATGGACCGTGACCTGATGACCAGCCATTACTGCGGTTATGCGAATGATCAGACCGGCAAGGTGGTCAGCTTCGGTACCCGCGTGGATGGCTACTACGGTATCGAACAGTGGGAATACAAGCTGCTGAACGGCACCCTCAACGGCGGATTACCGGTCAACATCGTGGAAGAGTATATCCCGGTGTCCGATAATCCCGAAGAGGAAAAAGTGAACAAGGAAAAGCGTGAAGAACTGGTCACCAAATACAAGTATCTCTATGTCCACAAAGAAGACTATGAAAAAGCAGTTGCGGCCTGGGAATTCCTTGCAGAAGGCTGGAACGAGAACATCACAGATTACACCGTGGACCTGGAAAAAGCGGAAAACCTGCTGGAGAAGAGCGGCTGGACCCTGAACGCGAACGGCGATCCCTATCAGAAGGGCGTGGACGAAGTCCGCTGCAAGAAGATGGAAGACGGTACCCTGGTTGCCCTGGACCTGAAGATGATGTATCCGGAAGGCAACCGCATGGCCGACATCATGATGAATGATGTCCGCACCGAAAACGACAACAAGCCGTTGCCGGAACTCCGCGGCGGCAAGGAACCCGATCCGAATGCCACCACCTTTGTCGGCAACCTGGCTTCAATCGGCATCAAGCTGACCCTGGTACCTGCGAAGATGGAAGATCTGCTGAAGTCCTATTACCGCGAGACCGAACGCACTACCGACATGATCTACCTGGCGACGAACTTCCACGTCATCGTTGACCCGTCCATTACCTACTCCACGGACGATTCCCTGAATCATGAGATCTGGAACAATACCTACTCCGACGATGAGGATCTGTTCTACCGTGCCAAGGCCATGCGTGAGACCGAGCCCGGCGATATCTTCACCTACATCGGCAAATGGATCTCCTTCCAGGAACGGTACAGCGAAGTCCTGCCCACCATCCCGGTTTATTCCAACATGTACTTCGACTTCATGAACGAGAACCTCCAGAACTACTGGATTAAAGGCCAGGTCACCTGGTCCCAGGCAATCCTGCCTGCCTACTTCGCGCTGGAAGACTATGACGCTGCCAGCCGCCAGGCTGCCATGGAAGAGACGGAAGAAGCCGGAGACGAAGATCTTGAAGACTTCGAATGATGAGATCTGATCCTGCCGGGCGCTGCAAAGCGCCCGGTTTTTTCAAGGAGAGAAAATGCGTAAGATCCTTTGCTCCACCGGCGCCCTGATCGGCCGGCCCAACGGCCGGGATTACCGCCTGCTGAAACAGTTCTGCCCGCAGCTGGACTGCGACGGCTTTGAGTTCATCCTCTACACCACCTGGTATGACCAGATCGACGCCCTGACGGCTTTTCTCAAAGATCTAAGGCTGGACATTCCCGTCATGCACTGTGAGAAAACCTTGGCGGAACACATCACCCGGGGCGGGGAAGAAGAACTGAAAGAAGCCTTCCGCAAGTTTGAGATCAACTGTACGCTTGCCAACGTCCTCGGCGCGGAAAAGATGGTCCTGCACCTGTGGAACGGCGAGATCTCCGATTCCCGCTTTGAGAATAACCTGAACGCCTGGCCGGAACTCAACAGGCGGGCTAACGCTCACGGACTGACCCTGCTGACGGAGAACGTGGTCTGCCGGAAAGATCCCATGTCCCACTGGGCGGAGCTGTACAAAGCCTATCCGGAGATCAGATTCGTCTTCGATACCAAGATGGCGGATTTCCACCGCCAGCTGGATCTGCTCTACCAGCCGGAATACGACTGGCTGTGGAAGGAGAACCATATCCTCCACTACCATGTGAACGACTACGGCGGCGGCTATATGGAATGGAGCAACCTGAAGGTCCTCCAGCTGGGAAAAGGCCATATCGACTTTGACCGGTTCTTCCGCTTCATCAAAGAAACAAACTACCGGGGCGACTTCACCTTCGAAGGCACCGGCTTCGACCAGACCGGCCGGGTCAACCTGCAGAATCTCAACGACCAGTTTGCCCTGGCCCGGAAATACCTGTCATGATAAACACATTTGTCATTTCGACGCAAGCTGAAGGCGAAGCGGGTAAAATCTCCCCGCCGCAGCGATAACGAAGGAAAGGAGCCCGTTATGTTATTCGGAACCCTGGAAGCAGGCGGCACCAAGATGGTGCTCTCCGTCGGAAACGAGGAGAACGAACTGCTCGAACAGATGACGATTCCCACGGAATCCCCGGAAAAGACCATCCCGGCCATGACTGCCTGGTTCAGAGACAGGCAAGTCGCTGCCCTGGGGATCGGCACCTTCGGCCCGGTGGACCTGAATCCCGCGTCCCCGACCTACGGCTGGATCACGAAGACACCCAAACCCGGCTGGCAGGACACGCCCCTGCTGCCGCCTCTTCAGGATGCATTGGGCGTCCCCGCGAAGATCGATACGGACGTGAACGCCGCCGCTCTGGCGGAATGGCAGCTGGGCGCTGCCAAAGGCATAAACAGCTGCCTTTACGTCACGGTAGGCACCGGCATCGGCGCGGGCGCCGTGGCCGAAGGAAAGCTGGTCCACGGACTCCTGCACCCGGAACTGGGCCATATGCTGCTCCGGCAGGAACCGGATGACCCGGCTCCGGCCGGCTTCTGTCCCTATCACGAAGGCTGCCTGGAAGGCCTGGCCTCCGGCCCGGCCATGGAGAAGCGGTGGGGGACCAAAGCCCAGAACCTTTCCCCGGACCATGAAGCCTGGGACCTGGAAGCCGCTTACCTGGCCCAGATGTGTATGAACGCCGTCTGCGTCTTCTCCCCGGAGAAGATCATCCTCGGCGGCGGCGTGATGCAGCAGAAGCATCTATTCCCCCTGATCCGGCAAAAGACGAAGGCTCTCCTGAACGGATATATTCATGTCGGGGAGATCACGGAGCATATCGACGACTACATCGTCGAACCCGGACTCGGCACAAAGAGCGGCGCCACCGGCGCCCTCCTCCTCGCCAGGGAAGCATACAGCTCCTTCTCCTGATATACCTGTCAACCTGTCAGTACAAAGAAAAAACGGTCTGAAAGCCCCGGAAAACTGAGCAGATGCGGATTTACAAAAAATGTCCGCATCTTTTTTGGTTTTGTTCCCAGGCAATATTTCATATATGGATATTTTGGGATTTTATGCAACAGAAAAGACCAAAAATGTTGCCGGAAGCATCAAAAAGCATGGTAAAACCGGCATGAAAACCGCCGAAACCGATTCCAGTTCAGTGTTTACAGGGCTTAGAGCCGAAACGGGCCGGTTACAAATAAGTGTTACATGGCTCAAAATGGTGAAATATGGCAAATCTCCATACCAGATTTTCAAGTTTTGGCAATTTTCAGGCATCAGGAAAAGGGTGCCGCAAGGGCAAAAAAAATGACAAAAAAGTTACACATTATAAAACTGAAACAATTAACAGGTAATAACTGGAAGAATCCAAAAAACGCTTGAAATATAAGGATGTACGGGTACAAAAAGGCAAATCTCCTTATTTTTCGCAAAAAACGCTGAAAAGGCTTGCAATCCTTTTTTTTATGTGGTATGATTCCAGTGGATTCGTATACCCATTTTGAGGTCAGAAAAAACATTCGAAACCTCGAAAATGTAACTTTCATGTAACGGGAAAGGGAAAAAGAATCCGAAAACAGATTTCACCAGGACGATGAAAAGAGGGGTAAAGACATGATGAAGCAGTTCAAAAAGGTACTCTCCATCCTGTGCGCGATCGCTCTGCTGGTTTCCGGCATGACTTTCGCGCTGGCTGAAGAAAACACCGAACCTGCCGAACAGACCGTGGTTCAGGAGCCTGTGGTTGAAGAACCCGTGGCTGAAGAACCCGTGGCTGAAGAACCCGTGGCTGAAGAACCCGTGGTTGAAGAACCCGTGGCTGAAGAACCTGTGGTTGAAGAACCCGTGGTTGAAGAGCCCGTGGTTGAAGAACCTGTGGTTGAAGAGCCCGTGGTTGAAGAACCCGTGGTTGAAGAGCCTGTGGTTGAAGAACCTGTGGTCGAAGAACCCGTGGTCGAAGAACCCGTGGTTGAAGAACCTGTGGTTGAAGAGCCCACGGTCGAAGAGCCCGTGGTTGAGGAACCCGCGGTTGAAGAACCTGCTTCTGAAGTAAAAGAGGAAGTTCCCGCTGAGGAAGAGGCTGATGAAGAAGAAGCCCCCGCCGAAGAAGAAGTTTCCGATAATACCGATGACGAAGAAGACGAGAAAGACGACGGCCTCGAGACCCTCGAGGACAACAGCGGCTATGTCGACCAGGAAGTCATCGAGGAGAACACGCCTGCCATCACAGACGAACTGAAGGGCCTGCGCGAAGCTGACCTGTTCGTCGGCCAGGCGCTGACCGATTATCTCCGCTTCGGCGATGAGCTGACCGTCACCCTGAAGGGCTGCAACGCCTCCACGATCGAACTTCAGCTCTACGTTCCCGTCAATGCCGATATCAATACAAAGGTAGATGGAAAAGCTGTCAGCTTTACCCCGGCTGACTGCGATGATCCTTCCCTCAATCTTTTCACCTACGAGCTGACCAACGCGGCCGGCCGTAACCACGAGATCGTCCTGAATGCATATGGTGATTATCCCTTCCAGCTGGCCGCTGTCGTCAAGCAGGTCGAAGACGAGACTCCGGCCCAGGAAGATGAGACCTCCGCTGCCGAAGAGATCAGCGAGACGCCCGCCGAAGTGACCGTCAACGATACCCCCGCTGACGACCAGAACGGGCAGCCCGAAGAAACCCCCGCTCCCACCATCCAGGTTTCCGTAAAGACCTACGACGCCCTGAAGGTGGGCCGCAGCATCAGTGATTCCCTGGTCGCCGGCCAGAAGGCCAGGATCCAGGTCAAGTGCGGCAAGAACCCCTACGTGACCCTGACCCTGAGCGCCAACCCCGACGACGTGATCGTAACCATCGACGGCGAAGCCGCTGAGTTCACCGCCGCCGGCAACGGCACCTACACCTGCGACCTGGACGAAGTTGCCTTCCGCAAGTTCGCTGTGGTCGTCCTGGCCAAGCAGGATCTGGACTTCACCCTGAGCGCTTCCGCGCGTCAGGTTGAAGGCGCTGAAATCGACGAAGAAGCTGACGAAGAAGACGAAGATACCGAAGAAGAATCTGAAGATATTATTAATAAGGAAGAAACTGCTGAAGAAGTGACCGAGGAATCTGCTGAGGAGACCGAGGATACTGAAGAAGTTACCGAAGAAACTGAAGCCACCGAAGAAGGAGAAGCGGCCGAAGGCGAAGAAGAGAATACAGAAGAAGAAACTGAAGAAGAAACTGAAGAAGAAACCGCTCCGGCTTACATCAAGGTTGTCGTGACCGCCGAAGAGGGCGTTGACCTCTACGCCGAAGCTGATAAAGAAGCTGAAGTCGTCGGCCATCTGGAAGCCGGTGAAGAAGCCCTGGTCATCCTGAACGAGGAAGGCACCTGGGCTCAGATCTACAGCGAAGATGAAGAAGCTGCCGCGCAGTTCATCTCCATGGAAGACGCTGAGATCGTAGCCGCCGAAGAAGCCGAAGAAGAAACTGAAGAAGAAACCGAAGAAGAAGCTGAACCCCTGACCGAGGAACAGCTGATCGAGCTGGGCTACCGCAAGGTCCAGATCCTGAACAAGGACGGCGCGGACATCTACGCCGGCATCGACGCCGAAGTGGTTGGCCACGCCGACTTCGAAAGCGAACTGTGGATCAAGGACGCCGAAACCGAAGGCTGGGCCGAGATCTACACCGAAAAGGATCCGGAAGCCGAAGAAGAGATCAAGCAGTTTATCAAGCTGGCTGAGATCGAAAAACAGCCCCTGACCGACGAAGAAATCGAAGCACTGGGCTACCGTAAGGTTCAGATCAAGAACGAGAACGGTGCGGACATCTATGCTGCTGTCGAAGAAGAAGCCGAAGTGATCGGCCATGTTGACTTCGAATCCGAACTCTGGATTAAGGATATTGAAGAAGTTGAAGGTTGGGCCGAAGTCTTCTCTGAAGAAGGTGCACAGCAGTTCGTAAAGCTGGCCGAGATCGAAAAGCAGATGCCCACCGACGAGGAAATGCTCGAAGCGGGCTACATCAAAGTTTATGTTGCTTATGATATCGGAGCAAAAGTCTACGATGATCCCATTGCCGCAAAAGAAGGCGAAGAAGAGAAAGAACCGGTTGACCATCTGGATGCCGGTACAGAACTTTGGGTTAAACTGGTAGAGGGTGCTGACCGTGCGCTGATCTTCGATCTGGACGAAGAAGCACCTGCCCGATATATTAACCTGGTTGATATTATTGCGACAATGAAACCCGAAGGTATAGAAGATCTTCCCACCAGAGAACTGGCTATTACATCTAATATTGATGGATATGAAGTTATCAGTGCAGGAACAAAAGTAGTCTTTACTACTGAACTGATCAATTTCCTCGAAGATGATAATTTCACTGTCCAGTGGAAGTACAGTGTTGATGGTGAGGAATTCCTGGATATCGAAGAAGCAAATGAGCTGGAATATGCATTTGCAATCAATATGGAAAATGCTAATTATATCTGGAAAGTATCCGTTGTGCTGATTGCACCAGTGGAATAATAAGCAGGAAATATTATTAGAATGTTTCTTAGACATATCCGATGAGAGAGGAGCCTCATTATGAAGCGGAGCATGAAAAGAATAGTATCCCTCTTTGCGGCAGTGATGATGCTGGTCAATATCCTGCCCACGGGTGCAATTGCTGCGGGTGGTCCAGAGCAGCAGGTCGTTGTTAAGGCTACGGTAACTCCTTCCGGGCACGTATATAGCCTTATGAATATTCTTGGCCCTGCGTCCGGCTTTGGTATTACTGCGAATACATTTGAGCAGAAGGGTCATATTCAGTCAAACGTAGCAGTAAACAATTTCAAGTATTCTGGTTCATTACCGAATGATAGATATCAGCATACAATCCAGCCGGATATGTCTTTCTCCGGTGATGATCCGGAACCGGGTGAAATTGCTATTGCGAATATTGCTCCAGGTTCCGTGGTTTCCTTCAATCTTAATGGAGAAGGCTCAGCCAGTGTTCAGGATGGTCAAGTCATTTACTATGTAAATAAAAATCAGACGAGTCAGATCTTTGGCAATGGTCTTGATAAATTAACCCAAATCCCCATGGATGGTGCGGATATATCCAGATATATTGTTAATCCGATTATCAACTATGCAACACGAATGTCCACAACTTTACTGGGGTATGATACACCAGTTGTTGCCACGGGTGAAAATCCTGTCGTGATCGATCTTAGAGGTTTTGATGATGATGCGACAATTTTTATTAATGTTGAGACATTCATGGTGAATGGGCGGCCGCTTTCATACTATCTTTCAATGACTGACGGGGTTGAATTCAAACTTAATCAAGACACATCAAACCCTGATAAAACCCAGGTTGTAGTTTTAAATTATCCTACGGCAACCGATGTTGAATTAAGAACGGCAGTTGTCACGCTTAATGATAACAGTGCCAGAGAAGATAAACCGGAAGTTGCAAGACGTCTTGTTTATAATCTTCATAATGCTCAAACAGTTACATTTGAATGGGCTTACGGTGTATTTCTGGTTCCCCGCAGTGATTCGACATCAACAATTGCAGGAACGAGTGAAGGCTGGTTTGTAAGCGGCGGAACAATTACACAGGTAGATAAAGGCTATGAATCTATGGAGTGGCACCTTCAGACAAGAGGTATGAAGAGAAGCTCCTCGGCCAACATCAATATTAACAAGACTGTTAATAACGAAACTCCTGCTGAAGAAGAAGTCTTTGAATTTGAAGTATCCGAATATCTTGGGGATGGCAGATGGCAGACGCCGGGGACGATCCTGACCAACATTGGACCCTCTGCCTCGATCAGAATTAATCCAAGAGATGAAATTACTGAAGGACGTCTCTTCAAAATTACAGAAAAGGGACAAAAATCCACAACACAGGGAAAGTATACAAAAGATAATAGTACTTATTACGCATTAGTCAGATATGTCTTTAGAAAAGAGATAGATAATGACAAGAACGATATTATCGCTGCTTATGTAGAGTATTTTGATGCTTGGCGTTTAAATGAGGCTTTAGAAACACTAAGGAAAAATGGTAATAAAAAATACGACGCAGCGAGCCCTCATGCATTTGGAGGTATCTACTTCAACAATACTATAAGAGATGTCGCTGAAACAGAGCTCAAGGTTAAGAAAGAACTCGACAACTGGGGTGTAACACAAAAGATTACCTTTAAGCTTGAGCAGGTCGGCGATGCTCCGATGCCTGAAGGTTCTGTGACAAATACCGGAACAGGGAAAAAGTATAAGACAGCCGTTGCAACTCCGCAGAACCTGGAAGCAAAATTCGGCACGATTGAATATACGGCTGCAGGGACATATCAGTATACGATAGCTGAACAGCTGCCTGAAGAAGCGAATGGCCAGAATCCATACAAAGGAATTACATACGACACAACGCCACATAACGTGACAGTTGTTGTGGAATCCAAGAAGATTGGTATCGGACTATTAGGACGGACACAACTTGTAATTAAGAGTGTCAAGTACGACAATGCTAATAACCTGATAATTAAAAACGAATACAATGCACTAGGCACTGCGAAGATAGAGGTTACAAAAGAACTTCAATATAAAAATCTTGAGCCTGGGATGTTCTCCTTCAAGCTTGAACCTGCCAAAATGGGTCAGCCGATAGCTGTTAAGGAAGGAAATGAAATCATACCTAAGGCGAACCTGACGATTGGAAATAGCAGTGAAGGCGAAGTGTCCTTCCCGGATCTCTACTATGAGAAGAAGGATGCAGGAAAGACATACGAATACAAGATCACAGAACAACAGTATACCAGTAACTGCATTTCTCCTGTTGGTTCTACCACAATCTACGCAAAGGTTGTTGTCGGAACAGACCAGGGAGATGGCACACTTAGTACTTCTACTGTGACTTACCACACTGCAAGTCCGTGCAATGATGGCAATAAGATCACAACGACGCCCAAGTTTGTCAATAAATATGAAGCGACTGGTACAGCGGCATTCAGCGGAACGAAGAGCATCGACGGCCGTAATTTCAAAGCAAACGACTCCTTTACCGTGAAGGTTGTAGGAGAGAACGGTGCACCGATGCCTACCGGTGCATCGGGCAACGAGTATACGAGGACTTTCACGCTTAACGCGAGCAATGCAGGCGTGACGACATATGCGTATACGCTTGATACCATTACTTATGATATCACTGATATCCCGGCGGGCCAGACTTCCAAGAAATTTACGTACACCGTAACCGAGTCTGCTAAGAGCATGGACGGTGTCAACAACGTTGACTCAACGTCTCATACTGTTGAAGTGACAATCAGCGATAAGGGCGATGGCACGCTGAATGTTGTGAAGAGTGAAAAATGGAATAGTCTGAACTTCACGAACACGTACAGCGCGAGCGGCAAGAAGCACCTGTATGCTGAGAAGTCCATCAACGAGTGGGGCAATGCTGACCACTTCGAATTCACGCTGGCGCCGGTGACCGAAGGTGCACCGATGCCTGCGGGCGTGAACGCGGACGGCAATGTAGTGCTGAACGCGACTAAGGGACATGAGCTGGTCGACTTCGGCGAGATCACGTATCCGAACGAAGGCGAGTTCGAATACACGATCACAGAAACGAATGACGGAGTATCCGGCATCAGCTATGACACAACGCCGCGGAACGTAAAGGTGAAGGTTGAAGATATCGACAAGAACGGCACCTATACGATCACAGTTAAATATGACGGTGTTGAAGCCAACAAGACCACGATCACGAACACGTACAGCGCGAGCGGCAAGAAGCACCTGTATGCTGAGAAGTCCAT
>CAMKNZ010000032.1 GCA_946414315.1 uncultured Clostridia bacterium
CGTGATCTTCACAGCCTTCGGATTGATCGTCAGCGTGCCGGCTTCTGTCGTGATCACGTAGTTCGCAGTCACGTCTTCTTCGCCGTGCATGACCTTGTAGCCTTCGGCGATCGGGTTGTTCCCGGTAGCCGTATCAGCTACGTTCGTCACGCTGCCGGTCGCGGTCGCTACCAGTGTATCGCCACTCAGCAGGCTGCCGCTGGTTACGGTCACAGCCTCGTTCTTCAGGGCGCTGCCATCGTAAGTCTTGCTGTCGCTCGCCGCGGTGATCGTGATCGCCACTTCGGCGTTCGCCATCGTCAGCTCGCCGTTTGCAGTGGCCACGGTGTAGTTGCCAGGTGTGCCGGTGGTGAATTCGTAGCTCTCAACCACGTTCGTTACCGGGCTCTCGCTCGGGAACGTAATGCTGCCGATCACAGTCGCTGTAATCGCATCATTTCCTACCAGGCCTTCTACATCGTACTCTGCCCAGCTCTGCGCTACACCCGTATAGGAGAATGCCTTATCCTGGGCAGTTACCGTCACAACCTTCGGATTGATTGTGAGCGTGCCGTCTACAGTTGTGATCTCATAGTTCGCGGTCACGTCTTCTTCGCCGTGCATGACTTTGTAGCCTTCGGCGATCGGGTTGTTCCCGGTAGCCGTGTCAGCCACGTTCGTCACGCTGCCGGTCGCCGTCGCTACCAGCCTGTCGCCGGTCAGCAGTTCGCCTTCGCTTACCGTCACGGTCGCGTTGCTGTGCGGCTGTCCGTTATAGGTCCACTCGCCGTCAGCTGCCTTGATCGTGATCGCTACTTCAGCATTCACCATCGTCAGCTCGCCGTTCGCAGTAGTCACGGTGTAGTTGCCAGGTGTGCCGGTAGTGAATTCGTAGCTCGTCAGCTCGTTCGTTACCGGGCTCTCGCTCGGGAATGTGATGCTGCCCGTCACGGCCGCGCTAATCGCATCGCCGTCTACCAGGCCGTCTACATCATATTCAGGCCAGCTCTGCGCTGTTCCGTTGTAAGTGAACGCTTTATCCTGGGCCGTGATCTTCACAGCCTTCGGATTGATCGTCAGCGTGCCGGCTTCTGTCGTGATCGAGTAGTTCGCGGTCACGTCTTCTTCGCCGTGCATGACCTTGTAGCCTTCGGCGATCGGGTTGTTCCCGGTAGCCGTGTCAGCCACGTTCGTCACGCTGCCGGTCGCCGTCGCTACCAGTGTATCGCCGCTCAGCAGGCTGCCAGAGGTTACGGTCACAGCCGAATTGCTGTGGGGCTGTCCGTCATAGGTGAAGGTTTGGCTCGCAGCAGTGATTGTGATCGCCTGCTTGGTTTGTACGGAACGTTTTTCGTAGATGTTGATGGTGACATTTTGCACGCCTTGCGTCGGTCTGAACTCGCATTCAGCTTTCGTTAAGGCTGCTACGGGGAATTCACTTCTGATGATCGTTCCGTTGATTATCTCAATAGACTCAAGCTCCAGAGGTGAATCATAGAGATTAAAATAGTATTGTCTGTCAGGTTCCAAATAGTATTCAAAGGTGGTTTTATTAAATGTTTCTGATGTTTTTCCATCGTACAGTTTGAAGAAGTCACTTACACGATTTGTGTAGAAACCATATTCTCCGGTTTCGGTCTGGAAACTAAACTCACCGAAATAGACTGCGCTCAGAGCTTCCGTTCTTTCTCCCTTATCAGGATCAAGAATCAGATTAACTGTTATAGTGAACGGTTTTGTTACGATATCCGCTTCATCTTTATAGTAGAGATAAAGATCTGTATTGCCGGTGTTCCCGATTTTGACCTGGTCCTGGTAAGTCCAGTAGATCGGGCGTGTCTTTGTGATGTCGGACGGGATTTCATCCTTAAAGATATATCCCTGGAAGGTGAAGTGTTCAGTGTCAATGTCGATCCAAGTATCGGGAAGCTTGAATCCCATGGCGCTGCTGATCTGTTTACCGTTGAATTGCGAGATCGTACGGTTTACATCACCTGAATAACTGGTTGTTCCCGGTGCAGTATTTTGTTTCAGATCCTGGGATTTACCGTCAGCCAGTTCCCTGCGGTAATGGAGGGTAAAGGACCTCTCGTTCGGCCGATAGTACAGGGTCAGCGTCTTGGTGTCAGGATCCCAAACATAACCTGACGGATCTATCTGCTGGCAGGTACCGTCGGTAACATAGGACTGATCGATCTGCTTCTTTGTATTGTCATTGGGATTGCCGTTGGCAGATTCCCGCTTGATTTCGATGTCATCGTCCCCAAAGTAGTTATATAGTTTACCATTAAAGGCATATTTGATTGTATAAGGTCCGTTATAGTCGATGGCAGTCTCTTCTGTACTGACCTGTTCAAAAACCGCCTGAAGACTCAGGTCTTTAGTTACAGTACTGCCAAAGTCATACGTTTTTCCATCGGACTGCCATTCTTTGAAAACATATCCGCTGAGCGTCGGATCTTCCGGCTTTGTCGCTTTTCCGTTCTCTTCAACTTTCTGAGCGGTTGCGATATCGCTGCCATTATACTGGAATTTGACATTATAATATGTTGTAAAGGAAATCTCCAGCGTAATAGGCGCTGTGACTTCCAAATCGAAATCATACGGCTGTCCATTCAGAGTCCAAGCCTTGAATTCTTGCCCATTATACCCTTGCGGGATCTTTGTGGGTTCGGATACTTTATGACCATGAGGGACATAAACTCGGCTCTCTTCATATGATAAACCATATCTCGTAGCATCTTTAAACTCAACCAGATAACCGGAGACAGCATACATGGTCACGGTTTTGTTGGTTTTGGTCAGGCCCAACCTATCATCATTCAGGTTGATGGTCTCTCCGGGCGCAACAAACACACCGTTGGAGCCATTGTAGTCGCGTTCGTTGCTCCATCCGACGAGTTCCGGATAATTCCAGAAGTCACTCTTTACCGGAGTGGCTTCACTGCCGTTTTTCTCCCATATACCGTGTCCCCAACCGTGGCCGTTGGGATCATACTTCACGGTAACTTCGGACGCATTACCGTACGGCGGATTGCCTTTCGTATTGGATGTCTCCGGGTCAGCCAAAGCTGTAATTGGAGAGATGTTGAAAATCATTACCAGGGCAAGGAGCCAGGCAATCATTCGGGAACTGCTTCTGTTCATCATGCAGATCTTCCTTTCGTAGCGCGGATTCTTTAGTACGCGTTAACCTCTTCCGGCGTCCGGGGATTCCCCGGACGCCCGGACATTATTCTCAGTCCTCTGCAACAACTCTCCAGATATACTGGGCTGTGCTGTCGTTCAGTATGTAGGTGTAAGTGATTTCATTTGCTCCCGGGATATTCTCCCATACGTCATTCCCGGCGGACCGCTGCCACTGGAACCTGACGTTGTCGCCGAACCCAACCGGGTTGGCGGTCAGCGTGATCTTCGCTCCCGGATAGGCAATCTTATCTTCCGGCCAGTCAGACTCGATCGTCACGCTCTTTTTACGTTCCTGACCTTTGTGAAGCGTCGCTCTGTAATTGGCGTGGTATCCTGTCGTTTTGTTGGATGTGACGCCGAACAGTTCTTTGGAGGCGCCGTCCAGCCACTTCGTAGTGTCTGTGAACCAGTTCTCCTTGTTGTTGAACCGTTCTTCCCTCCTGACGTTCTCGAGGTCTACCGTGTAGTAGGAAGTGTATTCGTCCTCTTGCCCGTCGCTGCTGTATACGTACTTCACATTGTCGAATTCCAGCACGAGGTTCGTGAAGTCGTACGGCTCCAGCTCATAGGAATCCGGATTGACGACCGCGCCGGTTGTCTGTTTCTCAATGGGGATCGCGTTGATCGTGGTCGTCTTCAGCTTGTAATAGTCGGTCGCCGTGCCGATCGCCAGCATGTTGTATACTGTCTGGTTCCTGAGAGCGATCTCGTCGTAGAACTCGATCGTATAATTGCGGTGGAAACTGTCCGTCGCGTAGGGATCGTCATACCGGTACTCCTGCGCGATTAGCCAGTTACCCTCATTTGTCTTTGCGTTTCCCGCGCCGATCTTGCTCTTTACCGCGACCATTGTCTCTACCTTGTTCAGGGTGGCGGTGTAGTATCCGTCAACATCCAGGTCCGTATCGTTCCTGCGGGAGATATAGGCATAATGCTTTTTGTTGTATTCAAGGATCTCGTTGGCGAAGTCGTAATCGGCCGCTTCGTAATTTTCTTCATCCAGGGGAACGTTCTTACCGGCAGTTGTGACACCATTCAGGTATTCGCTGAGCGGCTTGTCCACCTTGAAGGTAGTCTTCCGGAGGCGGTACCATGAGTTGCCCACCTTCGCCAGGTTGTACAGTGAGGCTTCAAGCATCTGTCTGGCGTTGACCGTCAGCACGCCGCTCTCAACTTTATTGACTTTGTAGTTGCCGATGATATCGCCTGCAGAAACGTTGGGAACTATTCTTGTTCCGGCTTCGGACGACAGCGTCTGGAATGTGATACCGGAAAGATCAAGCGTATCTCCTTCAACCAGGCCGCTGGTCACGGAAACGGTAAATACGGGATCCTCACCTTCGTTTACCGTCACGTCATCGGCTTTGATTTCAATCTGAAGCGGCTTGATGTTAATCCAGCCGTTGCTGACGACGATCTCGGCGTTTCCGCTGTAAGTAAAGTCAGCTTCGGACATGGTGTCCTGCCAGACGCCGCAGTCTTTCTTCTCGGCCAGATGATCGTTTACCATTGTCAGCTTGTCTGCATCATACAGCGCATCATTGCTGGTGGTTACGGTGTATCCGTTTTTCTGGAGCTGGCCGTTGTAATCAACCTTGGTCTTGTTGCCCTTGATAAAGATAATGATCTTTTCGTCCTGATTCTGTTCTCCGCCCTGGTCGTTCCCGGATTCTTCGCCCTGGGCAGCCGGATCGGTCTTCGGTTCTTCTGCTTTTGTGTCGGCTACAACCTTGAATGAGATCGTATCCTTATACTGTCCTTCCGAAATAACCGTAATCGTCACTTTACCGGGGCCTACAGCCTCAACCAGACCGGTTGAGTCGACGGTCGCAACTTCGGGATGATCACTTTCCCAGGATGTTTTCGTATAGCCGTCCTGAACCGACAGCTGATTCGTCATTCCTACTTTCAGGATATCAGCATCCATCGCGGGTGTGATCTCAATGGCATCACGATAGTTGACGTTATCCTGTGTATATGACTCGGAGTAGATGGTGTCTGCGAAAGCCGGAACCATCTGAATCACCAGCAGCAGTGCCAGCAGATAGGCGGCTGTTTTCTTCATCGTGGTTTTCATTTACTCTCTTCCTCCCTGTCTGTTCGGGATTCTTCCGTCTGGTTAATCAAACTTCAGTTTGTTTCCGTCATTCGTCGATTACATTGACAATCAGCCGCCAGCTGTACTGGATCGTAGTACGGTCGGCGATGAAGATGTGCTTGTCTTTGGTCGCGCCTTCCACATCTTCCCAGCCGTTTCCTTCGCCGCGGTCAACCTGCCACTGGTAAGTTACCTGCTCGTCGTCACCGAAGCCGCGAAGCTCGCTCCGCAGGGTAATAACCTCACCTTCCGTTACGACCTCGCCCTGGGAGGATCTGATGATGACTTCGCGCTTCTGAAATGTCGGTTCCGTAGCCACTTCACCGGCGTTTTCTTCCAGCTCTTCGATGCCTTCTTCATCCCCGGGCTCTTCATCTTCATCGGGAAGGTCTTCATCGGTTTCTTCCGGTTCTTCCGGTTGATTGGCATCCTCCTGCGCGTCAAGGATCTCTTCTGCCTTCTCAAGCGTAGGTGCCGGAAGCCTGAAAGTAGGAGAAGTATAGATCTTCTCATCTGCTGCGGCGCAGGTCATCAGCACGAAAAGCAGCAGTGCTGCCATAGCTGTGATAGCGATCAGTTTCATCAGTTTCCTCATGTGATCTCACCTCATCTGGTATCGTTCGGTTAGGGCTCTTTGCCTTCAATTGATGTATAGTTACATATCGAAACGCTTCCCTCAGGTCTGTCAGTTACACGATCCTGCATTCTTACTCAGGTTCGTATTTCTTTTCCCTGCAGGAACCCTTGGGGAGGGATCTTTGAGTCCCGCGGATCAGGATCGTCTCCGGTGCGCCTTATTACTAAAGGCGTCCGGGTTTCCCCTCTTGAGCCGGTCAGCGTTTGCCGTATATCTTGACCTACTATTATTATATCAGAACCGGGTTATATCCCAGTTACATATTTTTCTTTTCGGAAAGAAATCTTTGTATCTTTTTCAATTTTGTTTTTTCTCTGTACAGTATGTCTGACGGGTGATGGGAAAACACCCGGCCATGAAGCCGGGTGTGAAATTGCTATGCTGTTATCAGCCTCTCATGAAACGAGCCTGGCGTTCCACCGTCTCGGGGTGGATGGCATAAAGCGCCGCCTGCTCCTTGTCGATCTTGTCGTCACGCAGCAGTCTCGCCAGTTCGGTATCCATGGACAGCATGTCCGCGCCGCCGCCGAAGATCGCGTTGTCGATCTGGTGGGTTTTGCCTTCGCGGATCAGGTTCTGTATGGCCGGGTTGACGCACATGACCTCGAATACAGGATGGAGAGATCCGTCCTTGGTCAGGATCAGGCGCTGGGAGACAACGGCGCGCAGCACCATGGACAGCTGTGCCCGGATCTGATTCTGCTGGTTGGCCGGGAAGGCGTCGATCACACGGTCGATCGTCTTGGCCGCGCCCAGCGTATGCAGGGAGGACAGCAGCAGGTGGCCGGTTTCCGCCGCGGTGATGGCGGTGGAGATAGTTTCGATGTCGCGCATTTCACCGAGCATGATTACGTCCGGAGCCTGGCGCAGGGCTGCGCGCAGCGCGCGGGCGAAACTGGAGGCGTCGCCGGGGACTTCACGCTGGCTGACGATGCATTTCTTATGCGGGTGCAGGTATTCGATCGGGTCTTCGATCGTGATGATGTGGCCGCTGCGGGTGGCATTGATCTGATCCACCAGGCAGGCCAGGGTGGTCGATTTACCGTTGCCAGCAGGACCGGTTACCAGGATCATGCCGCTGCGCAGGTCCGCAAGCCGCATGACGACGTCCGGAATGTTGCAGTCCTTCGGGTCCGGGATACCGAACGCGACCACACGGCAGGTCATGGCCAGTGAACCGCGCTGCCGGTAAGTGTTGCAGCGGAAACGGCTCAGATCGCGCACGGCGAAGGAGAAGTCGTCGTCTCCCTCTTCATGGAGCGTATCCCGGTCCCGGCGGGCCAGCTCGTATGCGCGGTCGACCAGGATGGAGATATCGTTCGGCAGGGCTTTGTCTTCCGTAATCGGAATCATCTTGCCGCTCGCCTTGGTCATGATCTGGGAGCCGGGTACGACAAATACGTCGGATCCGTGGAACTCTAAGGCTTTTCTCAAGATCTCGTCAAGTGTTTCTACCATTCCCAGTCTTCCTCCGGTTCTTCTACCAGCAGTTTATGAGAGATCCATTTCGTCCGCTGTTTTTCTCCCGGCTGGAGCACCTGAACGATACATTCAAGATTCCGGTTGTCCAGGGGTTCAGTCCAGGTGACCTTTTCTTCATCCAGGCTCATACCTTCCGGAAGGAGCGATTCGACCTTCTCCAGGTAGGCTTCCATATCGTTTCCGGCTTCCGCCTGCGCCTTGACCAGCACGGCGTCCAGCTCGGCCAGCTTCTGCTCGCTCTGGGCGTTCAGCTCGTATACACGTTGGACCATCTCTGCGCTGCGCTTGCACAGGTTGTAGTCGTTCCGGGCTCCGATCTGTGTCAGCATGGCCATCATACACAGGGAAAGAACCACGACGATCAGAATCAGGGATGCTGCGCCCGGACCCAATGCTACTTTACGTTTCACGGGCTCACCTCCTTCGGGATATACCGTGTGGAGGGAAGCGTCAGAAGGACCGTTTCCTTTTCCGTGCCGGAGCTGTCATGGGTTTTCTCAATGCCGGATACGTCATATGTCCGCAGGATACCTGCGTCCGTTTCCTCTTCCCTGACTGTGATCTTCAGGGAGTACCCGTCCTTTTCAAGGACCCATCCGCCGTCCTGCGCGGTAAATCCGTAACCGTTCAGCACGGCGTCCGGATCCTTTGCGGCGTACAGGTCTTCGGCGATGTTCTGCGCCTCAAGCATGGTCTCGTTATAGGCGTTGGCCGTCCGGCTCTTCAGCTTGGCGTCCGCAAATACCTGGACCAGGATGGCTGCGGAGATCATAAAGAAGAAGATGACCAGCAGCAGCTCGACCAGCAGGGCGTTCGCGCGGCTTCCTTCTTTCATTCTGCTGCACCTCCCGTCCGCATGGCGATCCGGATGGTGCTCTTGGTACCGTTGGAAGACTCCAGGTCAACCTTCAGCGTTTCACCATCGATGGAGGGCTCAAAGCCGTTCAGTTCGCATAGGGATTCGCCGTTTTCCGCCGTAAATTCCGTTTCTTCGCTGCTGAAGCTTTCCCACAGATAGGAGCGGGGCTCGCCGTCCAGCGGATCGGGATCCATGGCGCAATACAGGCGCTTATAGTATTTTTCACCGTCATAGTCGTTGACGATCGTCAGCGACGTGATGCCCAGGTTTTCAAACTTTTCGATCTTGACTTCGCCGCCGTCCTCCGCCCACACAGCGCTGCGGACGACCGCGGTCATGATCCGGGAATTGCTGTTCTCTTCAGCACTTTCCACCGAGTGGCGGTAGATCTGGGCGCCGATGGTCACCAGGAAGGTGCTCAGGCAGGCGAAAAGGGACAGCAGGAGCAGCACAAACACGCTCTGAATCGTCCGGGAGGTATGGGTATGGCCCTTCGTGTTCTTACTCACTTGTCCATTTTCCCTCCCCTCTCGGCCACCTTAATGGTGGGCATCAGGTTGGATGCCAATGGATCATAGAATACGTGGTATCTTTCTTCGTTGTAAGAAAGATTGTAATGCTCGCGCAGATATTCCAGGTTGTCCGGATACATGCCTTCCACCGCGTAGCAGGTCAGCGCGGCGTTCTTGACGGCGTCCCGGACGATCTGGAGTTCGCGTCCGCTGTTCTTGTTTGTAATGTTGTTGACCAGCAGCACAAAGGCCAGGATCAGAGCGATGAAAATGAGGACGGATGCAACGTCTTTTTTGTTGATTCTCATTTTCTCAGCTCCTTTCCGAATAGATTGATGATGCATCTTATGATGCGATCGCCGTTACCAAAGCTTCGTTCGTCATCGTCTCCGAATCTTTGACGGCTGTAGCATGGGACTTGTTACCCAAATCAAAGATTTGGACAAGTCCGCATCACATAGAGCTCAGCACGCCGGCCATCGGCAGCATGACGCTCAGCAGGATCGCGCCGATCACGACGGACAGCAGGGCCACCAGGGTGGGCTCAACGATGGAAATCAGGTGATCCAGTCCGTCTTCGACCTGTTCCTCATAAATCTCGGCAATCTTTTCCATGACCTGCGGTTCATGACCGGAGGCGGCGCCGACCTTCACCATTCTGTTGTAGAAATCAGCGAACAGGCCGCTTTCGCTCAGCGCTTCCTGGAAAGTGAGGTCACGGCTCTTCATCTGTTCGCGGATGAAGTTGACCTTGTCGATGGAAGCCTGGTCACCCAACGCGGCAGGCGCCATTTGCAGGGCATTTTCCATCGGGAAGCCGCTCTGCAGCATCAGGCCCAGGATACCGGCCACACGGGAGGCGGACAGTTTCTCGGACAGCCTGCGTACCGGCGGGAAGAGATTCTTCAGGAAGTTCAGGGTCTTGTCCTTGGCCTTGGTCTTCGTCAGGATCACGATCACGATCGCGGCGAGCACCACCAGGCCGATCAGGCCCAGCACGATCCAGCCGGCCCAGGAGCCGATCTGCATCAGCACGGAACCGCTGCTGGAGGAATCAACACCCAGGGAGGCAAGTACCCTGCGGAAGATCGGCAGGACGCGCCACAGCAGGATGCCGATGATGATCACCAGCATGACACCCAGCACCAGCGGATAGGTGATCGCGCTGACCGCTGCGGAACGGATGCGGCCTTCTCTCTGATAATAAGTGGAAAGACTGTGCATGATATCTTCCAGCCGACCGGTCTGTTCACCGATGTCGACCATTTCGATCATGTAGGACGGCCATTCCTCCTCATTTTCCTTCATGGCGACATAAAGAGAACCGGTTTCATCCACCACCCTGTACAGGTTGGTATAGGGATGAACCTTGTCGTTCCCCTTCTGCTCGTCTTCCGCCAGCATCTCAATGCCGTCCCGGAGCGTCATGCCGGAGCTGAGCATCAATGCGATCTGGTCACAGAAGCTGCTCAGTTCTTCAGAGGACATGATCCTTTTTTTCTTCTTCGCTCCGTCTGCCATCTTGCGATCCCTCCAATTTGTCGCTATTCCTGTTGCGGTTTAATAATACCGTTCTGTTGTATAGGTTTCGTTCTTGTTGCTGGCATTCAGTTCGGCGGTGGGGTCGAAGAAACGCTCTTCTCCGTTCACCACGGCGACAACCCAGGCATGATAGGTGTTCGCGCCGACCGTACCGATCATCAGGCGGGCGGGAATACCCTGTGAGCGCAGCATGGCGCAGGTCATGGCGGACAGGTCCTGACAGATGCCCATCCGGTTGTCCCAGCATCCGTCGATATCGGGCATCTGCTGGCTCATGCTCTGCACGGAAACGCTCTTGATATAATCGTATATAAAGTTCTTCAGCACAAAGGAACAGACGGTCTTGTAGATTTCTCCCTGGTCCGTCATATCCTTGCACATTGCCTGTGCCTCTTTGACACAGGCTGTATTTTCATTATAGTTGACGTACTGGTTCGGATACAGGAAACAGCTGAGCTCGTCGGGCATTTTGGCGCTCAGCTTAAGCGTTCCTTCTTTTGAATAGTCTTTTCCTTTGACGTGCTCAAACAGTTCGACTTTATATTTTCCGCTTCCGAACTGAAGCGGGTAAACTTCATATTCACCGTCGCCGTTCAGCCAGTAGAGCAGCTTCGCTCCGGCTGTGGAAACGCGGACTCTCAGTTTCTTGGATGTTTTCTTGGCCTTGACCATGATATAGCCTTCGGACATGTTGCTGGCATCCACGGTCAGTTTGCCGTCTTTTTTCACTGTCTTACCGGTTGCTTCGGGAAGTTTCAGGCCGTCCGCCCCGACTGCGATGACCGCTGCGATAAGAACAAGAACCAGCGCTGCGCATACAATAAAGCGCGCCTTGCCCAGTCTAGCGATCATAGCTATTCCTCCCCTGTATAAAACCATATAACAAAACCTGTGCTGTCAGTTTAGCACAAATATTATGCTTTTGCAACTTTTTTGACCGCTTGCGTAAAGAAAAATCCCGCAGCCTTGCGGCTGCGGGAACCAGAAACCGAATTACTTGTTGACAGCGTCCTTCAGAGCTTTGCCGGCCTTGAAAGCGGGAGCCTTGCAGGCAGCGATCTTCACAGAAGCGCCGGTGCGGGGGTTGCGGGCAACGCGGGCAGGACGATTCTTGGCTTCGAAGGTGCCAAAGCCGATCAGCTGCACTTTCTCACCCTTGGCCATGCTCTCAGCGATCACGTCCAGAACGGCGTTCAGAGCGGCTTCGGAATCTTTCTTGGTCATTTCGGTTTTGTTCGCCAGAGCGGCAATCAGTTCACCCTTATTCATGTGGGAAAACCTCCTTGATAGAATTTACGTTTTCAGTATAACCATTTCAAGCTACCTGTCAAGTACTTTTTTGGCTGAAACGCTTTATTTTGTGCCCTTTTGAGCGTTTCAGGCACAAAATATGCCATTTTCGGCCGGGTTTTTCCCGAACCGGCACCCTTGCACGGGTCAAATCCCTGTGTTATCATCGTTTTCGCAGGGTTTTACCGCTGAAAAATGAAGGCTCTTCCTTCATTAATTATCTCCAGATAATGCTGGATTGAAAAGAGGGTCCTATGCTTCCGAAGCTGATCGTGATCGAAGGTACCAACGCCTCCGGCAAGAGCTCCCTGGGTGTGGAGCTCGCCGCCCGTTTCGGCGGGGAGATCGTCTCTGCGGACTCCCGCCAGGTATTCCGCCGGCTCGATCTGGGCTCCGGCAAGATTACCCCGGAAGAGATGAAGGGCGTTCCCCATCACCTGCTGGACGTCCGTTCCCCCGGGGAGTTCTTTTCCATGGCGGATTTTCAGCGCCTTGCCTACGAAGCGATCGACGGAATCCTCGCCCGCGGCCGCCTGCCTTTCCTGGTCGGCGGCACCGGCCTGTATGTGGACGCCGTGGCTGACGGTTATGAGCTCAGCGACAAAGCGCCGGACCACAGCCTCCGCGCGCACCTGGAGACCTTTGAGACGCCGGAACTGTATGAGATGCTGAAACAGAAGCTGCCGGACACGGACATCGATCCCCGTAACCGACACCGGGTCATGCGCGCGCTGGAAAAGCTTGAGGCGGACGATTACCGCCCCGCCGGCAAGTCCCCCCGCTATGAGCTGCTGAAGCTCGGCGTCACCTGGCCCAGGGAAATCCTGAAACAGCGCATCGACGAAAGGCTGGAAAAGCGCCTGCAGGAGGGCATGGTGGATGAGGTCCGAGTCCTGCTGGACGAAGGCGTCAGCGAGGAATTCATGGTCAAGCTCGGCCTGGAGTATAAATATCTCACCTGGTACCTGACCGGAAAGATCGGTTATGAGCAGATGGTGGAGGAACTGGGCAGCGCGATCAAAAAGTTTGCCAAGCGCCAGATGACCTGGTTCCGCCGGGATCCCCGCATCCACTGGCTCGACATGTCAAAAGACCCCGCCGCCGAAGCGGCAGGGCTGATTGAAAGCTTTATCCGTTCTGAATCATGAATTGAGCAGTTCGTCCAGGTACTGCATCTTCCCGCCGGTGCGGGTGCCGTATGCCTGGTACAACGTCTTCCAAAGCTGTTCCCGCTGCTGCGGGAGCAGCTTTTCGTCTGCCCGGATCCGCCCGATCATTTCAGCGACCGGAGCCGCCAGTTTCTTTTCCTTATTCCGTTCAAGCCTGAAGCCGAAAATGTTTCCCATGATCTGGTTGCTGCCTTCCAGGAACAGTTCCACATATTCCGTACATAGTCTCAGAAGGTATTCCTGCTGCTTCTTTTCGGGATCGTCAAACAGTTGCAGCGCCTGTTTCAGCTTGGGATCGTCAAACAGCTGCGCGCGCATCCGGTTCCTCTTCTCCTCCGAAAAATCCCCTGGCTTCAGATAAATATCCAGTATCCAGCTTTTAATCACAGAATAGTCGATCCCCCGCGGCCGTTTGTCCGGTTGTTCACCGACGAACAGCAGTTCCCACTGGATCTCCCTGCTGTCCGGGCAGGCTTCGAGACCTTTCAGCAGGATTTTCTTCCGTTCCGGATAGCTGGTGGATGCAAGTGCTTTCCGGACCCACTTCTCCGCTTCTTCATTCTGAACATCCGGAATGGTTTCCCCTGTCAGTTTCGATCCGCAATACGGGCAGAAGGATACACCTTCAACCTCAATCGTTTTGCCGCATTGGTTGCATATCCTGTTCATACCGCACCTCTGATCTGTTTGTTCCCGATATATACAAGAATAGAGTATTATCCGGGAAAAATCAATCAAAACCGGAAGACTGTTCTTCCGGTTTTCTGTCGCTATTTCAGGCTGTTCTCGTTTTCCGGAGGATCCTCATCCTTCTTTTCCTTTTCCGCTTTATTGGCGGCAAACCACAGCCGGAAGGCAAAAACCAGCAGCGCGATTCCAACCAGGACAAAAAATACGATGAACCCGATCCGTGCGGCAGGTGTCATGGTCGTATTCTGATCGTTTCTGTTTGAAAACAGCTCATAGGCAATATATATCAGGTATCCTCCCACAATGCCCATCAGATAGGATCTGTTTTTCCCGACCATGGTGTCAGCCCCTTTCCGGAAAGACAGACCCCCGTGACCGCTGTCACGGGGGCCGTTTCAACGTGTCAGCTTATTTATTCTTCTTCTTGGAAAGAATATCGAACACAACCGCGGCCAGCAGCACGAAGCCCTTGACCACCCGCTGATAGTTCGCGTCCAGGTTGATCTGGAACATGCCCAGGTTGATGACGCCGATCAGCGTTGCGCCGATCACCATGCCCAGTACGGTGCCGGCTCCGCCGCTGGCGGAAACACCGCCCACAACGCAGGCGGAGATGGCGTCCATCTCGAAGTTCTTGCCGGCGTCCGCGTTCGCGGCCGTAAACCGGGAGATAACGGTCATCGCGGAGATGGAAGTCAGAATCG
Source organism: uncultured Clostridia bacterium (assembly GCA_946414315.1). Taxonomy (GTDB): domain Bacteria; phylum Bacillota; class Clostridia; order Christensenellales; family Aristaeellaceae; genus Aristaeella. The sequence goes on from CAMKNZ010000032.1 coordinate 14,152, forward strand.
CCATGTTCAGGTAGGCCAGGAACATGATCCGCTTCGTATTGACGCCGGAAAGGCGCGCCGCCTCAATATTGCCACCCACCACATAGAAGTGGCGGCCGATCGTCGTCTTGCTCGTGATGAAGCTGTAAATCAGGACAATGCCGGCCACCCACAGCATCACGGTAGGAATGCCGCCGGCCAGGGACAGCTTGTACATCACCAGCAGGATCGCTGCCGCGCCAAGGCCGCCTTTTGCAGCCGCAGCGCCCATGGAGTCCGCTTCATAGCCCTTCTTCAACCGGACCGCACGCGTACGGAACACCAGCAGAACCACCAGTGCCGCCGCCACGATGCCAACGATCAGGCAGGGCAGGTTCAGTTCACCTTCAGGCGTCTTGAAAACCTTTCCCGAGAAAATGCTCAGGAAGTCTGCCGGGAAAGGCGCGATGGAACCTGTAATGGAGTTGGCACGCAGAATTGCGGTGCCCAGGCCTCGGAATGCCAGATATCCGGCCAGCGTCGCAATCCACGGCGGAACGCGGACGTAGGCAACCAGCGCGCCCAGGGCGCAGCCATACACCACGCCGATCAGGATCATCAGCAGGATTGAAATGCCTGTGCCCCATCCCTGGATCACCATCATGACGCCGCCCAGGGCACCCAGCAGACAGACGAAAGCGCCGCAGCTCAGGTCAATGTTGCCGCCGGTCAGCATACACATCAGCATACCGCATCCAAGAATATACACGTAAGCATTCTGGTTGATCAGCGCGGCAAAGCTGGTAGGCTTAAAGATGCCGCCGCCGGTCAGAATCATAAAGAACAGGTATACAAGGACCAGGACGACGAGCATGGCATTCTTTTTCAGTGTGGAAACAATCATCTTTCTATCCATTCTTTGTCATCCTCCTTCCTTACCGCTTTTGCCGCTTGCTCAGCACGTCAAAGACAACGGCCAGCAGCAGCACAAGTCCCTTAACCACTTTTTGATAGTTCGCGTCAACGCCCAGAATGCCCATGCCCTGGTTGATGACGCCCATCAGCACAGCGCCGATGATCATGCCCGACACCTTGCCGATTCCACCGTAAGCGGAAGCACCGCCGATAAAGCAGGACGCGATGGCGTCCATCTCGTAGCCTTCACCGTAGGTGGGGTCAATGCCCTTCGCGCGGGCAGCTGTCAGGATGCCCGCCAGGCCGGCCATCAGGCCGATGCTGGCATAAGCGAACCAATACACGTTCCGGGTCTTGACGCCGGAAAGAGCGGTTGCCTTTTCATTGCCGCCGACCGCGTACAGATGCCGGCCGATAGCGGTTTTTGTCGTGATGTACTGGTAAATACCAAGCACCAGGCAGATCCAGATCAGCACGGTCGGAATGCCCTTGTGATTGGCCAGTTTAAAAGTCAGCCACACAATGAGAGCGGAGATTATAGCAGTCGTGATCGCTGTTCCGGAAATGGACTGATGAATGCCGAGCTTTTTCTGTACATGGATTTTCCGCAGCGTCATCAGAATATAGATCACAACCGCCAGAATACCGAAAACAAGGCATGTAATGTTTGGCTTCGGGCCGCCTTCAATGCCCAGCATGGTCCGGATGAAATCCGGAACATAGCAGTTGGCGCCGCCTCCGAACAGATTCAGGAATGTTTCGTTGCTGATGGAGACCTGATAGCCGCCCAGCACCACATTGGAGAATCCGCGGAATGCGTACATGCCGGACAGTGTGGCAATGAATGCCGGTACATGCAGTTTGGCGATCCAGAACCCCTGGAAGGTGCCGATCGCCAGACCGATGCCCAGCATCGCGAAAACGGCGATCCACACGTTCACGCCTTCCTTCATCAGCACCGCGCCGATAGCTGCCGCGAAGCAGACGACGGAACCGACGGACAGGTCGATGTTACCGCCGGTCAGGATGCACAGCAGCATACCGGATGCCAGGACGAACACATAGCCGTTCTGGGCGATCAGGTTATTGATGTTGGCAGGAAACAGGGTCTTGCCGCCGGTACGGATTGCGAAGAAAGCAAAGACGACCACCAGGGCAATTACCATTGTGTATTTCTGGAAAAAAGCGCCAACGTTCAGTTTCTTTTCTTCCATGCGTTATGCACCCCTTCCTGACTGGAGAATCACGGACATGATGCTCTCCTGCGTTGCTTCGGAAGCCTTCATCTCACCGACCATCTTGCCTTCGTTCATGATGTAGATCCGGTCGCTCAGGCCGAGCACCTCCGGCAGTTCGGAGGAGATCATCACCACGGACTTGCCGGCTGCTGCCAGCTCATTGATGATGCAGTAGATTTCATACTTGGCGCCGACGTCGATACCGCGGGTCGGTTCGTCCAGCAGCATAATGTCCGGTTCAGCGAACATCCACTTGGCCAGCAGCACCTTCTGCTGGTTGCCGCCGGAAAGGTTGCCTACCAGCTGTTCCACCGTGGGCGTCTTGATCTTCAGTTTTTCGCGGTATTCTTCCGCCACAGCGTATTCCTTGTCACCGTCGATGACCGTTTTGCTGGAGATCGCGTCCAGATGCGCCAGAGAGGTGTTGACCTTGATGGACTGGCTCAGCACAAGGCCGTTGCCCTTCCGGTCCTCGGTCACGTAAGCGATCTTGTGCCTGATGGCGTCATCTGCGCCTTTTTTGATCTTGACTTGTTTACCGTCGATCTTCATCTCGCCGGTAATGTTGGTGCCGTAGGTCTGGCCGAAGATGCTCATGGCCAGCTCCGTACGCCCGGCGCCCATCAGGCCGTAAATGCCGACAACCTCGCCCTTGCGGACATACATGGAAACGTCGTCAACCACTTTGCGTTCCGGATACAGCGGATGATGTACCGTCCAGTGATCCACTTCCAGCTGTATATCACCGATCGTAACGTCTTCGCGTTTCGGGAAGCGGTTGGTCATTTCACGGCCGACCATGCCTTTGATGATCCGTTCTTCGCTGACCGGCTCCGTACCGCTGTTGTCGATCGTCTCGATGGTGGCGCCGTCACGAACCACGGTTATCGTATCCGCGACATAAGCAACCTCGTTCAGCTTATGGGAAATGATGATCATCGTCATTCCCTGCTTCTTGAATTC
>CAMKNZ010000033.1 GCA_946414315.1 uncultured Clostridia bacterium
CCAAAATATTTCTCGGAATATAATCTTGTCCGAGAGTCGCCAAAGGGAATACATACTCAGTTTAAATTCCGGGTTTACTAATCATCCATAAGATACTGCCAGGACTTGCGGTAATTATCCTTCGGTCCACATTGACGGGAGCTTTAGTCGTGGATCAAAAGACAGATCATCCACGGAAAGAAGCCATCCAGAATGCAATTGGCCTTCCACCGGAATATCACAGGTGACCCAGACAGTGCCTTCCGTCAGATACTGGTTCCACCCGGTTCTTTGTCCTTCCTGATCAAAGCTGCTCAGGATCTGAACTTCCGTTCCTTCGGGTATCAGGCCAAGTACATAGTCAGGAACGATTTTCCCGCTGTCATCAAAGCGGTAAGCCTGAGCTCCTCCGCTTTTGGTAACATGCGCTAAAGTTGAAATACTTCCTTTCCCGCTTTCTTCCACGTATGACTGTTGGATATAAAATTGAATTGTTTCATACGTCTGCTCATCGATCCATGTTCTTCCCTCGCAGAAATACAGGGGCATTTTTTTGCTCCCTGTTATTCCGAGAATAAACAGCGGGTCATTTTGATATACTTCACCTACACTGCTGCCGGAAACAATTGCACTGGGCTGTTTGAGCATTCCCCATTGCGGGATGAGTAACGGTTCTCCGCCACTTGAAAAATCAAGGTAGTCATCCCGTATGTATCCGCTTACACTCCCGATTCGAACTCTGTGCCATCCATCTGCGGAATTGTGATAGTCAAATATCAGATTTACAACGGTACCCGGATAGAGTTTGCATACGGATGCTGATTTGATGTCTGTGTCCGCACGAACGTTGACTGATAAGTCTGCTCGGTCTGAACGCACCTTTGCCTTTGCAAAGTTGCTTGTCCAGGAAATATTCTCCATAATGCAGTCGCCATACAGTATTTCATTTTCCTGAAGATGCGCTTCCACATGAACGTAGGTTTCATCGATTGTACCAAGAACGCGCAGATATGTATTCTCAGGAATCCGGTGTTCCTTGCCTTCCAGATCAACCAGAGCAATACAGCCATCGGGTTCCGGATATGCAATTCTTCCGCCTTGGCCATTATAATCCGGAAAAACACCTTCCTGCAGATAAAATTTCATCATCCAACCGGTACGTCCGCCAATTGTTACGTGAACCCACCCATCCTTTTCTTCATCGGCGGTATAGTGTGTGCCGGTATAATACTGGCCGATGATCTTTCCTTTGGGTGTCTCACGCAGTTTTACCCTGGCATCGATATCCTGTCCGGTAATATAAACAATCCCCTCTGTGACCGAATTTGCATGAGCCAGCGAAATCCCGACCAGCAGGAGCAGGACAAAGCAGAACATGATCTTCTTGCTCACAATCATTGACCTCCTTTTATAAACAAAACGGTCATACATGTGATTTTTATTCCTGCAGGAAACAATACTCAGATTTGCTGCACAGATAAATTCCGGTTTGCCTGTTCATGAAAAATTTATTGGTTAATACTCAAACAAATCACTTGGTGCGTAATACACATTATCTCCGTCGCATACGATCATCCAATGACCACGGCCATATTCCAGCGGGACAATATTAACCAACTCTCCTTCACTGAGCATCCGGATTGGTTCATCATGATCCATCGGATAACGATACAGTCCTGCTTTATCTGTTCCGGCCTTCACTGTGGCTGGTTTTGTCAGATCCAGGATGGAAAGAGGCATATCCGCAAGAGAAAACTCTTCAATACCAAACTGATAATGTTGCCAAGGTTCAACACTGACCGATTCACGATATGCGCCACCATAAACATCGAGTTCAAAAGTAAAGTTCCGGTCGTAATCCATTACAATTTCCTGATAAATATATCCACTGTCTGCTTTTTTCTGCGGCAGGCTCAGAAAACGGAAATAATTGGGAAATTGAAGGCTGAGATCAAGGCGAAGTGTATAAACTCCGTCTTCTGCATCTGCGAAATCAAAGTAGAAATATATAGTATTATCTCCACTGCCAATATTCTCGTCCATTGAAAAGCTGAACAGTCTGAATCCATCCCGGGCTATTGCTTTGTCACTGATCACATCCATTTCCCAGTTGCTGTTTCTTTTCTGCAAAACGATCAGGTGCGTTTGGCCATTTTTCATAGCGACAATGGAATACTGATCTATCTTTGACAGAAAAGACTTAGAAGATGTATTGGTCTCAGTTTCTCTTGAACTTGGTTGGTAAAGCTTCCATCCCTTGTAGCCGTTTTTTTCCAGTATGGATTTAATTGTTTTGTTGGATAAAGGCGTCAGCCGATCTTTTGTCTCACCGGATGCGAATGCCCCAATACAGCTCAGAATCAGGAATAGAATAAGGAACAGTGAGAATATTCTTTTCAAAGCCGGACACCTCCGCTTATTGCTTTTCATGGAAAGATAAATTGAAATTCTGTAGTTCTAACCACACCCAGCATCCTACCACACCGGCACAAGAAAAGGAAGGCTTTCCCTGCCTTCCTTCTCATCTCACGCTGCTCTCTTATCCAATATCTGCTGAACCACCCTCAGCGCCGCCTGGTGCTTGAGCTGCGCCCAGCGATCCGAATGCCCCATATCCTCCCCGATCTTCGGCCAGGATTCAAAACACAGGTACCGTTTTTCCAGGATCAGCCGGTAATTCATATCCTTCACTTCATCCAGCACTTCCATGATTTCCCGCTTCAGATCCACCAGCCGGTCAATCTCCGCGTTCAGCTCCTGCTCCTGTTCCATGATCTTGATCACCGTATCCTCCAGCTGCGTCACATTCCGGGTATGGACAACCGGCTCATTGCCCGTGAAGGACGAGACCGTCTTCGCCAGAGACCGGAGCGAAGAAACATGCTGCAGTTTCGTCTGAATCCGTTGTTCCAGCATATAGGCCTGGGATAAATAATCAAATGCGTTCACGCAACAATCCTCCTTTCTCCAATCTGCGCCTTGACGGCATCGATCAGGCTTTCCTGCGACCGGTCCTTATTCTTCAGCGCCATCAGGATCCGTTCATCAATGGTCCCTTCCGTCATCAGATGGTGGATCACCACGGTTTCCGCTTTCTGTCCCTGACGCCAGAGCCGGGCATTGGTCTGCTGATACAGTTCCAGCGACCAGGTCAGCCCGAACCATACCAGCGTGCTGCCACCGGCCTGCAGATTCAGCCCGTGCCCGGCGGACGCCGGATGGATCGCAGCCACAGGAATCTTCCCGGCGTTCCAGTCCCGGATATCCTCAGAAGACTTCAGCACTCTCACTTCCGGGAACCGCTGACGGATCCGGTCGATATCGTGCTGGTACCAGTAGGCCAACAGTAAGGGATTGCCATTGGCGGCTTCGATCAGATCCTCCAGGGCGTCCAGTTTCCGGTCATGGATATGAGCTACCTTCCCATCGTCCGTATAGACCGCCCCGTTCGCCATCTGGCTGAGCTTGTTGCACAGCACCGAGGCGTTCTTCGCGTCGATCTCCTTGATCCCATCCCGGTTCAAAACCCGTAAAAACAGATCTTCCTTCAGCGTTTCATACTGCGCTGTCTCCCGTTCATCCATATGAACCGGCACATTGTTTAGGACGCATTCCGGCATTTTCAGGTGATCCACCGATTTCATGGACACCGTGATATCCTGGATCTTCCGGAAGATCTCCTCCGCCGCGCTGGGCCGAAGCTTCCAGGAAAACACCTGTCCGTTTCCCCACCGGTCCGGCGTGAAGTACGCTTCCCGGTACCGGCCGATAAACCGGCCAAGCCGCTCTCCCATATCCAGCACCCGGTATTCCGCGAACAGATCCATATACCCGTTCGGTGAGGGCGTTCCGGTCAATCCGACAACTCTTGCCACGCCCGGCCGGACCTTCATCAAGGCCCGGAAGCGCTTGGCCTCCCAGTTTTTGAAACTGCTCAGCTCGTCGATGACCACCATGTCGTAATCGAACCGGTTCCCCAGATGCTGCACCAGCCAGGGAACATTCTCCCGGTTGATCAGGGTGATCTGCGGTGAAAGGGCCAGTGCTTTCCTTCTTTCATCGGCAGTGCCGACAGCCACGGAATACGTCAGGCCTTTCAGGTGATCCCATTTCCGGATCTCCTCCGGCCATGTATCCCTCGCCACCCGCATGGGAGCGATGACCAGGGCCTTCCGGATCTCTCCCCGCTTGAACAGTTCCTGCATGGCAGTCAGGGTGATTACCGATTTCCCCAGACCCATCTGCAGGAGAATTGCCGCCACGGGATGATTCAATATGAATTCAGTCGCATACGACTGATAATCATGGGGAACATATTTCATCGATCATTCCTCCGATCTGATTCACATCATCTATAACAAACACCTTGAACCCCAGCCGTCTAAGCTGCTCCATCCGGTGGACCTGCAGCGGCCTGGGCTTCTGCCCGGGAGCCTTCACTTCACAGAAGGCTGCTCTGCCTCCCGTGAAAAGAAGCAGCCGGTCGGGCACCCCGTTAAACCCGGGGCTCACAAACTTCAGGGCGAGTCCGCCGGAGCGGCGGACTGCCTTGATCAGCCTTTGTTCTACGTATTTCTCACGCATTTCATCTACACTCACTTTCTATGACAGCAGGACAATTCTGACGAGATTTCCTATATACGCGATCGCGGATACGGGTACGTACACTCTGTTCACTGTGAAAAACAAAATTCATAACATAAGGAATCAGTTGTCAGTCTGTCATAATGCCGCCTCAGTCCAGAAAATCCAATGACGGTTTATTACCGGTTTCGCTGCCTACCGGCCTGCGGGTATACATCCTTTGCTGACCATATAGCGGGAGACAGCATCGGATACCGGACCGTTCCCAGCCTTCAACCTGCATCATCAGCGCCGCAATAGCATAGGAATCGGTCGGCTTCATATCCGCCGGATTCCTGCCCAGGCATTCCGCCCAGATCTCCGCATTGCAGACCTGCTCCCGCCGGACCGTCCCCTTCGGCAGTGTCGGATCCTTCCGGTCAGACAGATAATTCCGCCGTTCATACAGATCCATATCCTTCCACGTTTCTGGCAGCAGGATATCCAGGTATTGTTCCACCATACCCAGGCGGTCATCCGCCTCCATGGCGGAGCGCTGGGCCTTCTCTGATTCGGCAGCCAGCTCTCCTTCCAAATAAAGCTTCTCGCCGCTTTTCCAAATATGGATCGCTTCCGCCCAGATCTGGTCCCTTTCCTGATCGGTAAAAGAGAAACGACGTTCCGCTGTCTTCTGCCGGCATTTCACGATCCAGAACCGGCGGTTACCGGTCACATCGCGGAGATACCCGCGCTCCCCGTTCACCGTGGCAATGATCACCGTCTGACGGGGATGGCTTTCCACGACCCGGCCGTAAGACGGACGGTACTTGTCATCCGACGTGGACAGGAAGGCTTTCACCTTCTCAATGTCTGCCTTCTTCATGCCGGCTAGTTCCCCGATCTCCACGATCCAGAAACCCTGCAGTTTCTCCGCGCCGGCCTTATCGTTCATATCCGTTAAAGATAATGTTTCCGAGTAAAACTCCGGACCCGCCAGGATCTTGAACAGCGTGCTTTTCCCGATGCCCTGGGCCCCGTCAAAAACAGGAATCGAATCGAACTTGATTCCGGGTACGTAAATCCGGGCTACCGCCGCGGCAAACACCTTCCGGGCGACAGCGCGCACATACGCACTGTCCTCCACATCAAAACAGCGCTGAAACAGTCCCTCAATGCGGGAAACGCCATCCCATACCGGAAGGCCGTCCAGATAATCCCTGACCGGATGGAACCGCCGGTCATCCGCCACCTTGGTAAAACAGTCCTGAATATTCCGCTCGGAGAACACCGTATACCGGTTATCCAGCAGTATCCGAAGCTGCGCCGTATCCGCGTCCCGCCAGTACGGATTTCCTTCCGGACGATCCCACGGCAGCGGTCCGGTTACCTGGACCCGGCCGGTCATTTCATTGAAGGCGAAGTTCTCAAAATCCGGATCATGATTGAGGATCAGCATCAGATTCCAGACACTGTTCTCCAGTTCCTTATTCCGGCCTTTATATTTCAGTTCTGTCGTCCAGGAACGGTCACTGTCAACCGGTTCACTGAAATCCTGTTCAGCTTCTTCCCTGCGTTCCCGGTCCAGCTGCAGCTTCACATCATCCTGCTGCAGGACAAAATCGCACATCTGCTGGAAAGACTTCTTCGTTTCGTCATTCCCGAACTTGTGAATCCTCACCAGATCGAAAGCATTGACCAGTTTCCCGCCCGCCGGGTCTGTCGCATGGTGCGAATACACAAACCGGTCGTCATACACCACCACGCCGGCGGTGGAATCCGCGGGAATATAATCCCAGCGCCCCTCCACATCCGTCGGGGCATAGACATCCGACAGGAACTGCTCCATGGCGGACTGGATCGGGAAATAGGTACGGCAGAAAGCGCCGACCAGGCCTTCCTTGTTCAGGGGATCCTGCTGGGCGGTAACAGCCCTTCTCATCACCTCAGACTGCCGGGAAGACGTGGGCCACTGGGATACATCCCGCCAGTCGGCATACATGCCCAGATACCGGTCCACCGGCAGCGGTTGGCCGAGGGATTCATCAAAAACGAACTGACTGTCTGAGGAGCAGGAAGCCCAGTACATCATGCGATGAGGTTCATAGGTGGAATCATCGAAATAATCCATGCCCAGCTGTTTGGCCACCATGCGCATCAGAGCGGGATATTCCTCCTCAGAGGCTTCCCGGTCAAAGAGAATCACCAGGCGGTACCGGGGCGCCTCCGGGCGGTGCTTATGGGTGGAATACAGGAACCAGTCGAAGCCGGCGAAGACCTCCCGGCACAGCGCCGGGAAATTCACTTCTGCCGGGATATTATCCGCGTCCAGGCACCCGACACAGCGGGAAATCACATGACCCTTCTTGCGGACGCCGTTCTTCAACCAGCCGCCGACGAAGCCGCCCTGGTCCTTGAGCTCGTCCCGCTGCTCCTTCGGGAGCCTCGGATACTCCTCCACGGTCTCGCTGGTCCGGATCGGCCGGCGGTTCCGTTCCTTGATCCAGGACCAGTTCCGTTCCTGGTTCTTATACCGGGCATTGGTCCGCCTGTCGCAGACGGAAATCTTCAGTACAGGATCATTCATACGGCTTTTTTCTCCTTCTTTGCTTTTGTTTCTTTCTTAACCGGTTTAACCACCGGCCCGTTCAGGGAACGGCACTGCTCGGGCAGTTCCCGCTCGACCTCCTTCAGATCCTCCGTAAACCAGCGGATCGTCTTGTCCCGCATATATGCCCGCCAGACTTCCCATTCCATATCATTGGTCTTGATATCCCCGAAGATCCAGATCTCGGAGCACTTGTCCAGCAGGCACAGGCCGCAGTAAAGACCGATTTTCCGCTCGGACTCCACTGTTTTCCGGAGGAAATGGGGATACATCAGATGGGGCGTCACCGGCACACTATACCGGGAGACCGCAAAGCGGGCATACCGCTTTGCTTTCTCCAGGCACTCCTTCCCGTCCCCGCTGAAGGAGGAACAGATGAAGACTACCGGCAGCGGAAACTTCTGGGTGAAATAGCCCACCTTCAGTTCCTTCCGGTTCTTTTCCATCAGAAGGTCCATTTCGGTCTTTACCGGTTTGGCCGGATGCTTCCTCGGCCTGCCGCGCCTGTCGACAATACCGGATTTAGCTTGCGCTGCCGGTTTCTTTTTTTGCGTCTTGGGCATATGATCAGTCCTTTCTGTATGTCTCGCATTCATATCCGTCTGCCCGGAGGATCAGGCCTTCGGCCCAGTCCGGGCTTTGTCCCATGATCCGGCAAACCATTTTCAGATTGTCCTCCGGATATGCTTCGATAATCACTTCATCATGTACGTGGGCCACAATCTGCATATTGCCCAGCCTCAGCATGGCGCTGCAGAGCAGGTCCCTTGAAATCCCCTGCACGATGTTCTCCACAAACTTCGGGCCGTAGGATTCAATGAGGTCCCATTTCTTTGCCGCGTTCAGGCCGTAATACGTCACGGATTCCCCGCCGAAGCGGTTCACACCCATCCGGGGCTTGACATATGCCATGGACCGTCCCGATGGCAGCTTGATAAACAGCATTCCCGAGCGGCAGATGAACTGCAGGTTCCCCAGTCGGACAGAGGTTTTTTCCCGGATGGCCGTTTTCACAGCACGGTCCACATCCCACCAGAGCCGGACAATACTCGGATTCGCATTCCGCCAGGCATTCACCAGCGGCTGCAGTTCCTCTTCCGGCACGCCCATTTCCAGAGCGCCCATGGCCTTCAGAGCGCCGACGCCCCCGCCATAGCCCAGGGCCAGTTCGGCGATCTTGCCTTTCTGGCGGAGGTGGCCGTTGACGCCGTGCTTTATCACCGGCACATGGAACATCTGGGACGCCGAAGCGCAATAGATATCCCCGCCGTTTGCGAAAACTTCCATCCGCCAGCCTTCCCCGGCCAGCCAGGCAATCACCCTCGCCTCGATGGCGCTGAAGTCAGCGACAATGAACTTCCCCGTTTCCGGCACAAAGGCCGTGCGGATCAGTTCCGACAGCGCGTCCGGCACGGAGTCATACAGCATTTTCAGGGCACCGTAATCCCCGGCCAGCACCGTTTCCCTTGCCTTGTCCAGATCCGGCAGATGATTCTGGGGCAGATTCTGCAGCTGTACGCCACGGCCGGCCCAGCGTCCTGATCGGGACGCTCCGTAGAACTGGAACATGCCGCGGATCCGGCCATCCCTGCAAACCGTATTCCGCATGGCTTCATACTTTTTCACGCTGGATTTCGCCAGCTGCTGGCGGAGGAGCAGCACTTCCCGAATCTCCGGATCGGCATCCTGCAGCATTGCGGCCACCTGCTTCTTCCCGAGGGATTCCACGGATGTGCCGTGCTCCTCCAGCCAGGACCGGACCTGGGAAACCGAATTCGGATTCGCCAGGGCCGTCCGACGGGAAAGCGCATCCGTCAGCTCATTCCGGGACAGAGCGTCCATCTGCAGGGCGGCACTCACAAAGCGGTCGTCCAGGCAGATGCCCCGGTCGTTGATGCGCTGATCAAGCTCATATTCCTGCCATACAGAATCCGGAACAGGATAGTTCTGCAGGCGCTGCTGGATCTGCATCTCCGTCTCCACGTCCCTGCGGTTGTATTCCACAAAACGCTTCCACCGTTCCGGGTCTGTGAAAGGCAGATTCCTGTTGCCCTGGGCATTCAGTAAAGAAGGCTTTGCCGGCTTGCAGAAGAACCGGATCAAGTCCTTGCCCTCCGTCAGCTTCTGTTTATCCAGCCCCAGCTCGCTGCCGGCGGCAGCCAGCGAATGCGGCAGACCCAGGTACATGCAGCGCACCATGGTGCAGCGCCAGTTCACGGGAGAAATGAATTCCCCTTCCCCCAGCAGATTCAGATCCCTCAGGAGCCTGGAAAGGCAGACCCGTTCAAAGGAGGCATTGAAAGCCCGTTTTTCCACTAGCGGATCCATCAGGGCCTTCAGGATCTCCGTCGGCAGTGTTCCGCCGGATGCAAGATCTTCCACTTCCACCGGGCCATCGTTGACGCTGTACCCGAACAGCAGGATCCGGAAATCAGGCGCTTCCGCGTACCGGTACACGCCGCATTTCGTCAGGTCTTCAGAGGAAAAAGTTTCAATATCAATGTTCATGGTTCTAATGTGATCGCTGTTACCCATTTTTACTTCACCTCCGGTTCGTAATAATGGACAGCTGTAACATGGCAGCTGTTACCCAAATCAAGATTTGGACAGCTGCGCATCATGCGACCCATGCGTACCGCCTCCTTTTCAGGATTCGCCGGATACAGGTTTCCGATACGCCGTATGCCGCAGCCAGTTCTTTCACGGACCACCCGCTGGCCAGCCCGAACCGGATCTGCCGGACTTCCTCCGGCGTCAGCTTCAGATGGCCTTTCCCCAGCCGGTACATATCGGTCATATTCTCGGAATGGGTGCCGTATCTCAGGTTTTCCGGCCGGTTATCCTTCGGGTTCCCATTCAGGTGCATCGCTTCCGTGCCGGGAGGCGGTAAGCCGTGAAACGCCAGCATGACCAGCTGGTGCACCGGGATTCCCCGGCAGTATTTCCCCAGATGTACAGAGACATGGCCCGCCTTGTCGCAGACCGCCTGGCGCAGGATCACACCGGGACAGGGCCGCGCATATGAAATCCGGCGGACCCTGTCATACACGGGAACCACCCGCGGCAGCGACCGGACCCGGCCCATGGAAGAAACCTGATAGGATCCTTCATACCCGGGAATGTCCCGCCAGAATTCTGCAGAAACCGGGATGGCGGAAACTCCGCCATCCCTTAAACCCAGGCCTGTCATGAAAGGAAGTCCTCATCATCGTCATCCAGGCCGGCAAACTCGACTTCCGCACTGACACGACCGCCCAGGTGCTCGCCGTCCTTCACCTTCTGCAGGTTATTCAGGCCGCAGGCGATGCCCCGGTTCCCGTTGCTGTTGAAGGCATAGAAGGTCAGGGAGACCCGACAGTAGCAGCCGGAATAGACTTCGCTGCGGTCCAGGATCGGATTGCAGTCCAGATCCACGATGCCGGGCGCGTGATCGGTGTTCGCATTCACGAACCACATGCCGGCGAAGGCGGGATCGTCCGGGCGCTCCAGGTCGCCGTCCCGCAGCGGCAGTTTGATCGCCGACATGGGCGGCATGGTCTTGCCGTTACCCTTCAGCTTGCTTTCGCCCTCGTGATAGGCGGACTCAATAGCGGTCTTCACCTTCCGGGTGGTCACCTCATCGGTCTTCGGCCAGGCCGCGCAGGTGGAATACTTCGGATTCCCGCCGTTAATGGAGGCGGGTTCCCAGACATGGGCATAGGACAGCCGGGTATCCTTCCCGGTAATAACTTTGCAGGGATTCTCAGGATTCTTACTCATGATTGTTTACCTCTTTCATATCGTTCTCGGCGGCGAATTCCACGCTCGCCAGATTCATTTCAGCCCGCTTATCACTCACGGGCACCAGTACGGGTTTTCCCTGGGACCGGACCACCAGGTCTGCAAGCAGGTTCTGGAAGTCCCGCTTCCCCAGCTTCTTCTCCAGGGCAGTCAGGCCCAGCATTTTCTTCTCAAAGGGATCGATACCGGCGGCTTCCACACGGGCCGCCACACAGGCATCATCCGTGAATTTGCGGACGGACTTTCCTTCCACCAGCTTCCAGCCGGCAAAGCGGCGCCCGTCCAGTGCCGCCTGCAGGGCGTACTCCTTCACGCCTGTTGCCCAGGAGACCAAGTCATCCACCCGGCCCAGCACATCCGCGATCTCCTCATCCGAGAGCAGCGGCGGCTCAGTGAACTCATACTTGGCAATTTCCAGCTGATGGGCCGCCAGTTCCCGGCAGGTTCGTCTCGCCCGGCAGTTCCGGCACCATTCGCCGACGGAATAATTTCCCTGCCCGGCAAAGGCCAGTTCCGCCCTGGGCTTCAGTTCCTCCGCCGCCCAGCGGTACAGTTCCTCCACATCCATGGAGGCTTCATCCACAGCACCCAGGCGGGGCTGGTAGATCGTCATCCGGACCCGTGTAAAGTCGTACAGGTTCCGGAACAGCTCGCAGGCACCCAAGGCATAAATCCGCAGCTGCAGCGAAGTCGCAGGCACGCGATACATCCCGTACTTGAAGTCGATGATCTCGATCTCATCGTCCGCGATGATCACGCAGTCCGAAGTGCCCATGCTTTCCGGAATATAAGCCCGCAGGTCCACCCGCTGCTCGACGAAAACCGTCGGCAGGGCGCCTTTGGCTTTCCACGCCTCCAGCTTTTCCCGGATGAACTGCACATAGCCCTGGGCCGCCTCTTCCATCTCCTGGTTGTAATAGGTCATGCCCGGCCTGGGATCCGTATCCGGCATGCCCAGCATGTCGTGCAGCAGGAACTCGCACAGCCGATGGGCATCCGTTCCTTCCGCCGCGAACACACTGCCCAGATCCGGGAACTGCTCACACAGCCAGGCTGACTTGGTGCAGTTGAACCAACGCTCTGAGGAGGACGGTGACAGGAACGCATGTTTATCCGGCATCCGCATCACCCAGGCCCTTGACCGCTTCCAGCAGTTCCTCATATTTTTCTGCAGGGACTTCCTTCAGGGAAGCGGCGCCGTAGGATTCAATGAGCGCCTTCACCTGTGTGCTGAAGCCCGCAGCACACTTTCCCGCCAGAACCGATCTGACTTCCGGGAGCGTGAGCGCCTTTCCCTTTTCCTCAGCTGCTGCAGGTTCAGCAGCGGCCTTGTCGGCGGCTGCTTTCTTTTTCCTGGGAGCAGGTGCGGGTTCTCCAGCATCCGCAACCTCAATCGGCGCGACTCCACACTGTGGAGCTCGCTTGTTTCGGTTGACCTCAGCTCCGACAAAATTTCCGCCACTGGCGGTTGTCGGCGCTTCGCCCACTTCCACCTCATTGGCTTCCTGATCACGAAACGAGGCCTCAAGATCATCCGCCCACTGGTTCAGCCGCTGCGCGACCGACCGCATCTCTGCGACCCCGGCGCGCAAACTATCCATCTTTTCCATAACCGGTTTTTCCTTTCTTAATCGTCTGCTTTGGAGCATGATCGCCGTTACCAAAGTCGCTTTGCGCCTTTGACGGCTGTAATGGGGGTCGCGTTACCCGATCGTTATTCACGATCGGACACGACCGCCTCATGAATCTCGACCGCATCCACATGCATGCCGACCGGCGTGAGCACCAGTACTGCATACTGATCCCCCACAAACCGCCGGAGCAGACGACTGCGCAACGATGTACGGGCCGTCTTCAGCAAGGTTTCCTCACCGCCGCCCGGCCTGGACACATTGACGCGGACCACTTGTCTGAGCCGCATTTACTTTTCACCCTCTCTGCAGGAACTTAGTCCTTACATATGGGCGAAATAAATAATCGGCCCGGATTTAAAGTCTCCGGACAAAAAAGGAATAATATTTTTTGAAAAAGTCATGATTCTAAAGGTTCATTTAAGGTTCAGCGCCTATACTCCAATCATCCCAAGAGAAACGGAAAGGCTGTGATCCTGATGTCATTCGGAACCAAATTCAGAATTCTGCGGGAAATGAAGGGCATGACCCAGGCCGGCTGCGATGAGAAATTCGGTCTGATGCGCGGCACCGTTGCCAACTGGGAAAACGGATATGCCGGACCGGAGACAGAGCTTCTCCCCGACATTGCCGGCTTCTTCGGAGTAACGATCTGGGCCTTGACGAATAACCTGCCGCTTGCCGGCTGAGGTTTATGTCCACTTAAGAAACATGGGTTAAGATACCCTTGTCATCCAGGGAGGACGGAATCCCGGGAGCCGCCTCCCGTCTAACCACTCCATCCCCGCCGGTCCCGCCAGGATTCCGGCGAAGATGTTCCGATATGTGTTCTTCATACTCCTAATCCTTTTTTCAGAACGCCGGGCGCCGATCAGCGCCGGGCGTTTTGATTTGGCCAAAAGAAAAAGAGCGCCGGATCAACTCCGACGCCCCTGTAACAAAAGATCTTATCCTGTAATATCCGTATCAAAAATCATTTTCCTGCAAGCGGGACAATAATACGCATCAATCGTAAAGGTGGTCAGCGTCATCCTGGCTGCAGTTACCGTGTACGAACCGACCAGTTTATCCATAAAACCGGCTTTCACCTTTCCCGGTTTCCAGGTTACTTTGCTTCTTCCATCACCGGACAGAATCCCTTTTTGCATTTCCTTCCCGCAATACGGACAGATTGCGGTATTACTCAGTTCCATTGTCTTATTCCTTTACGTATGATTTCACGGGCTTTCCGTCCACATAGGCCCGGACAGCCGTATCAGCCGTTTCCGCCGGCGCTTCCAGCCGGGGGCTGTTCCTGAACAGGATAACGCCCAGAACCAGGGCCGCAATCAGAATCAGCATTTGTTATTCCTCCGCAGATTCACTCTTCTGCCGGCGGAGATAATAATAAAGCACAACACCGACCACGATGCCGATGACAATACCTTTTCCGGAGAACACACCGGCAGCCAGGGAAGTCAGGCCGGAAAAGATTCCGCCGATCACAGAACCGACCAGGCTGAGAACCCCGCCGACCACAGCGATCGCGATCCAGCCGCCGAACATCAGCGCGGGCAGGAGAAGCAGACCGCCAAGGAAACTGTCATTATGACGGCGGTTTCCGCCGAAGATCAGATTTCCCAGAGTCAGGATTCCAAGCAGGCGCAGCATTGTAATAATCCTCCGTTTCAGTCATTCATCCGTACCGGTCATCCGGTACGTGTACAGGATATGACAGAGCGGAAGCAAAAAACAGAATCAAAAGAGAGAAATAAACCTGCCTATTTTTCCAGTTCAAAACCGCATCTGTACCGGCTTCACTTAAAAAACAGCCTCCTTTTTTATTTCGCCTATATAGAGAGACTATACGAGGAGGCAATCATATGCTGAAACCCTTGTTTTTCCGTTTGTTCCCCTTTATGCTGCAAGGCTTCCATGGTATAATCAGGCATGGGAAAAATGACCCCCACGCATGCATCGTGGTGTCCATTCCCCAAGCGGACCTTGTCAATGGAATAGGAAAACGGTTTTCGATATTTGATGAGTCATGCAAACATTCCAAAGGAGTGTTTTGAATGTCGAGTCAATACCGAGAATATTATCTATACTATGCCGGAAACAATGAAGTCAAAACCATCCGTCTATCCGGTGCAAGTAAGAAAGAGACCGATGAAAAGTTTAAGGCCTTTTTACTTGATTTCAACGCAAAGCGCCATGAAGCCATGCTTCTCCGGACCTTTGTGAATGAAAAGTACCGGCCCACCTTCCTGCCGAAGCTGTCCCCCACAACGCAGGCAACCTATAACCGTTATTTAGACTATTACCTTCTGCCTTTCATCGGGGATAAAGAGCTCGATGAAATCACTGTGGAAGACATACAGCACATGCTTGATGCGCTGGCAAAACCGGATCCGAAAAAGAAGCGCCCTGCGCTGGTTCACCATACCCTGCAGCGGATAACCTGGCTTGGACGGCGTCTTTTCCGAATCGCTATGGAAATGAAACTGACAAAAGATACACCTTTCAAGATGACACTTCTTACAGTTGAAGGTGAAGAATCCGGACATCATAAAGCGCTGCCGGATGAAGTCGTTGCCCGTGTCAAGCTATCCATTCCCTATCTGGAAGAGCCTCGTGAACGCCTTTACATGGGATTGCTGGCCTATACCGGAATGCGCTTGGAAGAAATTGCCGGGCTGAAATGGGAAAACATTCATCTCGACAGTCATTACGGTGAAGTCCGCCGCGTTGTGGTTTATCCCGACAAGAAACAACCGATCATCCGGGAAAAAACTAAAACTAAATCTTCCACCCGCGACTTCATTATTCCGAACGCGTTAAAAGATATTCTGGAGCCTCTACAGCAAACAAGCGGATATGTCATTCATGGACGAGACCCGGAACAACCCTGCTACTATGCGACACTGCGCCGGACATACCGGAACGCTTTCAAAGCGCTGGGAATCTACAACCTCTACAACAACCATGACTGGCGCGCCACCTTCGGCACCCAACTGAAAGAAGCAAATCTTTCTTCAGCCCAGGTAGCCGATCTTCTCGGCCATGCCGACACAAGGATGGTCGAAACAGTTTACGCCGTCACCAGACACCAGGGCGTAATGAAACATCAGGGCCTTTTGAACGCCCTCAATCCATATGCTCTGGGCACCGCTGAGGCACCAACAAAACCCGCAAACGCCCAATATATAAGGGTTCTAGAGGACGCCTTCGCCACCTTGTGACTACAAAAGTACAACAATTGCTCTCATTCTACTCAATTATTGCCATTTTGGCGAAACATGATGTACAATCTGGTAAGCAAAAAAAGAAGGAACCCTTGATTTTCAAGGGTTCCAGCTGGTGGGATTAGTAGGACTCGAACCTATGACCCCCACGATGTCAACGTGGTGCTCTAACCAACTGAGCTATAATCCCATGCGGTCAGCGAAAGGGATTATAGCATAGTGGATTCAGTTTTGCAAGAATAATTTATCAGTGACGTCAGAATACCTGAATTATAGCAGGAAAAGCTACGATATATATCTTCTGCTGTGCCTTCCCGATTCTGTCGATCGGACACGGGTCTATTCACAGCATACAGCATTTATGCATAATTATTTGCATATATTCATTTTCGATTCTTTTTAAAAAATCTTTTGATTTTATATTGTTTTCCTATTGACAAGCGGTTTTGAGGGGTGTATATTGCCTGCATAATCATGCAGAAGGAGGTCACCCCAATGAATAAAGCTGACATCAAGAAAGTCGTCCTCGCCTACTCCGGCGGTCTCGATACATCCATCATCATTCCCTGGCTGAAGGAGAACTACAACAATCCCGAGATCATCGCCGTCTCCGGCGACGTGGGACAGGGCACCGAGCTGGACGGTCTGGAAGAAAAGGCTCTGAAGACCGGCGCCAGCAAGCTGTACATCCTGGACCTGACAGAAGAATATGTGGATGACTACATCATCCCCACCATGAAAGCCGGCGCCGTCTATGAGGATTACCTCCTCGGCACCAGCCATGCCCGGCCCTGCATCGCCAAAGGCCTGGTGGAAATCGCCAAGAAAGAAGGCGCCGATGCCATCTGCCACGGCTGCACCGGCAAGGGCAACGACCAGGTCCGGTTTGAGCTGGCTGTGAAGCATTTCGCTCCCGATATGCCCATCATCGCCCCCTGGCGGGAGTGGAGCATCCAGTCCCGGGATGAAGAAATCGACTATGCCGAAGCGCACAACATCCCGCTGAAGATCACCCGGGAAACCAACTATTCCAAGGACAAGAACCTCTGGCACCTGAGCCATGAAGGCCTTGACCTGGAAGACACCGGCAACGAACCCCAGTATGAGAAGCCCGGCTTCCTTGAAATGGGCGTTTCCCCCATCGACGCGCCGGACAAGCCCACCTACATCACCCTCGACTTTGAAAAGGGTGTGCCCGTTGCCCTGGACGGCGAAAAGATGTCCGCCAAGAACATCATCCTCAAGCTCAACGAGCTTGGCGGCGCCAACGGCATCGGCATCATCGACATCGTGGAAAACCGGCTGGTCGGCATGAAGTGCCGCGGCGTGTATGAGACCCCCGGCGGCACCATCCTCTACAAGGCTCACGAAGCCCTCGAGTCCATCTGCCTGGACAAGCT
>CAMKNZ010000034.1 GCA_946414315.1 uncultured Clostridia bacterium
TCATTCTGCTGATAATCCACCGGGCAGGCGGTGATAAACACAATGCACCTGCGCACAGGCAGCTCTTTTCCCAGGCGTTCGGCAATCTCATCTGTAAACCTGCGATCCGGAAATCCGCTGAAAAAAGCGATTGCTTTATGATTGTTCATCATTGTTCCCTCCGTTCATTTTTGTCTGTAATGGTTCTGTTTCCGTCAGGTTCAGTTCTCTGTAGACCGGCTTTCGCAGCCGGGTAAAGCTGATCAGCATCCCGGCAATCCCGATAGTAAAGAACATCAGCCCGATGCCGGCTCCTTTTCCTGTCCCGAAAAGTCCGGACAGTGCCTGCTGTGCCGGGGAATTTCCCATCATAAACGGTTCAAATACCGTATCCGCCAGCAAACCGCCCAGCAGGAGTGCAGGCGGAATCGTGAAGTTCTGCAGGGTGCTCTTTGCGGAGAACACCCGTCCCTGCATATCCGGCGGAACCTTTTCCCGCATCAGGGTATCCATGTTTACGTTCATCACAGCCGCCATCAGATAGCTTCCGAACGCCGCGGCGCACCACAGCCATGGACGGAAAGTCAGGCTCTGAATAATGTTTCCGGCAAAGACAAAGCCGGTGGTAATGAAAATCAGCCGGGTTCTGTTCTTTACCGGTTTCATCAATGTTGCCAGCAGGCTCCCGGCCAGTACGCCCAGGGCCGTAAAGCTTTCCACCATACCCAGCACGGACTGGTTGTTGCCTGTCCGGCCCAGGATGAACGGAGAAAGCATTCCGTCGTTGCCCAGTTTCGCCAGGAAATTGATCACCGCCAGGAACAGGGTAATCCGCAGGATTGCCTTATGGTCCTCCAGGTAGCGGATCCCTGCCAGGCAGGTCTTTGAGAACGGTTCCTCTTCCGTTGCCTGCCGTTTCTCTTCCGGAATCCGGATCAGGAACAGCAGCACCAGGAAGGCAACGGCAAAAGTCGTCAGGTCGATCATCAGCACCAGGTCCAGTCCGCCGCAGGCCAGCAGCAGCGCTCCCAGCGCCGGAGCAAGAATGGATACGGCGGCTCCGCTGAACCCCTGCAGGCCGCCGGCCCGGGCATAGTGCTCCTTCGGAACCAGCAGACTGACAGCGACAAAGGAAGCCGGTTCCTGGAATGCGTTCATCAGGCTGAGCATGAAGTTGATCACATACAGGTGCCAGATCTGCAGCACATCAGCAGAATGCAGCACAAACACAGCCAGCGTTCCACAGGCTGCCAGCAGGTCCGCGATCAGCATAATGCGCTTTTTGTTCTGCCGGTCCACCACGCTCCCCGCCAGGAAGCGGAAAAAGATCGTCGGCAGGAAAGTGCATACCGTCAGCAGGGTCACGCTGGATGCGGTTCCTCTCTGGCTGTATACCCAGATAATAATCGCATAATCCGTCATAGCCGTCCCAAGCTGAGATACGGTCTGTGATCCCCATAGCAAAAGAAAACTGTGAAGTTGTTTCAATGAATGTTTTTTCATGGCTTTGCTCCTTACATGTTCATTCTTTCATGCAATGCAAAGCCTGACCGGACGAAAAGGTTCCGATCGCTCCGTGCAGGTTTCGTCCTCTATCAGACCTTGCGCGGAGCAGAAACATCTGCGGCTAACGATATCCCCCATCTGGTATGTTTCACTGTCTTTTCCTCCGTTTGTTATTCAATCATTCGTTTATCGAAAGCTCATAACTAGCATTCATTCCCGGTCAAAGTATAGCATATATCTGTCTGCTCGTCTCCGTTTTCAGGGATTATGCTTCCTCCGTTCTCTGTCTGTCATATCCTTTTTACTGCTTACAGCATGATCCAGTATCGTCTGATCAGATGATGGCCTTCTGCTTCATTATCCCTCTCAATGGTATCCCATAGCTTTCCGCCCATTTTTTCGCAAACATGAATGGACGCCGCATTCTTTTCGTTGATGTTCAGCAGCACTTTTTCCAAGCCGTGCTCTTTTGCAATTTCCAGACCTTTGCGTAGGATCTGCGTTCCGTATCCTTTGTTCCATTCGGAAACTCTTACCGCGTAGCCGACGCTTCCGATATCCAGCATCACTTTCGGTGGAAACGCTGTCCTCAGCTGGAACTCTCCGATAAACCTGCCGTCATCCACTGCCCAGTAGTGGAAGCTGACGGGCTGGCCCTCCACAAGTCCCTTTTCTTTCCGGTCATACCAGTCCTTTGTGCTCAAAAACCAGTCATCCACCAGATACTTTGGATTTGAAGGTCTGAAAAATATAATATTGTGATCATAGTATTCCTGGCAATATGCCTTATATCCCTCCGCGTATTCAGGGCACCGCTTTATCAGCTGAAGCATGATTTCCTCCGCAAACGCCGGTTTTTATCAGGTTCCCATTGCTTTTCCGCTGTCACACAAACGCTTTGCTGACCAGTTCATATCCCCATACGGCAGGTTTTTCAGAATCTTCCGGCAGCAGATTGTGTGTATAGCTTTGCTCCTCATGCCTGCGGATAAACGTGTTGGGGCCAATACAGTACAATTCAATATGGATGTTCTGGTTTACACGTACCAGATACAGTTTCCCGTTCTTCACTTCAATATGGATTTTGCCGGGAAGATATGTTCCGGTGAACTTCCGGAGATTCTCTTCCGAAACCGGTACCTCATCCGGTCTCGCTGCGTGTTTCGGTTCTTTTCCATAAAGGATTTCAGCAATGTCTTCTCCCAGCCGGTACTGGTTCAGCGATTCGTTATTGGAAAGAATGATGATACAAAGATCGTCCTCAAAAAAGTACTGCGTATACGCGGCAATCCCGTTGGCATCACCGCCGTGGGCATACATCGTCACGCCGTTCCAGTCATGCCGTTCCAGCCCGTAGCAATAATGATTCATGTTCTCTGCAAAGAACCGCTTATACGCCTTTGCGGACAGCAACTTTCTCTCCTTCAGGCACTCATACCACTTCTGCAGATCATCGCAGTTCGAAACCAACGCCCCGGCTCCCAACAGAAACAGGTTGTTCACATACGGCACCCGAACCGTCTTCCCGTAATCATGCATATAATTGTATGCCTTGTTTTCGTGAACAGCCAGGCCGTCGTCAAACACGGTGCTGGTCATTCCCAGCGGAAGGAATATGTTTTCATGCAGGAATTCCGCGTAGGACTGTTTTGATACATATTCAATGATCCAGGCCAGCAGGTTGTAATTTGAATTGTTGTAATTGAACGATTCTCCCGGGGGATTCATCGGCTGTTTCAGAATCCACTTACTGAGGAAAGCTTTTCGATCATAAGGCAGCCTGTCTTCCCCGATATAGAAGTTATCCTCGAAATTGTAAAAGTTATACAGTCCTGATGTATGGGCAAGAAGATGATGGACAGTAATCCCGGCCGGAATCTGCATATCTTCCGGGAGATATGTATTCGCATCCGTGTCCGGGGATAAAAGACCCTTGTCATATAAAAGCATCACCGCGAAGGCAGTAATCTGCTTTGTGACCGATGCGATTGTAAAACGGGTGGACATGGTGTTCTTCACGCCAAACTCGGGACAGGCATACCCACGGCTGGTCTCCCAAAGAATGTTTCCGTTTTTTACAATGCGAATGGTGCCCCAGAAGTCCCAGTACTCTGTCTCCTGCCCGATGTATTCGGCAAGGCGCTGCTGAACATCAAGTTTCTCCATCATCGTTTTCTCCATCGTATTTCAGGCGGATTCTTTTTGAATGTCATAAATCCCGGATATACTCATGATTATATCGTGAAACATCTATATGTCCAACTGTTTTTGCTGGTCGAAGTGACGGGATTTTCGCGCTTCGCTTGCCCGCAATCTCAATCTTCGCACTGCTCCCTTGGAGCGGTCGCATTGCTCGTTTCGATTGATTCGTTCGCCTCTCTTCCGGCTTCGCCGGACAGCACACTGTGCTGACGTTCGGCTCGCTCACCCCCGGCCTTACAGGCTGCGTGTCCGGATCCCTGCCACTTCGGAAACAGAAAACCGGGCCACCCGCAAAGGGTGACCCGGCTTTTCTGTCGAAGTGGCGGGATTCGAACCCGCGGCCTTTTGGTCCCGAATTCGAGGATTTGGATTTCCGACCGAGCAATGCGAATTTTCGCCATTTTCCCCCGGTTGTGCAATGAAAAGCCCAGAATTTCCGAAAATTTCCGGTTTTTTCATGCCATTTTTAAGTGGACATTCTGCCTTTCCGGTTAATTCTAAAGGTGCAATTCGGGGTGCAACCCGGGCGGTTGCAACATTCACCGGGTCATGCCTTGCCTTTTGGTCAATCCTGTACTCCAAGCAATTCTTTAATCTTGCTCTTTTTCTCTTCAACCCATGCGCTTGAGCGTCCATACATACGTTCAACTACTTTTGCGTCACGTATGAATTTATCCACTTCCTCATACGACTCGTCAAAACCGTAGCCCTGCCAGATCTTCCACACTTCCATCATAGAATCAATGTTTCGTATTTCAGCAATAAATTGATCCGCAGGTGTGGCTTCACCGCGCATTCTCTTTGCTTCAAGATCGAGCATAAGCGATTGATGTGCTTCGAGCTTTTTCCTCTGTGCTTCTAATTGTGCCTCATTTTCCTTGCGTTTTTTCTCTATTTCAGCTTGATATTCCGCCTCAGGAACTACCTGTACCGCCGTACCATACAGGGACAGATGCGTGGTTTGATTCATCATAACCGATATTTCTTCATAAATTCATCAGAAGTTACCGTATTAACTATCATATGATCATTTTTCCCAAGGTCTCAAACAACGTTTCCGGCTCCACGGGTTTCGACAAATGGGCATTCAATCCAGCCTGCATGCTTTGCTGAACATCTTCATCAAAAGCGTTTGCTGTCAGAGCAATGATAGGAATCGTTTTTGCGTCGTCCCGTTGAAGGCTTCTAATAGTCCTCGTTGCTTCCAGACCATCCATTTCCGGCATACGCATATCCATTAGAATAGCATCATAGTATCCGGCCTCGTGGCTTTCAAACAGATCCACAGCCACTTTACCGTTTTCAGCCAGATCCACTTCTATCTCACGCATGGAGAGCACCATGATCATAATCTCGGCGTTCACAGCCATATCTTCTGCGAGCAGCACTCTGCGGCCTTTCAGATCCACCGTTCTTTCTGCGAGCGCTTCATTCTTGCTCCGGAACGCCTCTGCGAACTCATCCATTACCGTACTGGCAAAAAGAGGTTTCGGCACGAATGTATCTACTCCTGCCTCACGGGCTTCATCCGCAATTTCGTCCCAGTTAAATGAGGTAAGAATAATGACCGGCGTATTATTTCCCACAATTTTCCGTATTTGCCGTGTGGTTTCGAGGCCGTCCATCTCAGGCATCTTCCAGTCGATAATGACCAGGTTGTAGTCATCCCTGCGTCCATGGCGGACACGGACTTTATCTACGCCTTCCCACCCGGACTCCGCCGTTTCGCAGCCGATACCGACCTGACTGAGAACGATCTCCGCGTGTTCCAGGGCGATGGGATCGTCGTCAATTACAAGGACGCTCATCTCATGCGGAACCAGACCGGCTTCATCAATCTGCTGCTTCCTCTCAGACTCACCCAACGTAACGGTAACCGTGAATGTGGTTCCTTTTCCCTTTTCGCTGACGACGTCGATGTGCCCGTTCATAAGCTCTATGATGCTTTTCGTAATGGGCATACCCAAACCGGTTGAGCTGTATCTGCTGGTTGACGCGGACTCTTCCTGGCTGAAAGGTTCAAAAATGTGTGGAAGAAATTCCTCGCTCATCCCGATGCCGGTATCGCTGATGATCAGTTTCAGAACCGCATTCCGGTCAAAACGTCTTCCCTCCTCTATCAGAAAGCGTATGGTTCCGCCTTCCGGAGTAAACTTGACCGCATTGCCGAGGATGTTGATCATCACCTGCTTGAGCTTCATGACATCGCCGACATAATAATCGTCCACCCGCCCGACCGTCTGGCAGTCGTAAACAATCCCTTTCACATGGCATTGATCGCTGATCATCGTATTGACCTGCTCCAGCGCTTTGGCAAAAGAGAACTCTTCCTTCTTAATGGTCATCCGCCCGGATTCGATGCGGCTCATGTCCAGAATGTCGTTTATAATCCCCAGCAAATGCTGGGCGGAAGCTCCGATTTTGGTCAGGTATTCCTTTACCTGATCGCTGGCCGTCGGATCGTTCATGGCGATGTTATTCAGGCCGATAATCGCGTTCATGGGTGTGCGGATCTCATGGCTCATATTGGAGAGAAAAGAAGTTTTTGCCTTGTTTGCGTTCTCTGCCACAGCCAGGGCATCTTTCATCGCTTCCCGGCTTTCCGACAGCTCCTTTTTCTGTTCCTGGTCTCTTTTTGCCGCTTCCTCCAGTTCCCGGCGGTATTCCTCTTTTTCATCCTCAACCACAAAGCTGTGCAGCAAACTTGTACCCAGCATGCAGCCTATCGCATACAGGGGCAGCAGCGGGTAAAAGACCTGAATCGTAATCAGCGTCATCATGGCTACGCCGAAGAAACCGATGGTCAGATGTCGGAGCCGAACCCTGCCCTTTGATTTGAAGGCGATAAAGAGGGTGTGCACCGTTGTTACCAGAAACATTAATATCTGAATTCCGAGCGTTACATACCGGGCAACACCCGCCTGATAAACACCGTTCTCATCAAACCGGAAAAGTATGGGCCAGAAGAAATTTATAACGATAAAAGTCAGTTCGAGGACAAAAAAAACGCGACCGGCAGCCTGCAGCATGCGCTCAAATGCACTGCCGGTATTAAGATACGATACAACGTACTGTGTCCAGAGCATGACCGCCCCGATCATGGCGGCAAAATGAATCGATGTATCGGCATACAAAAGCCCGATGAGGTGATGCGAATCCAGAATTCCCCAGAGTAAATCAGTTATAAGATAAACCAGCACCCCCATCAGAAACAGGCGGTAGCTCCGCTGAGTCTTGGTGAGCGTATCCCTGCCGTGGTTTAAAATAATATCATGGTTGATAATCAGCAGGAGAATACTTGCCAGAATACCAATGATTGAATATGTCACGTCGTTTACCCCGTTCTATTACAAATGAGCGACTTGTAATCTTTTCTTTCTGTCCACTTCAAAGTTCGCCAAAGCCGGGGGTTTTATATCCAGAAAGCAGCTGGCAATCCTTTTCGTTCCCTGTAACCAGATCCAGCCGGGCATTGACTTCGTGTTCAGCGGTAAACACCTCACCGTGATTCGTCACGCGCTCCCCGGACTTCATCTAGCGATCAGCCATGCTTTATCCCTCTGATATTCAAAAACCTTGCTTTATCATATCATGATAAGTACGCTTTTTCAATTGCGGAAGGGCTCCGGTAAGATACGGTTCTGAGGATGGTACCCGCATTCCCGATTCCGGAACATTCACAAAACATTGGTCGTGCCGCTGTCCCATTCACGCTGGATGTGTACAGTCACAAGTACCATCAGCAATTTTTAGCTTCAAGCAATTAGCAAACACCTGTGCATTAACAAGTCAGGGTGATCTGAAATATTTTTCAAAGCGGATATTTCAAAACCGGAAATTCGCGGAAAAAAAGCGGAAAATCCCGGAATCGGATTTTTTGAAGCGGAAACCGGTGCCTTACCACTCCGCTGCAACCTACCGAGTTGCAAACCGGAAAGAACCGTCAATTTCGCCAAAAACAGAAAACCCGGAAGCGTAGGAAAATCAACGCTTCCGGGAGTCGAAGTGGCGGGATTCGAACCCGCGGCCTTTTGGTCCCGAACCAAACGCGCTACCAAACTGCGCTACACCTCGACGCTGGAGCCGATGAGGGGACTCGAACCCCTGACCTGCTGATTACGAATCGGCTGCTCTACCAACTGAGCCACATCGGCACAACCAGCAACGGGTATTATAACAAAGGGACTTTTGTTTGTCCAGCACTATTTTTCACCGGCAGTGGACATCCGCAGACCGGTGTGATAGGATACACTGCAACATAATCCGGGAGGGAGAGACCACCATGAAACAAAGGATTGCCAGAGCCATCGTCAGGTATCGTACCGTAATCCTGATCGTTCTGCTGCTGGTCGCCGCCTGGAGCGTTCCCCAGATCTCCCGGACCCGGATCAACTATGACCTCACCCGGTACCTCTCCGACAGCACCATGACCAAGCGGGCGCTGAAGGTCATGGACAGCGAGTTCGGTTCCACCGAACAGCTGTCCGTCATGTTCGCGGATCAGTCCGATGAAGCAGTCGCCGCCTACGCTGATCAGCTGAAAGGCCTGGAAGAGATCCGTTTTGTCCAGTACGACCCGGCTGCGGATACCGCAGCCAAAGACGGCATCACCTACAAGCGGCTCACGCTGACCCTGCGGGACTGCGATGCGGCGGCGCTGGTCACAAAACTCCGCAGCCTGTTCCCCAATGCCGGTAAATACTGGGTCGGCGGTTCCGCCGCCCAGCAGCTGGATGTCCAGCGCAGCGTCGGCGCCGAAATCCCCGGTGTCATGGTCATCGCCATCGCCATCGTTATTTTGGTCCTGCTGCTCACCAGCCACGCCTGGTTCGAGCCGCTGCTGCTCCTGATCGTCTTCGCGGTCTCGATCCTGATCAACATGGGGACCAACTTCCTTTTCCCGGATGTGTCCTTCATCACCTTCGCCGTCTGCGCGATCCTGCAGCTGGCCCTGTCCATCGACTATGCCATTATGCTGCTGCATACCTGGAATAACTGCTGCGACGACGGCATGACCCCGGAAGAGGCCATGGTCGAGGCCCTTTCCCAGTCCTTCATGCGCATCGCTTCCAGCGCCCTGACCACCGTGGCCGGGCTGCTGTCCCTGCTCTTCATGAGCTTTACCATCGGCTTTGATATCGGCCTGGTGCTGAGCAAGGGTATCCTCATCAGCATGCTGGGCGTGTTCCTGCTGATGCCCGCCCTGACGCTCCTTTTGAAAAAGCCCCTGCAGAAAACGCGGCACAAGCCCCTTCGCCTGAACGGCGCAAAACTGGGCGGATGGATCTGGAAAGTCCGGAAACCACTTGCCGCCGTCCTGGTTCTGCTGGTTCTCTGCGGAGCGTACCTGACCGCCAACAACACCTACAGCTTCATGGTTGCCAACACGCTCACCGGCGATGATTCCAGCGCCGTCTCCGGCGTCTACGGCGTTTCCAATCCCCTGGTCCTGCTGGTTCCCGGCGGGGAAACGGATAAGGATTACGACCGCCAGCGGGAACTGGTCCGGCAGCTGGAAGAAACCCGGCGGGCCGACGGTTCCCCTGCCCTGCGGGAAATCACCGCCATGGTCACCACCGGCGCCGAAGCGCTGAAATACTACACCCCGGCGGATGTGGCGGAAATGACCGGCCTGGACGAGACCCTGGTGACCGCGTTCTTTTACATGAACGAGTTCGGCGATTCCGTCCGCGCCGACGCCCTGCTGGCCGCCGCGGAAGAATTCCCCGGCGCCGGCGACCTGGTGGCCGACCTGAAGCGCCAGCTGGATTCCGCCCGGGAGGTCTTCATCGGGGAACACTACCAGCGGATTATCCTCCTGCCGGCCTTCACCGTGACCGACGGAGATTTCAATCCCTGCATGGAATCTGTCCTTGCCGCTGCGAGGAACGTTTACGGCGATGAATACTATGCCACCGGCGGCCCCATGTCCACCTATGATATCGGCAACGCCTTCCGGGGCGACCTGATGAAGGTGAACCTGATCACCCTCCTGGCCATCCTGCTCATCGTGGTCATCTCCTTCCGTGCCTTCCTGCTGCCCCTGCTCCTGGTCTTCGTCATCGAGGGCGCCATCTGGATCTCCATGGGCCTGAGCAAGATCTTCGGCCATTCGGTCTTCTTTATTTCCTATCTCATCTGCCTGTCCATTCAGATGGGTGCGACCATCGACTACGGCATCCTGCTCTGTGACCAGTACCGGATGTTCCGCCGCGGCGGCCTCGGACCGAAGGAAGCCCTGCAGGAAGCCCTCAGCAAGGCGCTGCCCACCGTCCTGACCTCCGGCATCATCCTGGTCACCGCCGGGTTCATCATCGGCGTGCAGTGCAGCATCTACTACATCTCCAGCATCGGCCTGCTGATCTCCCGCGGCGCCGCCATGTCCGTGCTCCTCGTACTGACCTTGCTGCCGGCGCTGCTGGTGCTCTTTGACCGCCGGATCATGCGGAAAGGAGAGAAGCCGTGAGCTATCAGCTGATTGCCCTGGACCTGGACGGTACGCTGCTCAACAGCCGGAAGCAGATTCCGCCGGAAGCTGTGCAGGCCATCCGCACCGTCTGCGCCGCCGGAAAAACCGTGGTCTTCGACACCGGTCGAGCCGTCTGCGAGCTGGAGGAGCAGATCGCCCTCCTGCCGGAGGTCCGCTATGCCGTTTTTGCCAGCGGCGCCGGCCTGTACGACATTCAGGAAAAGAAAACCTTCGGCCTGTGCGGCATCCCCTCCGCGCTTACGGAGCGGATCTTCGCCCTGACCCGGACCAAGGACTGCATGCCCCAGATCGTGACCCCGGACGCTGACGTGATCCAGGCCTCCCATATGGAGAACCTGGAACACTTCCATATGGACGTCTACCGTCCCATGTATGAAAAAGCCATGACCCTCGTGCCGGATATCTATGCTTTCGCGGCGTCCTGCACCGATCCGTTCCTGAAGCTTAACCTCTATCACGCGGACCCGCAGGAGCGTATCCGTACCCGAGCCCAGCTGGAAACCCCGGAGCTGGAACTGGTTTATTCCGAAATCTCATCCCTGGAGTGTTCCGCCGCCGGCGTCAGCAAGGGTTCCGGCCTGGAACGCCTGTGCGCCCTCCTCGATATCCCGATGGCGGACTGCATCGCCGTCGGGGACGCTGACAACGATATCCCGATGCTCCGCGCCGCCGGTCTTGGCGTAGCCATGGGCAATGCGCCGGACTACGTGAAAACCGCCGCGGACCGGATCGTTTCCGACCTGGACCACGGCGGCTGTGCCGAAGCGATCAGGATGCTTCTCGATTAATTGTTCAGTTCTTTCCGGGCGCTGTCGATCGCCCGCTGCACCATCTCCGGCGCCGGCGCGCCGGGGATCTTTCTTTTCTCCACGCAGGCGATCATGCTCAGATCGTCGAACACGTCCTGCTCGAAGGCGGGGTGGAACTGCTTCAGTTCCTCCAGCGTCAGGTCCAGCAGGGCCTTGTTTTCGTTCAGGCAGTGCGCCACCAGCTCGCCTACCACCTTGTGGGCATCGCGGAAGGCCACGCCCTTCTTCACCAGGTAGTCTGCGCAGTCCGTCGCGTTCGTGAACCCGCCGGAAGCGCCGCGTTCCATCACATCCTTGCGGAAGGTCACGGTCTTCAGCATGGCGGTGAATACCGTCAGTCCCTTCACCAGCGTATCCCGGGTATCGAAGAAGGCTTCCTTATCCTCCTGCATGTCCTTGTTATACGCCAGCGGCAGTCCCTTCATCACCGTCAGCAGGCCCATCAGGTGGCCGTAGACCCGTCCGGTCTTGCCGCGGATCAGCTCCGCCACGTCCGGGTTCTTCTTCTGCGGCATGATGCTCGATCCCGTCGCGAAACCGTCGTCCATCTCCACAAAGCGGAATTCGTTCGTATTCCACAGGATCAGTTCCTCGCAGAAGCGGCTCAGGTGCATCATACAGATGGCCGCCGCGGAGAGATAGTCCAGCATATAGTCCCGGTCGGCCACGCCGTCCAGGCTGTTTTCCGAGATCCGGCTGAAGCCCAGGAGCTCCGCCACCCGTTCCCGGTTCAGGGGATAGGTCGTTCCGGCCAGCGCGCCGGAGCCCAGCACCATCACGTCCGCCGCCTTGTATGCGTTGCGGAAGCGGTTCCTGTCCCGCAGGAACATCTGCACATAGGCCATCATATGGTGCGCCAGGGTGATCGGCTGCGCCTTCTGCATATGGGTATAGCCGGGCATGATCGTGTGCAGGTTGTCCTGCGCGATGGCAAGCAGCACCTCCAGCAGCTCATCCAGCATGCTTTCCGTTTCCCGGCAGGCAACCTTCGCGTACATCCGCGTGTCCAGCGCCACCTGGTCGTTCCGGCTCCGGCCGGTATGCAGGCGCTTCCCGGCTTCGCCGATGCGCTCGGTCAGCAGCGTTTCCACGTTCATGTGGATATCCTCGGCGTCCACCATCCATTCGATCTTCCCGGCCCGGGCGTCCTCCAGGATGCCCTTCAGCCCGGCCACGATCTTCTCCGCGTCCGCCGCGGGGATAATCCCTTCCTCGCCCAGCATCGTCGCGTGAGCAATGGAGCCGGTAATGTCCTGCTCAAACAGCCGCTGGTCAAAGGAAATGCTGGAATGGAAATCGTCCACCAGTCCGTCGGTCGCTTTGCCGAACCGTCCTCCCCAAAGCTTCATATCTGTATCCGGTCCTTTCTTTTCGTTTCAGATCCGCTGCAGGCTCTTCCGGACGCCGCCGGGCAGCAGCATCTCCCGGAACGCGCTTTCGATCTTTTCCTTCAGCGGCGTATCCAGCAGGTTCGTGCCGAAGATCACTTCGTTTGCCAGGATCGGGCTCAGCGCGTCCCCCGCGCTGTCCGGATCGCCGAACCTGACGTTTGCCAGCGCCGCCTGCAGTTCCGGTACCATCGGGTCCGGGGATACCGGCATGGCTTCACCCTTGTCGTCCACACCCAGCAGGTACCGCAGCCATGCCGCGATTGCCAGCGGAATGCCTTCCAGCACGTCCGCGCTGCCGTCCTTCAGGCGGCTCTTGATCGTCTCGCCGAAGCGGATCGGCACCTTCTGGCTCGTGTCGCAGGCGATGCGCTGGGGTGTATCCGGCATGAACGGGTTCGGCAGCCGCTTCTCCAGCACTTCCTTCAGGAAGTCTTCCGGCCGCAGGATCCCGGGATCCGTCACCACAGGCAGCCCTTCGGTATAACCGATGCGCTCCACCAGCCGCTTCAGGTCCGCGTCCTTCATCTCGTCCGCGATCAGGGTATAGCCCAGCAGGCAGCCGTAAACCGCCAGCGCCGTGTGCAGGGGGTTCAGGCACGTGGTCACCTTCATCCGCTCCGTGCGGTTCACGGTGTCCCGGTCTGTCATGTATACGCCTGCTTCCTCCAGCTTCGGCCGCCCGTTCGGGAACCGGTCCTCCACCACCAGGTACTGCGGGATCTCCGCGTTCACAAACGGCGCGATATAGGTATGCTTTTCCGTCTGGATCGGCGTCATGTCTTCAATGCCCAGGTCCGCCAGGCTCTTTGTTACGGAGTCCGCCGGCCGCGGGGTAATCTTGTCGATCATCGTCCAGGGGAAGGAAACTTTCGTTTCGTCGCTCAGCCAGCCCAGGAACCCTTCGTCCGCAAACCCGGCCTTTACCCAGGCGGCGGCGATCTCGGTCACGGCACCCCGGAGTTTCTCCCCGTTATGGCTGCAGTTGTCCATGCTCACCAGCGCCACCGGTGCCGCGCCGGAAACATAGCGGTGCCGCATCAGCGCGGTGACGATGGCCATCGCGTGGCGGGCTTTCTCCGGTCCGTCCTTCAGGTTCGCCTGCACCGCGGGGAAATACTCGCCCTTCAGGTCCCGCAGCGCGTATCCCTTTTCCGTAATCGTAAAGGACACCATCTGCAGGCTGGGCGCCTCAAAGATGCGCTTCAGTTCGCCCCAGTCTTTTTCTTCCGTGGAGGAAGCCTTCAGCCCGCCGGCCAGCGAGGCGATGACCTCCCGGTCCGTACCGCCGTCCGGCCGCAGGGAAACCATCAGGGTCAGGGAGTCGTACGGAACATAGATCCGGTCAATGATCTCCCCGTCCCACGTCTCCGCGGCAATAATGCCCCGGTCCGTCAGTCCTTTGTCCAGCAGCCGCTGCTGAAGGCCCGCGATAAAGCCCCTGAAAATATTGCCCGCGCCGAAATGCACCCATACCGGATCCTTTTCTGTCGCGCGGATCATCTGCTCACGGTCATACCGGGGCAGAGCGACTTCCGCCTTCTGCCAGGCAGCCGTGTCTCTCAGCCCTTCATTTGTCAGCTTCATACGGGTTTCCTCCTTCGTTTCCGGACGATATCAACATTGTACACGAAACGCCCGTTTTCGCAATAGAATCAGGCATAAAAAAGACAACCGCCCGGCTGTCTTTTTTTCGGTTTTGGGTTGTAAATTTCTCTGTTTGTTCGCCTTGACATTCCTACGCCTTCCGTTTACCATGGTCTGTGAAATATAAAGGAAAGAGGCGGTTTTTTGATCGTTCTGGGCATCGATCCGGGCTACGCCCTCATGGGCTGGGGCGTGGTGGAAGCGGAAGGCAGCCGCATGAAGCTGATCAACTACGGCTGTATCGAGACCAAAGCCGGCGTCCCCATGCAGAACCGCCTCCGCACGCTGCAGCTCGGCGTCCGGGATCTGCTTAATATTTACAAGCCGGACGACGTCGCCTTTGAAGAGCTGTTTTTCGCCCGCAACGTGACCACCGCCCTCATGGTCGGGGCCGCCCGCGGCGCGGCGATTATCGCGGCAGCGGAATATACAAACAACCTTTATGAGTATACCCCCATGCAGATCAAGCAGGCGATCACCGGCTACGGCAAGGCGGATAAAAAGCAGATCCAGCAGATGGTCAAGCTCCTGCTCAAGCTGGACGACATCCCGAAGCCGGACGACGCGGCGGACGCCATCGCCTGTGCCATCACCCACTGCCAGGCCGGCGTGGCCAAGACACAGTTCATGATGAAATAGTTAATTTTCCTGGAGGATCGTTTATGTACGCATTCATCGAAGGCGAAGTCTGCGAGAAGCTGAACGGCAGCCTCGTCATTCTGGCTTCCGGCGTCGGCTGGCAGCTCAACTGTTCCAATAACACCCTGCAGGCCGCCCCGGCCCTGGGTGAAAAAATGCGCTGCTGGACCTATCTTTCCGTCCGGGAGGACGCAATGGAGCTCTTCGGCTTCGCCACCCGGGAAGAAAAAGAAATGTTCCTGCAGCTCACCTCCGTCTCCGGCATCGGGCCGAAGACCGCCCTGGGCGTCCTCGGCGCCATGCCCCTTCTGGACCTGAACCTGGCGATCCTCCTGGGAGATGTGAACGCCCTGTCCCGCGCCCCCGGTATCGGCAAAAAGACAGCCCAGCGCATCGCCCTGGAGCTCAAGGACAAGATCAGCCAGGCGGACGTCTCCGCCGCGGTTCCCGCGCAGACCAACGCTGCCCCCGCCCTCAGTCCGGACGCCGTGACCGAGGCGATCGAGGCAATGATCGCCCTTGGCTATTCCTCCACCGAGGCGCGCAATGCCATCTCCCAGGTTCGGGACCAGACCGACAAACCCGAAGAACTCATCCGGCTGGCTCTCAGAGCAATGGCCGGATTCTAATGCGGAACTGTCCAAATCTCTGATTTGGGTAACAGTTCCCATGTTACAGAAGCCCGCGACTGACGAGCTGTCAAGCGAAGGCAGAGCGGCTGCGACGATCACATAGACGATCACATAAGGAGTAATCACCTATGTATGAAGACAGACTGATGACCGGCACCTATATGGCGGAGGACAGCTCCGTGGAGCAGACCCTCCGCCCCCATACGCTCCGGGATTATGTAGGCCAGCAGGCGGTCAAGAACAGCCTCGATATCTATATCAAGGCCGCCCTTTCCCGCCACGACGCGCTGGACCATATGCTGCTCTACGGCCCGCCCGGCCTGGGCAAAACCACCCTGGCCTGCATCGTCGCGGCGGAGATGGGCCAGAACATCCGTGTCACCAGCGGCCCTGCCATCGAGCGGCCCGGCGACCTCGCCTCCATCCTCAGTAACCTGAACGCCGGGGACGTGCTTTTTATCGACGAGATCCACCGCCTCTCCCGCCAGGTGGAAGAGGTGCTCTATCCCGCCATGGAGGACTTTGCCAT
>CAMKNZ010000035.1 GCA_946414315.1 uncultured Clostridia bacterium
CTGTCTGTCCTCCTTCTTACACGCGACGGCGTTTGGGCGGACGGCAACCGTTGTGAGGAATGGGCGTCACGTCCTTGATCATGTTCACATCCAGACCGGCGGCCTGCAGGGAACGGATAGCGGCTTCGCGTCCGGAACCGGGGCCTTTGACATACACTTCAACCGTGCGCAGACCGTATTCCATAGCGGCCTTGGCAGCGGTCTCAGCGGCCATCTGCGCGGCGAAAGGAGTGGATTTCTTGCTGCCGCGGAAGCCCAGACCACCTGCGCTCGCCCAGGAAAGAGCATTGCCCTGGGTGTCGGTGATGGTCACGATGGTATTGTTGAAAGAAGAACGGATATGGGCAGCGCCGCGCTCAACGAGCTTGCGTTCGCGGCGTTTACGCGTAGCCTTCTTCAGCTTTTGCTTAGGTGCCATTGATTTTTTCCCTCCGTATTATCCGCATAAAAGCGGAATCAATTCATCAAGAGACTTACTTGGTAGCCTTCTTCTTGCCGGCGATGGTCTTCTTGGGTCCCTTGCGGGTGCGGGCATTCTGTTTGGTGTTCTGTCCGCGGACGGGAAGGCCATGACGGTGACGGACGCCGCGATAGCAGCCGATTTCGATCAGACGCTTGATATTGAGCGAAACTTCACGGCGAAGATCACCTTCCACCTTCAGGTTGTGCTCAATGTATTCACGCAGCTTGCTGATTTCGGTCTCGGAGAGATCCTTTACCCGTGTGTCGGGATTCACACCGACTTCCGCGAGCATCTTCTGCGAAGTGGTCAGGCCGATGCCGTAGATGTAGGTCAGGCCGATCTCAACGCGCTTTTCTCTGGGCAGGTCAACACCTGCAATGCGTGCCATTTTTAGTAGTACACCTCCATATGTTGTTTGACCCACGCGGGTCAATGGGGAAAGAGTGTTCCGCATCGGGCGAGGCAACCCAACCAGGCCACCGCGGAATCGCGACTCTGCGTCAGCGCCCGGTGAAAGCAGGCGCACGACAACACTGACGGACTGCTATGGAAGGTGCAGTCTGCCAGCGCCTAAAGAGACGGGGTTTGATTTCCCGCCGGAACACCCGTTTTTCAACGGATGCAGCCGCCCGGCGGCAAACCAGGGCTAACTTCGACAGTTTAACACAAGCAATGGCAGAAGGCAACGATTTTTTCCGTAAAAATCTTAAATTTTTATAAAATATGTTACAAAAATATTAAAACAGGACTGCGCAGCAGATCCTGTTTTGAGAGCAGGGGGTTAATCCGACAGTTCTTTGTTCAGATAATCCAGGAGGATGTCCTTATCGTTTTCTGTTTTACCGTCCATAACGGCTTCAAGGAGCATCTGCAGGGCATCTCCGACAGCTTTGCCTTTCAAGCCCAGGGCCGTCAGATCCCGGCCGTTCACAGCCAGGTCTTTCAGGGTGAAGCAGGGCTGCCCGGCGAGGAGCGCGTCCAGGGCGTTCATCCGCTCATTCAGGCGGATGTTCTCCCGCTCCGCAGTGGTATAACCCGTCGCGATCCGGTCGGACCGGTGGATCAGGAATAGCGCGCGAAGGTCTTCCTCCCCGAATTTGTTCAGGCGGCGCAGCAGGAAGGAACGGTCTGTGTTGATCTCGCCGTTTTCCGTACGAAGCGGGGTATCGTGATGACGTACCAGCGTGCAGAGGCGGTCCCGGAAGGCGTTGTCCAGATGCAGAACCTCCGCTGTCCTGTAGGCAATCTCCTCCGAAACTTTCGGATGGCCTTTGTAATGGGCTTCTCCCTTCTCATCTGTCGTGCAGACAACCGGCTTGCCGGTATCGTGCAGCAGCATCGTCAGGCGCAGGACCGGATCGGCAGGCACGCCTTCGATTCCGCGCACGGTATGTTCCCACAGGTCGTAGCTGTGATGGTGGTTATGCTGATCATAACCGATCATCGGACGGATTTCAGGGATGATTTCAGCCAGCACTTCCGGGTATTCCCGCAGGATACGGCCGGCAGCTTTCCCGCACAGAAGTTTGAGCAGTTCCTCCCGGATCCTTTCGCCGGCAATCCGCTTCAGGTCAGGCGCCATTTTACGCAGCGCGCGGGCAGTATCGGGTTCGATATCAAAATCGTAGACCGCGGCAAAACGCAGCGCGCGAAGCACGCGCAGGGCGTCCTCGTCAAAGCGCTGCTCCGGCTCGCCGACGCAGCGAATGATCTTTGCGGAAAGATCCTGACGTCCGCCGAAGGGATCCTGGAGTCCGTTCTCCGGCGACCAGGCCATGGCGTTGACGGTGAAATCCCGACGGGCCAGGTCTTTGGTCAGGTCATCCACGAAAATGACGGAATCCGGATGACGGTGGTCCGTATAATCCCCGTCGACCCGGAAGGTGGTCACTTCATAGGGCACATGCTCTATGACGACGGTCAGCGTGCCGTGCTTCAGCCCGGTCTCCACGGTATGATAACCGGAAAAAGCCTCCTTCATCTGCCCGGGCAAGGCAGAGGTGCAGATATCCCAGTCATGGGGTTCCAGTCCCAGCAGGGAATCCCGGACGCAGCCGCCCACGGCATACGCCGAAAAGCCGGCCTGCTTCAGGCGGGCCAGCAGTTCAGAGACAGGGGCGGGGAGCGAAAGGAAGTAATTCATCATTCAAAGTTTATCTTTGTGGATTGTCGATGATTCAGCTTAAGGTAAAGCTTTTCAGGGCGGCGGAACCGGGGCCGGTGTAAGTGAAATAAATGGCGTTTATGCCGTCCGGAATGGCGACGTCGGCGGTATAATCCGTCCAGACGTTGGTGAACTCCACCGGGATGGAGGCCAGCGCCGGGCCGTCCCAGGCGGTCTTCACCTCGAAGGCGCCGGAGGCGTAGCCGCGGACCGAGATGGTGACGGATCTGACGCCTTTACAGTCAAAGTATTTGAATCCGCAGGTGGCCCCGTCCATCATGTTCATGATATACGGATCGTTCTCGTCGCCGTCCCGGCCATCCTGGGTAATGCGGGGCAGGCGTCCGTCCGCCCAGAAACCGCCGCGGTATCCACCGGAATAGACGGTATCTTCGCCGGTGAAAAGATTACATGCGATGTAGGCCGGGTAGGTGCCCCTGCCTTTAAGCGGTCCGCCGTTGAGACCGCAGGAAGTCATCTCCGCCTGGGGAATGGTGCCGTCCGGCAGGACGGTCACTTCCTGGGCCATGCCCTGGCGGCTGAAGGTGGTTCCGTCAGTATGACGGTGATAGAAGATATAGGTCTTTTCCCCGATCTTTACCAGGCCGCCGTGGTTGTTTCCGCCGTAATACATGGGCTTCTGCGCTGGCTTGTAGGTATCGATGCCGATATCGTTGTTACTGCTGATGACG
Organism: uncultured Clostridia bacterium; assembly: GCA_946414315.1. GTDB lineage: Bacteria > Bacillota > Clostridia > Christensenellales > Aristaeellaceae > Aristaeella. The sequence continues at coordinate 3,320 of CAMKNZ010000035.1, forward strand.
CCTTTGTAGACAAACCCTTTGTCCGGATATTCGCTGACGGCATAGGCCAGTTCGTGCATTACAACCGAGGAGTAAACAAAATAATACAGATTTCCGTATTTGCGGATGGAGGACGCTTCAAAGAATTCGTGTCCTTCATAGCCGGAGCCTTCGCTGTACGGCTTGCTGGGCATGATGAAGACAGGCTCCTGTTCAATGGTCAGCATATCTTCTGCCAGCTTTGTGCACATGGGACCGTGGCGGGAGGCGTCAAAAGGAGAACAGAAGCCGGTATAAAGCCAGGTTTTGCCGTTCTCGGTCAGCACGCCGGGATCAAACTGCGGTTCATCCCCGGGACGGTTGCCAAGCAGGCCGCCGTCCTTATCGTGCACATGGCCGTAAAACTCATATTTACCGGCAGGCGTGTCACAAACAGCGACCGCGACGCGGCTCTGCTTGTCCAGCACATAATAGAGGTAGTACCTTCCGTCAGGACCCTGCGTTACATCCGGGGCATAAAGGCAGGCTTTTCCTTCCCGGTTGTCCGGGTCATCTGTCTTTCGATAAATGACGCCTTCATAGCGCCAGTCGGCCAGGTTGTCCACCGGAGCAGACCAGCAGACATAGTCGTTGATACAGAACACGTGGCCGTGGAGCGCGTCATGTGAACCGTATACATAAACGCGGCCGCCGAAAACATGAGGCTCGCCGTCCGGCGTATACTCCCAGCCGGGGAGATAGGGATTGAAAGCCTGCATTCGGAAATCCTCCTTATACTCACATCTGTATCATATTATATAACATGAAAAGGAAAATGATCAAAAGCTTTTTCTCCGGTTCACTGGTCTTTATATGAAGCTTTTTCAATGGCAGCGGCAAGTTCTTCTGCGAAGGTCTCGTATTTGACCAGTCCGCCGTGATAGGTTGAGATGTGGCGGGAATCGACGTTGGGAAGATCCCCGTATTGTTTATTAAGATTTTTGCACAGCCCGTTCACCCGCTTATCCCGGGAGAAACGGTTGTAAAGCAGGATCTCATTGCTTTCGGTCAGTTCCGTGACGTATGGCAGGTCGTGAGTGGTAAACCCGTCGTTCAGCCAGACAAAGGAGAGCTCCAGGCCGGCGTCCCGCAGTTTCCGGCAGACGGCGTCGGCGGCACTGGCTCCCTTGGAGAAGGCATAGACACCGACGGTCTTTACGCTGCCGAAGTGTTCCAGAAGGGTGTCAAGGACAGCCGCGGCATATTTCTCGCAGACGTCTTCCCATTTCTTTTTATCCCAGCTGCACAGTTCGTCGACAATTGAGAAATCGATCACATTGAATCGATCCAGTCCCTCGGTCCAGATCACGGATGCGCTGTTTTTCCGGGGATCCATCTTGGAACCCTCAAACGCGACAAGCACAAAGTCCGCGTCTGTGTCTGCCGCAATATTGCAATGCCAGGTCATATCCTTTTTTGTGCCCAGGGATTTGCCGCTGATCACGCCGGTCAGTTTTTCCGACGTCAGTTCAGCAAAACATACCGCGGCTGCCAGAATCGCCGGAAGCAGGAGAAGGACCAGGCGGATCAGTTTTCTGCGCATATGTTTCGCTCCCTGAAAACAATGATGGACTCATGACATATCAGCGTCAAATGTATTATATCCGATGATCCGGTTTTTTCAAGGAAACGGAGCAGATCTTATTAACCCGCATATCAGGCAACCTGCTTGAAGACATACCCGCGAAGTAATATAATCCTGTTGAAACTGATCTTTCCGATGCAGGAGGAAAAAGATATGACGGTTCTGGAACAGCTGAACGGCGGGGGAGTGTATCTCATCTGCGGTTCGATCGTGGCGTTTATCGCCGTGGTCTGCATCATCTTTATGATCCGCGCTTGGCGCGCGGGCAAAGCGCTGGGTATGGACGTGACCCGGATGAAGCGGGCGGTGACGGCCAGCGCAACCTTTTCCGTGCTGCCGAGCGTCGGTATTCTGCTGGGCGTGATCGCACTGAGCGGAAGCCTGGGCGTACCGTGGCCGTGGCTGCGGCTTTCGGTGATCGGTGCGCTGCATTATGAAACCCAGGTAGCGGACGCAGCGGCAGAACAGCTTGGCGTTTCCCTGGGTTCCGGCAGTATGACGGCGCAGGCATTTCCGACGATCGCGCTGCTGATGAGCATCTGTATCATGTGGGGTATGATCCTCTCGGTGCTTTTCAACAAAAAATACCTGCATAAACTGCAGCAGGGCGAAAAGACGGGCGAACGCAAGGGCGGCGGATTCGGTGACAGAGCGATGACCGCGATGTTTATCGGCATGGTGAGCGCCTATATCGGCAGCTATGTGGGTGAGTTCGTCTCCGGAAACAAAAAACTGTTTTCCTTCTCCGGCAGCTGGACACCGCTGGTAGTTGTGGCCGCTGCGGCGCTGGCGATGGCGGTGTTCACGTACTTCTCGGAAAAGAAACACATGGAATGGCTGGACAACTTCTCCATCGCAGGCAGTATGCTTATCGGTATGCTGGCGGCAGTGCTGATCGGACGCTGAGGAAGGGGGATGACGATATGGAAAAACAGAGCATTTATGAATCTTATCTGAAGTCCACCCACCGGCTGGGCCGGATCGTGTCGGTCATTACGCTGGTGCTGCTGGTCGGTGCGCCGTTTGTGATCGGAACACTGCTGGGCGCGCAGCCGGACCTGGGCGCGGTGGCCCGGGCTTTCCTGTCCGTAGGCCTGGTCTGGACGGTGTCCAGCGTTGTCGAATTCCTGGTCTATACGCCGATGCTCGGATCGGGCGGAAGCTATCTTGCCTTTATCACCGGCAATCTGATCAACATGAAGATCCCCTGCGCGATGAACGCGAAGGAACTGGTAGGCGCCAAATCCGGTACGGCGGAGAACGAAGTGATCTCGACACTTTCAATTGCAACGTCCGCCCTGGTGACGATTGTGATCCTTGCACTGGGCGTGGTGCTGCTGATTCCTTTGCAGCCGATCCTGCAGAGCGAGACGCTGGCTCCGGCTTTTGCCAACGTCGTGCCGGCGCTGTTCGGCGCAATGGCCTATAAGTATTACCGAAAGGATCCGGCGCTCGCCATGATCCCCCTGACCGTGATGATCATCCTGTTCACACTGGTGCCGTCCCTGACGAGTTCCACCAGTTTCATGATCATTCCCAGCGGCGCACTGGCGATCCTGCTGGCCTGGCTGAAATACAGGAAAGAGATGAAGGGAGCGGCAGGCCAATGATCATCCTGTGGATTCTGCTCGGGATCATCGGCCTGGTACTGATCCTTCTGCTGACCGCTGTGATCCGCACCCTGCTGATCCCGAACAGGAAGTCGACTTATCAACCCGATCCGGATCCGGAGCGGGCGATGGACTATGCACGGAAACTGTCCGCCATGGTCCGGTGCGAAACAGTGTCTGTTCCGGATGAGGACCAGCGGGAAAAATTCCTTGCTTTCCACAAAGTACTGGCGGACTTGTTTCCGCTGGTGCATGAAAAACTGGAAAAAACAGAAATCGACGGGAACCTGCTGTATTACTGGAAAGGAAAGAAATCTGAACGGCCGCTGGTGCTGATGAGCCATCAGGACGTGGTGCCGGCGGAGGGCGTATGGGAACATGAACCATTCTCCGGAGACATCGGGGACGGCAAGGTGTGGGGCCGCGGGGCTTCTGACACCAAGTGCTCGGTCATGGCATTTTTCCAGGCAGTGGAGGAACTGCTGGCAGAGGGATATGCTCCGCCGCAGGACGTATACCTGTCTTCCTCCTGCACGGAGGAATGGGGAGGTCCGGGGTGCACGAAGATCGTGGAGGAGCTGAAAAAACGCGGCGTGAAACCGTATCTGGTCTGCGATGAAGGCGGCGGGATCATCGCTGAGCCCATTGCCGGGATTTCCGGCAACTTTGCCATGGTCGGCGTGTTTGAAAAAGGCAAAGCGGACGTGAAGTTTACAGCGACTTCCGAAGGCGGACACGCCAGCGCACCGAAAGCACATTCCCCGGTGGCCAGACTGGCAGCTTTTGTAAACGAGGTGGAGACACATCCGGTTTTCCGGCGGAAGATGCCGAAGGAAGTGGCTGCGATGTTTGAGACCCTGGCGCCCTATGCCGGTTTTCCGCTGAAACTGGTGTTCAGCAACCTGTGGCTGTTCAGGCCGGTGCTGCTGAAGGTGCTGCCGCTGATCAGCGCCCAGGCGGGCGCCATGATCCGGACAACGATTGCCTTTACAATGATGAGCGGATCCGATGCCTGCAACGTAATGCCCCAGGAAGCATCCGTCAGCGCCAATATGCGGTTCATTCCGCACCAGGGCATGGAGGAGAGCCTGAATATTATCCGGAGAATTGCGGAAAAGCATGATCTCAGAATGGAAGTGCTCAGCGCCAACGACTTTACCGAGCCGGTGGATATCCACGGCGAGGCGTTCCGTACGGTGCAGCGCGTGATCGGGGAGACCTTCCCGGGATGTGCGGGAAGCCCGTATGTCATGACCGGCGCAACGGATTCAAGGTTTTTTCAGGAGATCTGTGACAATGTGGTGCGCTTTGCACCTGTGATCTACGGACCGGAACAGATGAAAGGCATGCATGGGCTGAACGAGAATATTGAATACAGCTGCCTGCCTGGCGCGGTCGATTTTTACCGGAACCTGATCAGGGCGATGTGACCTTGTTCCGCTTACAGCGATATGATATGATAAGAGCAATGAATACAAGGAGGAATAATGGGATGAAGACAGGCAAAAGAATGGTGCTGCTGATGATCGCGCTGATCCTGGCAATCTGCTGCGCAGGCGCGCTTGCCGAAGGCGGTTCATCATCTCCGGCCGCCACATCGGAAACAGTGGCAAAACTGCTGAACATCCTTGATTTCAAATTCTTTGTCAGGGAAGACGGCATCGGAAAAGGTTCTGCGCCTGTTTATACCGCGCCTGACGAAAACTCTCTCCGTCTTGCGGACGGCAAAGCGTCCTGCAGCCTTGAATCAGAGATCGCCGTGGCCGGCCATGTGGACCACTGGCTGATGGTCCGCTATGAGATCGGCAGGAAAGACGAGAAAGACAAGAAGGTCCGCGTCGGATATATTCCTCCGAAGTACGCCAAGGGCACTAAATCCGAAACAGAGCAGATCAAATTTGACGCGATCCCCGCAACGCTTGCAGAAGACACAGAGATCACGGATAATCCCCGCCATAACAGCACGCCCTTCGGCACACTGCCTGCGGGCGCGGAGATCACGATCCTTGCCAAATATACCTACAGCGGCAACTGGTGGTATGTGGAAGCCGAGACCGACGGGATAAAGACACGCGGTTTCATCGACCGGAGCAAAACCGGGATTGTCATTGACGGCGTTACATACCACGGCAATGAAGAGCTCGGCTTTCCGGCAGCCTCTCCCGAGAACCAGCCGCAGATCGGGATGCTCACGATCAACGGAACTGAAGAAAATGCGATGATCGTACGGAAGCGCGCCAACGCCGATTCGTCGATGGTGGCCAGGGTGTACGGCGGTGAAAGCTTCCCGTGTTACGGTTCAGAGGAACTGAAAAACGGAAAAACCTGGTATTTTATCTGGGTGGACGGCGTATGGGGCTGGTTTTCCGGCGCCTCTTCAACGTTTACACCTGCCGAATAAAGAGACTGAGCGCTATTAAAAAAACAGGAGCATGACATGACATACAGAACGGAACATGATTCCATGGGTGAAGTCCGCGTTCCGGCGGACAGATACTGGGGCGCCCAGACGGAACGGAGCCGGAACAATTTTCCCATCGGCGCGGGGAGAGAACCCATGCCGGGGGAGATCATCCGGGCTTTTGCCGTGCTGAAAAAAGCGGCTGCCATGGCAAACCGGGAACTGAAGCCGGAAAAGATGACGGAAGAAAAGTGCTGCGCGATCCGGCAGACCGCGGAAGAGATCCTGGCCGGGAAACTGGACGGGCATTTTCCGCTGGTGGTCTGGCAGACTGGTTCCGGTACCCAGAGCAACATGAATATCAATGAAGTCATCGCAAACCGGGGAAATGAGATCGCCGGGAAGAAACTCCTGCATCCGAATGACGATGTGAACATGAGCCAGTCTTCCAACGATACTTTTCCTACGGCGATGCATATCGCCGCGGCGGAGGCAATGCAGGAAACAGCGGAAGCGGCTGTACGGCTGAAGAATGAACTGATCCGTCTTGAAAAAGAGAACGCGGACGCACTCAAATGCGGACGGACCCATTTGCAGGACGCGACGCCGATCCTGTTTTCCCAGGAAATATCCGGGTGGCGCTCCAGCCTGGAAAAGGACGAAGAACTGCTGCGTAAGGCCCAGGAACCGCTTCTTTCCCTCGCACTGGGCGGTACAGCTGTCGGTACCGGACTGAACGCTCCGAAGGGATTTGACACGCTGGCCGCCGAAAAGATCGCAGAACAGACCAGGCTGCCCTTTGTGACTGCCGGGAACAAGTTTCACGCCCTGACGTCAAGGGATGAGATGGTGTTCGCCCACGGCGCGCTGAAAGCGCTGGCGGCGGACCTGATGAAGATTGCGAACGATATCCGCTGGCTTGCCAGCGGACCGAGGCTGGGCCTGGGTGAGATCACGATCCCCGAAAACGAACCCGGATCCTCCATCATGCCGGGTAAGGTAAACCCAACCCAGTGCGAACAGGTGACCATGGTGGCTGCCCAGGTAATGGGCAACGACGTAACCGTCGGAATTGCCGCGAGCCAGGGAAACTTCGAACTGAACGTATTCATGCCGGTATGCGCCTATAACTTCCTGCAGAGCGCGCGGTTACTGAAGGAAAGCATGGATTCTTTCAGGGAACGCTGCGTAAGCGGGATTCAGGCGAACCGTGAGAAGATGAAGGAAAATGTGGACCGGTCCCTGATGCTGGTGACGGCGCTGTCGCCGAAGATCGGATATGAGAACGCGGCGAAGACAGCGCAGAAGGCCCATCGGGAAGGAACCAGCCTGAAAGAGGCATGCCTCGCGCTGGGGTTCCTGACAGAGGAAGAATTTGACGAGTGTTTTCACCCGGAGCAAATGGTATGACAGAGAGACTGTATTACGAGAATTCCTATCTTTGGCAATTTGATGCCGCGGTGACAAGTGTAAAGAACGGAAAGCGGCCGGGAGAGTGGGAAGTGACGCTGGACCGGAGCGCTTTTTATCCGACGTCAGGCGGGCAGCCGTTTGATACGGGTGTACTGAGCTATGGCAAAGTGAAAGCGAAAGTGACCGACGTGGAGGTTGACGCTGCGGGCGAAGTGATCCATACCGTGGATAAAGAGATCCCGGCAGGCACGGCAGTCCACGGGGAGATTGACGACGTACGGCGGACAGACCACATGGAGCAGCATGGCGGCGAGCATATGCTGGCCGGCGCGATCTGGGAGAAACTCGGAGGAACAACGATCGGCCTGCATCTGGGACAGACTGAGTCCAGCATCGACGTGGCCATGCCGGACGAGCGGACGCATCTGACAGATGAAGAGATTACGATGCTGGAGAATACAGTGAACGAACGAATCCGCATGGATGTGCCGATTCGCTGCTGGTTTCCGGATGAGGAGGAACTGAAAAAGCTGCCGCTGCGCAAGACGCCGACGGTGACTGAACATGTGCGGATCGTAGCCATGGGTGATTTTGAAATGGTGGCGTGCGGCGGTACGCATCCTGCGTCCACCGGACGGATCGGCCTGCTTAAGATCATCTCCGCGATCCCCGCAAAAGGGAAAATCCGCGTCTCCTTTGTATGCGGCGGACGGGCGGTCAGCCTGTTCCAGACCTATATGCGATATGCCGACAAAGCCGGGGCAGCCCTGAGCAGCCCGGTGGAGAAACTGTCTGCTGCCGCAGCCGAACTGAAATACAGGCTTTCGGAAGCGGAAAAACGGGCGAACCGGCTGGAGACCCGCGAGATCCTGGCGAAGATGGAAGAAGCGGGAGAGGACCTGAAGGGTGTGACGCTCTGCGTGATCACCCTGCCGGAAACAGACGGACGGGCCGTGACAGCCGCTGTGTCCGAATATATCGGAACGAAAGGGCGGGCAGTGCTGCTGGCTGCCGGCGAGCGGCTGACTTTTGCCCGGTCGGCAGATGTAAAGATCGATATGAACGAACTGATCAAGCGGGTGGCCCGCGGCGGAGGCAGGCCGGATATGGCCAGCGGAGCGGGAATAACCGAATGCGTATCAGTAGCCAGGAAAATCCTGATGACGGAGGGAATCGGCTGATGACAGAAGAAAAAGACCTGATCAGGATCCGCTGGCATGTGGACCGCACACAGGATCCGGCGATCTATATGCTGATATGCTTGCATCCGGATTATCCGGATCTGCAGGTAAGCGTTTCATCGGCGGAAGTGACAGAGCGGGTTGCGAAGGCGAAGCTGATGCAGGAAATGTACGAGCTGGGTGAAAAACGCGGGATCCAGCCTCAGCGGCTCAGGTTCAAGATCAACGGGATTGAGGAATGAATCTCAATTTATTATTGAATTGAAAAAAGCTGCTTCCGGAAAGGAAGCAGCTTTTGATTTAATAATCGTTGCTTACTTGGTGATGATCAGCATGACCAGGGACAGCACAACAAAGATGCCGGCGGCAATCTTTGTGCCCAGCGCAAGCTTGGCCTCAAAGGTCTTAGCCTTGGACTTGCTGAAGTAGCTGTTGGACTGACCGGAAATGGCGCTGATGCCGCCTTCTTCAGAAGACTGCAGAAGCACGGTGACGATCATAAAAAGCGCTGCGATAATCAGCACGATAGAAATTGCGGTAACCATAAGAACATTCCTCCTCGATAAATCAGCCGGAATATAATATCATAAGGAAAACAGAATTGCAAGGGAAATTCATGAATTAAATAACAACGGGTATTATTCAGCAAGATCCCGATTCTGTTTCCGGGCGGCCAGGGCGGCCAGGCAGCATTCTTTACTGCGCTCGATGTGATGCTTCATCAGCTTTTCAAACTCGGGCAGGTTCTTCTGCTCAACCAGGTCCACCAGCTTATGGTGCTCAGCACGGGCTTCACCGCGGCGGTCCTCCTGCTTGATGGCCATGGCGGAGAAACGGCGGATATATTCATCCTGTCCCTCGATGACGCGAAGGATCCGGTTTTTGCCGGAAATGGATGTCAGCTGGGTATGGAAATCACGGGCCAGGGGAGAAAGGGATTCAACGTCGTTTTTCTTGTCCAGTTCGTCCATTTTGGCCAGCTTTTCACGCAGGGAGGCTATATCTTCCGGCGTAGCCTTTTCGATGATATCCGGCAGGGTCAGCATCTCCAGGCAGTTGCGGATGGTGTAGATCTGCTCGACATCTTCCGCGGTGAAGGCATGAACGATCACGCCGCGACGCATAACATATTCGACCAGACCGTCCCGTTCCAGTTTGCGCAGCGCCTCTCTCAGGGGCGTACGGGAAATATGGAGACGATCTGCATAATCGGTTTCAACGATCCGTTCGCCGGCCGGGATTTCCCCGGTGATGATGGCTTTTTTCAGAACCTCATAGGCGATTTCACGAATGGGGCGGCTTTCCATCATGGGCTGGAAGGTAAGGGACATGATACAACCTCCTCAAATGGTGCAGCATTTTCTCTGCACTTTGGATACAATTTACAACAAAAAAACAATCCTGTCAAGAATCATCAACAGAGTTGCAGAAGAGGAGGTGAAAAAGGTATAATAACATGTTAATTCATCATTCGGAATGGATGGATGATTATTTCCCACGGGTTCCGGCCCGCGGAAACATATTGTTTTTGTCTGTCGAGGAGATATATGGATGTTTGAGAGTTTTAACGTGCTGGTGAACGCGCCGATGAGCGAGTATACGACGCTGAAGCTGGGCGGACCGGCAGATTATCTCGCGTTTCCCCGGAGCGCGGAAGAGATCAGCGCGTTGTTTGCTGAAGCAGGCGCCTATAACCTGCCCGTGACTGTAATCGGACACGGAAGCAATCTGCTGGTGCTGGACGGCGGGATCCGCGGCCTGGTGATCTGCATCGGAAAAAATATGCGGACGATCACCCGGGAAGGCAACACCATCACAGCGCAGGCCGGCGCCATGCTCGGAAGCGTCGCGATGGAAGCGGCGGAAGCCGGACTTGCCGGGCTGGAATTCGCTTCCGGTATTCCGGGAACTGTCGGCGGCGGCGTGACCATGAACGCCGGAGCCTATAACGGGGAAATGTCCCAGGTGGTTAAAACGGTCAAGGCACTCAGCCCGGGCGGTGAAGAAATCGTTCTGTCCAGGGATGAGATGGACTTCAGCTACCGGCATTCCGCCGTGACGGAAAAGAATCTCATTGTTACAGAAACGACGTTTGAACTGCAGCCGGGAGATCCGGCAAAGATCCGGGCCAAAATGTCCGAACTGAATGCCAGGCGCGCGGAAAAACAACCGCTGGACGTTCCCAGCGCAGGCAGCACATTCAAGCGGCCGGAGGGCTTCTTTGCCGCGGCGCTGATCGACCAGTGCGGATTGAAGGGATACAGCATCGGCGGAGCCCGGGTAAGCATGAAACACGCGGGATTCCTGGTCAATACGGGTACCAGCAGCAAGGACTTTTATGATCTGATGCAGAAGGTGCAGCAGATTGTTGAGGAACGCGTGGGAGTCAAGCTGGAACCGGAAATCAGGGTATTGGGAGAGGCGCTGCCGTCCG
>CAMKNZ010000036.1 GCA_946414315.1 uncultured Clostridia bacterium
TTTCCTTGGTCTCGATGATGGCCTTGGGCATTTTGTCGGTGGGGTTGAAGCTGCGTTCAACGACCGCGCCGGTCATCACGTTCTTGATCTTGGTGCGGACGAAAGCAGCGCCCTTGCCGGGTTTCACGTGCTGGAAGTCAACGATGTTCCAGACGCCTCCGTCCCATTCAATCGTAATGCCCTTTTTGAAATCGCCAGCGGTAATCATTGTGTCATTCCTCCGTTCGTTCTTTCTGGGGTCCCAATATATTACAGGATGATGAGCTGCTTGTCCGCCGTTGTCAGCGGCACGCAGCCGTTTTCCTTTACCAGGCAGGTGTTCTCGATCCGGACTCCGCCTACGCCGGGCAGGTAGATCCCGGGCTCCACGGTGATCACGACGCCGGGCTTCAGGACGTCTGCGGCGTTCGGGTTCAGGTTCGGATTCTCGTGGATGTCGATGCCTACGGAGTGTCCCAGCCCGTGACCGAAACGTCCGGCATATCCACGGGCGTCGATATAGTCCCGGGCGAGTTTGTCGATCTCCGCGCCGGTCTTCCCGGCCATGAGGGCGTCCTCGCACATCGACTGGGCCCGCAGCACGGTCTCATAGACCTTGCGCATCTCGTCCGACGGCTGGCCCAGGGCCACCGTGCGGGTCATGTCGCTGCAGTATTTGCCGACCTTCGCGCCGAAGTCCATGGTGATCATGTCACCCATCTTCAGCGTGCGCTGTCCGGGAATCGCGTGGGGCAGGCTGCCGTTCTCGCCGGAGGCGATGATCGTATCGAAGGCCAGCTCGTCCGCGCCCAGGCGGAACATGGTGAAGTCCAGCTCGATCTGCAGTTCCTTCTCGGTCATGCCGGGCTCGATCTTCGGCAGGATCGCGTCAAAGGCTTCGGACGTGATCGCGCAGGCCTTGCGGATCGCCACGATCTCCGCGGGACTCTTGACCTCCCGCAGCTTCTGGGGCGCCTTGTTCAGCGGGACGCAGGAAATCTCCTCTCCCACCGCGCCGCGCAGGGCCTCGAAATCGTCCACGGAAAGATAGTTGGTCTCGGCCCGCAGCTCGGTGATGCCTTCCGCGTGGGCCAGTTCCGCGATCACTTTGCTGTGGCCCCGGCCTTTGGAGATCATCTCCACCCGGAAACCGGGGGCCTGGCGTTCCGCCTGTTCCGTATAGCGGAAGTCTGTGATGATCACGCGGCTCTGCTCGGAAAGATAGACCACGCCTTCGCCGGTATAACCTTCGGTCAGGTAGAACATATTGGACGGATCATGCACCGCCACGGCCGTATGGGATCCCGCGCGGAACTGGTCCATCAGCCGCTCTGCTGCGGTCACTTGGATCACGCCTTTCCGGATTTTGCTCCTCCCGGAACAAATCCAAAGGTTATTTTATCATATACAGAAGCGTTTGAAAAGAAAAAAGTTGGCGGATCCTGATCGAATCCGCCAACTTTTCATTCTGAATTACTCAAATTCCTTCAGCACCGCTTCGCCCATGGCGTCGCGTTTGCACACCGCCTTGTGCCTGACGGGCAGGTCCCGCAGGGCGCGCACCTGCGCGGGCATCGGCATGCCGGTCAGCTTCTCCAGCTCTTCGCTGCAGGCGAAGGCGTCCTTGCCTTCCGCCGCGTCCATGCCGGCCACGCCGCGCAGCACGTCCGCCGCGAACTTGTAGGGGCTCGCCGTGGACAGCAGCACAGTGGGCGTCGGGTCGTTGGTCTTCATCCGGTACTGGCGCAGCACGTGGCCGCCCACCGCCGTATGGGGATCCATCAGGTAATGGTCCTCCTGGAAACGGCGGCGGATCTCCGTCAGGGTGTTCCGGTCGTCGGCGCAGTCGCCCCAGAACGTATCCAGCAGCCAGCTCCAGCGCTGTTCGCCCACGGAATAGCTTCCGCTGCTCTTCAGCTGTTCCATCCAGGTCTTCACCAGCTCGCCGTCCCGATCGGAGGCTTCATACAGCAGCCGCTCCAGGTTGGAGGACACCAGGATGTCCATGCTGGGACTCATGGTCCTGAAGAAGGTCCGGTGGGTGGAATAGATGCCTGTGGCAAAGAAGTCGGAAAGCACGTTGTTCCGGTTGCTGGCGCAGATCAGCTTGTTCACCGGCAGGCCCATGTTCCGGGCGTAATAGCCGGCCAGGATATCGCCGAAGTTGCCCGTGGGAACGCAGAAGTTCACCGGATCGCCGGGGGCAATGGCGCGCTTGTTGATCAGGTCCGCGTAGGCGGTGAAGTAATAGACGATCTGGGGCACCAGCCGGCCGAAGTTGATGGAGTTGGCCGAGGAGAGCACCTTGCCCCGCTCCGCCATCTGCGCCCGGAAGGCCTCGGAAGCGAACAGCTCCTTTACGCCGGTCTGGGCGTCGTCAAAGTTTCCTTCCACCGCGATCACATGGGTGTTGTTTCCGCCGGTGGTCACCATCTGCAGCTTCTGCACGTCGCTCACGCCGTCCAGCGGATAGAACACCGTGCAGCTGGTTCCGGGAACGTCTTTGAAGCCTTCCAGCGCCGCCTTGCCGGTATCCCCGCTGGTGGCCACCAGGATGCTGATCTCCCGGTTTTCGCCGTTTTTCTGCGCGGACATCCGGACCAGGTGCGGCAGCAGCTGCAGCGCCATGTCCTTGAAGGCCAGCGTGGGCCCGTGGAACAGTTCCAGCACCCAGGTGGTATCGTCCAGCTGCTTTACCGGGGCGATTTCGGGCGTGTCGAAGCGGTCCGCCGAATAAGCGGCCCGGACTGCGCTCTCGATCTCCGGGATGGAGAAGTCTTCCAGGTAGCGCTTCAGGATGGAAACGGCGCGGGTGGCGTAGTCCCATTCGCAGAAGGAAGAGATCCGCTGCATCGGGACCGTCGGGAACATGGCGGGCACATAGAGGCCGCCGTCCGGCGCCAGGCCGTACAGGATCGCCTGGCTGGCTGTTACGCAGCTTTCACCGCGGGTGGAAAAGAAAGACACGAATGGATCACACTCCGGTTTCAGATTAGGCGTCCGCCTTGAAGAAAAGAGGCGCCGGGGATGTTCCGCCGCCTCTTCAGGTCATTTACCGTCCAATCAGATCATATACTGCTTGAGGAACACCGGAACCTCTTCCGGATCGGCGCTCAGGCTCAGGACGAAGTCCACGTCGTGCTTCGCGCCCAGTTCCGCCAGCACCTTCACGATCGGTTCCGTTTCGGCCAGCTCGGTCTTGCACAGCTTCAGGAACGCGTCGATGAAGATCGTGCCGACGTCGAAGTTCGAGGAAAGGATTCCGCACAGGAAACCGATGAACATATCGGCGTTGTGAATATGATAATCTTCGGCGTTGATAAAGCGGACCTTGTGGTCAACGTCGAACATGTAACGGTTGTCGTCGTCCAGGAAGATTACATCGTGAACCGCGTCACGGGCAGTGGTATTGGTCAGGTCAATCAGCCGCTTCGTTTTGCCGGAGCCCTTTTTGCCTGCAATTACCTGTATCATGGGAATCAGCCTCCTTTTATGGGGTTTTCTCTGAGATGATTATACGCTATTTTTTGCCATCGCGCAACGTGTTTTTCCCCGCGATATCCTGATAGGTGATCTCCCCGTCCCGCGCCCTTCCTTTCTGCGTTCCCGCGCGGCAGATCGCCCGGTATTCGCAGTAGCGGCACACGGATCCGGTGTGGTCCTCCCCGGGGGAAGCCTCGATTTCGCCGGCGCGCATCCGCCCGCACAGCTCCCCGGCTTTCTCCACCGCGGCGTCCATCAGGGCCCGGATTGTTTCCTCTTCCATGGCCCACGTCGCGCTCTTGCTCACGGAGCCGTCCTTGTTGAGCGCCTTGTCCAGGGAATAGGGCCGGATATCCCGGTCCATGGCCCGGATCACGTCCTCCCGGCCGGTGACAATGCCTTTCATGCGCGAGGTGTTCAGCCGGTCCGACTCGATCTTTCCCGGGTCGTCCTCCACGGTCTCGACCTCCTGGTCGGTCACGGGGAAGAACATCGCCCCGGCGATCCGGGCCTCCGGCCATTTGACCGACGCCGCCTTCAGGTAGATCATCAGCTGCAGCTGCTCCCCGGTGGCCATCCGGGCGGGATCCGGCTTCTTGCCGCTGCTCTTGTTGTCCACAATGCGCAGCCACACGCCCTCCCCGTTTTCCCAGGTGTCGATCCGGTCGATCTTGCCCCGGATGGCGGCTTTACTGCCGTCGGCCAGGGTCATCATAATGGGCGGCAAGCCCTCCGCCTCGCCGAAGGACAGCTCCGTGGCGATGGTCCTGAAATCGCTGTTGGCGGCAAAGCGGGTCAGCACCTGGGCCGCCCGGTGCACCCGGCGCAGGTAGCCTTCGCCGATCCATTCGCCCACGGCGTCGTCCCGCAGCGGGCTGTCGTTCCATTCCTCCGTCAGCTCCGCGCAGACCGCGTCCATATATCCGTCCACCTGTTCCGGGGTAAAGTCCGGCCAGGCCGCGTCCGCCCCGGCCCGGTTCATATACCGTTCAAGCGCCGCATGGAAGAAGGTTCCCGCGTCGCTGCTCTCATATTCGAAATTTTCCTGCTTGACGGGCCGCAGGCCGTAATCGATAAAGTGGCGGTAGGGGCAGGAGGCAAACTGCTCCAGCCGGCTGATGGACAGCCGGTCGGTCATGAACAGACGCCGGGCTGTCGCTTCCTCCAGTTTCCGCTCCTCTTCCTCCGGCAGGATCCGCTTCAGGACCTGCCGGGCGGTCCAGCCGTAGCGCCGGTCGTGCAGCAGGCTCACCAGCGCCGCCTTCCACACCGGGGGCAGGTCGCCGCTGTCCTTCAGGTCCCGCAGCCATGCCCCGGCGCCGTCCAGCGCCGCCTGCGGCGTCACGGGTTCCGCCCGCCGGCCGTTCTCCTGCATGCCGCCCTGTTCCTTCACGTCCGGAAAGAGCTCCTTCAGCCGGGCAATCAGGCCGTCCGGCTGCAGCGCGCCGCCGTCCTCCGACCGCAGGCTCCAGCTGACCATGAGTTTTTGCAGCGGCAGGGTCAGCGTCCGGTAAAAGTCGTATTTCCGGATCAGGCAGCCGGTCTCCCGGCTGATGCCGATCTGTTTGCCGGTGGCCTCCTCCAGTTTCCGGCGTTCCGGATCCGTGAGCCATCCGCTCTCCGGCGCCGTCAGCATGCCGTCCTGGGCCCGGGGCAGGATCAGCGCATCGATCTCCCCGGCCAGCAGGTGGCCGACCTCGCCGATAACCACGCCGCTTTCCTGTTCCGGCAGGGCCGCCAGTTCCGCGGCCGCCAGCGCGCTTTCCAGCATGTGCTCCAGGTCCCGGATCGCCGCCCGGCGTCCGCCCAGCAGCGTCCACAGCTGTTCCAGCAGGTCCGTGACCAGCTTCCAGATCTGGCGGTTGATCACCGCCTCCCGGTACATTTCATGCTCCAGCAGGGTCTCTTCCTCCGCCTGCAGGGCTTCCCACACCTTTTCCCTTTCCAGGAAGCGTACCACCGCCTCCACCGAGGCCGCGGCGTTCTTCGCTTCCTTCAGTTCCGCCCGCAGGGTCTCGATCGGGGCGAGCAGTTTTTCCCGGAGGGCTTCCGCCTCCCCCGCGTTCTGTCCCGCCGTGAAGGGCCGCTGCCAGCGCCTGTCCGCGATTCCGTGGGCCCGGACATAGTCCTCCAGCTGCAGGCCTTCCTCTTCCGTCAGCGTGCAGTATCCGCTCCGGGCCACCGTGATGACCCGGTCCGTGTCGTATCCGTCGCTGAGGATGCCCAGGGCGCCCAGCAGCATCCGGCAGACCGGATGGTCCGCCGCCTTGTCCTTCCCCTGCCAGACGAAGGGGATTCCGTTGATCTTCAGTCCTGCCCGCAGGGTGCCTTCGCCGGCCGCGCCGGAGGGCAGCGCAACGGCCATCCGGCTCCAGGGGATGCCTTCCGCCCGCCAGCTGCGCAGGGTCGCGGCAATCATCTCCGTCTCGTCCCAGGGATTGCTCCCGGCATACAGGGTCACCGCGCCGCCGGTCTCGCCCTGCCAGGGGGCGGGGTCCAGGGCAAACAGGTTTTTATCCAGCCACTTCAGGGGTTCCGCGCAGCCGGCCCGCTCACCGCGGGGCATGATCTCCTCCGCGTTGAAGCCGGCTTCCGCCAGGGCGGTCTCCAGCCGGCTCACGCTCTCCCGCTGCTGGATAAAGATCCGTCCGTCCGGCGCCTTCTCCCCGTCCATGGTCAGGAAAACCTTCACGCTGTTCAGCCGCCCGCACAGCCGGGAGACCAGCTCCCGCAGGTCGGGACGTACCGTGTCAAAACCGTAGACCAGCAGGTCCGCCCCGTCCCACATGCCGCTGCGTTCCAGGCGGTTCACCATATCGGTCCACGCCGTCTTTTCATCATCAAACCGGCCTGAGATCAGCTCCTGGTATCCGTTCCATACGGCCTCCAGGTCCGCCAGCTTCGCCCGCTCCGCCCCGGTGGGGGCCCCCGCGGCGTAATTCCCCAGCTCCTCCGGCGTGATCTCGCTCTCCCGCAGCTCTTCCAGCGCGCCGCCCACGCGCTTCACCGCGCCGGGCAGGTCCGTCATGTTCCGGTAATACTGCAGGCTTTCCGCCTTTTCCGTCATGACCCGGTGGACCGCCATCGCGCGGCCCATCTCGTTCAGGGTTCCCCTCGCCCCGGCGCCGGTCTGCTCCCTGACCTGCTGTTTCAGTTTCCGGGGGCTGACCACCCGGATCTCCAGCAGGCCCGGCAGCTTCAGGCCCGTGATCAGGTCCCGTTCCGCCTGCAGGGTCATCTGTTCCGGCACATACAGGATCAACCGGCGTCCGGCTTCCCTGCTCTCCTGCGCCGCCCGGAGCACCAGCGGCCAGATCAGGCCGCTCCGGTCTCCGATGATCTTTACCCTGCTCATATCTTTCCTCCGTTTTTCTGCTGCCTTCATTATATCCTGCCGGCGGCGGATGCACAAGCTCTTGCCACCGCCATGCCGTTGTGATACAGTGAGCCTGTGATCCTGACCCGGAAGGGGTGTTTTTATGTTTCAGTCCGTTCGCAATGCAGTGAAAAAGAACCCGGCGGCTGCCGAGCGCTTCTTTTCCTATATCCAGATCCTGCTGGGCGCGCTGATCGGCGGCGCCGCCTATCCCCTGTTCCTGACACCCAACCGGATTGCCCCGGGCGGCATCACCGGTATCGCCACAATCCTGAACTTCCTGCTGAAATGGCCGGTGGGCACCGTATCCCTGGTGCTGAACGTGCCCCTGTTCCTGATCGGCTACAAAACCATGGGCCGGATCTTTGCCTTCCGCAGCCTGATCGCCACGGTCCTGTTCTCCGTGTTCATCGACGTCCTGCCCCTGCGGCCCGTGATCAACGATCCCATGCTTGGCGCCCTCTACGGCGGCGTACTGCTGGGCGTGGGCCTGGGCCTGATCATGCGTGGCGGTGCCACCACCGGTGGATCGGACATGATCGCCCGGATGGTGCACAAGCGCTTCTCCTTCATCTCCACCGGCGCTTTCCTCTTTGCCATCGACTTCGCAGTGGTCCTGGCCGCCAGCGCACTGATCGGCATCTCCGAGGCGCTTTACGCCCTGATCAGCATTTTCCTTTCCGCCAAGGTCATGGACGTGGTGATCGTCGGCTTCTCCTCCAACAAGGCCTGCTTCGTCATCTCATCCCGCTGGCAGGAGATCTCCGCCCGCATCATGAAGGACATGGACCGGGGCGTGACCCAGCTCACCGCCCGCGGCGGCTATACCGGCGAAGAGCGGCCGACCCTGCTGTGCGTCATCAGCCGCAGCGAGATCACCGCCTTCAAGCGGATCCTCCGGGAGGAGGACGAAAACGCCTTCGTCATCATCGTCGAAGCCCACGAAGCCATCGGCGACGGCTTCTCAGTGCTGGAGAAATGAACATGAAAACGGAGGAGCCTTTCGGCTCCTCCTTCTTTTTTATTCTGCCTGTGCGGGCGTATCCGTCTCGCCCAGGTTCAGGATCGGCAGGGTGGTCGCGCCCTGGCCCGCCATGTAGGTGGGCAGCTTGCCGTCCCAGTTCTTGACCTCGTTAAACCGGATCAGGTTCTCCGTCAGGGACTCGGCGATCTTCTTGTTCGCCTCGGCCTCCGCCTCGCTGCGGACCTGCAGCGCGTAGGCGTCCGCATCCGCGTTGATCTTCGCCACGTTGGCCTCCGCTTCGGCGTTGATGCGTTTCCGCTCCGCCTGCTGCTGGGTTTCCATGGTCATCTGGCCCTGCTCGATCTCCGCCTGCAGTTTCTTCTGGGCGGCGACCTGCTTCGCTTCAACCGCGTCGGTGAAGGCGTCGGTGAAGTCCAGGTTCTCGATGCTTACGCTGATGACGTTGATGCCGTAGGCGTCCAGTTCCTCATGCAGGCCTTCGCGGATCGCTTCGCTCAGGCGCTGCCGGTTGGCCACCAGGTTTTCGGCGGTGTATTTGCTGAACACGCCCTTGGTGATCTCCAGCATCCGCGGATAAACCAGTTTGTTGAAATAGTCCACGCCGACTTCCTTGAACAGGTTCATGGCCGTGCTCTTGTTGATCGCGTAGTTGATGGAACCGGTGATATCCACCTGCTGGATGTCGCTGGAGAACGCCTCCGTGGTGAAGGAGCTCTTCTGCTCCCGGTTGTCCATGGACACGATGCTCTGGAACGGGCTCTTAAAGTGCAGGCCGGCCTCCAGGGTCACATCCTCCACGCGGCCGAAGGTGGTCACGATGCCGGTATATCCCGTCTGCACCGTAGCGGTGCAGGTCAATGCAACGAGCAGCACCAGCACGACGGCTGCGATGATGATAATCAGGCCTTTCTTCATAATTCTTTCCTTCCTTTCCCAGCCGGACTGCTTTCCGGCTGCGAGGGAATCATAACACAACAGAAAGTCCCGGTAAATGCCGTCTTCCGCAATTTACCGGGACTTATTTTTCCGTCCGGACAGATTTCACCAAATACCATGAATTAAGAAAGAATCACCGCTCCGTGCCCCTGAAGAACAGCGCCAGGGTTCCGGGACCGGAATGGGCGCCGATGACGGAACCCACATAGGTGATCAGGTCCACGTCTTTGCCGTATTCGTTCTTCAGAATGTCTTTCAGCATCTCCGCGTCTTCGATGCAGTCGCCGTGGGAGATGAACACCGGGCTGTCCGGCAGGATCGTCTCGCCCAGTTTCTCCGCCATTTTGCGGATGGACTTTTTCCGGCCGTGCACCTGGGTGATCTTGATCAGGTGGCCTTCGTTGTCCACATGGAGCACCGGCTTCACGTTCAGCGCCGTGCCCAGCAGGGCCGTCGCCGCGCTGACCCGGCCGCCCCGCTTGAGGTAAACCAGGT
The DNA here is from genome assembly GCA_946414315.1 of uncultured Clostridia bacterium. Taxonomy (GTDB): domain Bacteria; phylum Bacillota; class Clostridia; order Christensenellales; family Aristaeellaceae; genus Aristaeella. Next base: position 9,255 of record CAMKNZ010000036.1, read on the forward strand.
CGTCCACCGTGAACCAGTGGCAGATATGAAGCACGTCCTTCTCCAGGGCGTCCGCATTCTCTTCCAGCGTCATGCCGGCGTCCCGGTTCTTCGCGGCCAGGTACACAAACAGACCCTGCCCCGCGGAAGCCGCCAGGGAGTCGATGACCCGGATCTTCCGCTCCGGGAACTTTTTCGCCAGGGAAGCGGCGACCTTTTTGCCGTTCTCGCAGGTGGCGCTCAGACCGCTGGAGAAGGCCAGGTACAGCAGGTCGTTCCCTGCTTCCAGGATGGGCGTAAAGATTTCAACAAACGCATCTTCATTTACACAGGAAGTCTTCGCGATCCGTCCGTCCCGCATGGCCTTGTAGAAGTCCTTGATGGGCTCCTCATGGTCCTTCTGTTCCTTACCGGTGTCCGTAAACAGGAACGCCAGCGGGATCATCCGCACATCCCACTCCGCCAGGGTTTCCGGCAGGATGTCGCAAGCGGAATCCGTAATCAGTACATATTTCTCAGCCATGTCTTATCCTCCTGGGCCGTACCGCTGCACGCGGCACCCCCGTAATAGCAGAAATATATCATCCGTTCCATTTAATGTCAACTCGATCCGAGGAGAAAGCACGGATCAGGAAAAACATTCACAGAACAAAAAATTTGTTGACAATCCGCCCCGAACGGGCATATAGTCAACGCAACGGCAAACCTGCCGTCCGCTGAAAGGAGATTTCAGACGATGAAATCATACAAGACCGTGTTCTTCTTTAGCAGGCCAGCGATGGATTGATCAGACGCACACAGCGTTTTACATCCACCGCCTTTTGAGATGAGAAAAGGCGGTGGATTTTTTTGAGGAATCATAATTCATCCATCAGCTGGCCGGACCTCAGCCCCGCTCATCGATCATACTGATTAGAGAAACGGAGAGAACGCTTTATGAAGAAATATTTCCAGCCGGAAATCGAAACCGCTCCGCGCGAGAAGATCCTGGAGATCCAGAACGAGAAGATCGTCAGACAGGTGAAGCACGTCTGGGACAACGTTCCCTATTACCGCCACCTGATGGAAAAGCAGGGCGTCACCCCGGATGACATCAAGTCCGTGGACGACATCAAAAAGCTGCCCTTCCTCAGCAAGGCTGACCTGCGGGATTCCTATCCCTATGGCATGCTTGGTGCGGACCTGAAGGACTGCGTCCGCATCCATTCCACCTCCGGCACCACCGGCAAGCGTGTGGTCGCCTTCTACACCCAGCACGACCTTGACCTCTGGTCCGACTGCACAGCCCGCGCCATCGTCGCCGCCGGCGGCAGCGAAGAGGACGTGGTGCAGGTCTGCTACGGCTACGGCCTGTTCACCGGTGGATCCGGCCTCCATGACGGCGCCCACAAGGTAGGCTGCCTGACCCTGCCCATGTCCTCCGGCAACACCGAGCGCCAGATCCAGTTCATGATGGACCTGGAATCCACGATCCTCTGCTGCACCCCCTCCTACGCCGCCTACATCGGCGAAGCGCTGAAGGAGCAGGGCTTCCAGCCGGAAGACAACAAACTGAAGGCCGGCATCTTCGGCGCAGAGCCCTGGACCGAAGAGATGCGCCAGGAGATCGAAAAGAGCCTGGGTATCAAAGCCTACGATATCTACGGCCTCACCGAGACCAGCGGCCCCGGGGTGGCCTATGAATGCGAAGAACAGAAGGGCATGCATATCAACGAGGACCATTTCTACGCCGAGATCATCGACCCGGATACGGGCGAGGTCCTGCCGGAAGGCTCCGTGGGCGAACTGGTCTTCACTTCCCTGGACAAGGAAGCCTTCCCGCTCCTGCGCTACCGTACCCGGGACCTGTGCGTGCTCAACCGCACACCCTGCTCCTGCGGCCGCACCCACGTGCGCATGGCCAAGCCCATGGGCCGCAGCGACGATATGCTGATCATCCGCGGCGTCAACGTCTTCCCGAGCCAGATCGAAACCGTGCTGCTCAACGAAGGCTACACGCCCAACTACCAGATCGTCCTGGACCGCGAACGCAACACCGACACCTTCGACGTCTATGTGGAAGTCGCGCCGGATCAGTTCTCCGACCTGATGAGCCAGATCCAGAAGATGGAAAAGAGCCTCGAGTCCGCCCTGCGCACCATGCTGGGCATCAGCCCGAAGGTCCACCTTGTCGCGCCCAAGACCATCACCCGCAGCGAAGGCAAGGCCGTCCGCGTCATCGACAAACGGAAATTACATTGATATAATGATATAAACAAAGACCCCTGCAATCATCTTTTGAGAAACAATATTTGTATTTATCCATTATGATTTAAAAAGGAGGTTCCCATGGCTATTACGCAATTGTCCGTCTTTCTGATGAACCAGCCCGGCGCCCTGGTGGACGCCATCAAGGCCATCTCCGACGCCAACATCAATATCCGCGCCCTGAGCATTGCCGAAGCCAATGATTTCGGCATCCTCCGCATCATCGTTTCCGACAGCGACGCCGTGTGCAAGCTGCTGGGCGACCAGTACCTCTTCTCCCGCACGGAAGTCGTCGCCGCGAAGATGGGCGACCGCAGCGGCGCCCTCTATCCGATCCTCGTCGTCCTGAACGAGGCGAATATCAACATCGAGTATATGTACGCCTTTACAGGTTCCGGTCCCGAAGAGGCCTATGTGGTCTTCCGGGTGAACGACGTGAAGACCGCCGAGGAGGTCCTCAACGCCAACGGCATCGCCACGCTTTCGGACGACAACCTGAAAATCTGATTGTATTTTTCCCGTACTTGGCAGTTTTTCCCACTGCAAACGTTTAAAAAACCCTGTAATTTGGCACTTTTGGTCTGCTTTCGACCATTGCCGTCCATTGTTGCTCCATCCCTTTTGTGATATAGTATGGGCCGGCGGAATGATCCGCAACATCCAGAATCAGGCGTTTTTCAACGCGAAAGGAAGAGTATCATGAAGAAGGTTATCTGCAAGATCGAGTACGATACCGATGCTTCCGAACTGATCCAGAAGAAAGTTTTCGGCGTATTCGGCGATCCCAAGGGCTACGAAGAGTCCCTGTACAAGACCCAGGACGGCAAGTTCTTCCTGTACGGCTTCGGCGGCAGCGAGTCTCCCTATAAGGTTGAGACCATCGTCCGCCTGGCTGCCAACAAGGTAAAAGCCTGGCAGGAGGCGTAAGCCCTCGGCAAAACGCTCCGGCTCATCGAGCCGGAGCGTTTTTCTGTCTCTATCACTCAATGAAAAAGGACGATGCGTTTCCGCATCGTCCTTTGATTCTGAATGGATTACACAATACCCTGAGCGTTCATCGCATTGACGACCTTCTCGAAACCGGCGATGTTCGCGCCGACCACGTAGTTGCCCTCGAAGCCGTAGCGCTTCGCGGCGTCGTCGATGTTGTGGAAGATGTTCGCCATGATGCCCTGCAGCTTCTGGTCAACTTCTTCGAAGGACCAGCTCAGCCGTTCGCTGTTCTGGGACATTTCCAGGGCGGAGGTGGCCACGCCGCCGGCGTTGGCAGCCTTGCCGGGCAGGAAGACGACGCCGTTGGCCTGCAGGTAATCGGTTGCTTCCTGGGTGGTGGGCATGTTGGCGCCTTCAGCAACGACCTTCACGCCGTTGGCGACCAGGGTCTTGGCGTCGTCCAGGTTCAGTTCGTTCTGGGTGGCGCAGGGCAGCGCGATGTCAGCCTTCACGGTCCATACGCCGCGGCCTTCATGATACTCGGCGTTGGGACGGTAGTTCTTGTACTCGGTCAGGCGGGCACGCTTGACTTCCTTGATCTCCTTCAGGGCTTCGACGTCGATGCCTTCCGGATCGTAGACCCAGCCGGTGGAGTCGGAGCAGGTGACGGGCTTGCCGCCCAGCTGCCAGGCCTTCTGGATCGCGTAGGTGGCGACGTTGCCGGCGCCGGAGACGATCACGGTCTTGCCCTTCAGGCTGTCGCCCTTGCTCTTGAGCATTTCCTGGGTGATGTACAGCAGGCCGTAGCCGGTCGCTTCCTTCCGGGCCAGGGATCCGCCGTAGCTCAGTCCCTTGCCGGTCAGCACGCCTTCATACAGGCCGCGGATGCGCTTGTACTGTCCGAACATATAGCCGATCTCACGAGCGCCGGTGCCGATATCGCCGGCAGGAACGTCTGTGTCCGCGCCGATGTATTTGCACAGCTCGGTCATGAAGCTCTGGCAGAAGGCCATGACTTCACGGTCGCTCTTGCCCTTGGGGTCAAAGTCGCTGCCGCCCTTGCCGCCGCCGATGGGAAGGCCGGTCAGGGAGTTTTTGAAAATCTGTTCGAAGCCCAGGAACTTGATGATGCCCAGGTTCACGGACGGATGCAGGCGGATGCCTCCCTTGTAGGGTCCGATGGCGCTGGAGTACTGTACGCGGTAGCCGGTGTTGACCTGTACCTGGCCCTTATCGTCCACCCACGGCACGCGGAACTTCAGCTGCCGTTCCGGATTCACCAGGCGCTCGAGCAGGGCGTCCTTGCGGAACTTCTCTTCGTTGGCGTCCACCACGGGGCGCAGGG
>CAMKNZ010000037.1 GCA_946414315.1 uncultured Clostridia bacterium
TGGCTGGACTGGGAAGCCCAGGGCGCGCGGATCAGCCAGAACCTGATGCATGACAACTGGCGGCCGGAAGGAATTGAACAGGCCCGGGGCGCCATGTTCTCGACGGATATCTTTATCGAAGTGGGCCACGGCCCGACGCTGATTGATAACAACGTGCTGATGAGCCCGGTGGGCATCACGATCCCGTCCGAAGGCATCGCCTGCGTGCACAACCTGATCCTCGGCGGGTTCAGCCTGATCAACAGCGGTGTGGACAGCATTGTAAACGGCCAGCGGGAACCGAGATATACGCCGTATCATATCCGCCACAGGACCGAAGTGGCAGGCTTCATGACGATCCTGCACGGAGACGACCGGATCTACAACAACCTGTTCATCCAGGCGTATCCGGTGAAGGACAAGACGAAAAAGCCGACGGACGCGGATCATCCCTTCGTCGGAACGGCGCCTTTCGACATTTTCCCGACCTACGAAGAGTGGATCGCACCTTTCAGGGGCGATGGCGGACCCGATATGGGCGCACTGGCCAGGGTTCACTTCGGTCATCTGCCGGTCTGGGTGGAAGGCAATGCATACTTCGGAGGCGCCACAGTCTGCAAACATGAGCAGCATAAGCTGAACGACAAACGCAGCAAGGTGACGATCGAACTGGTTGAAAAAGACGGGAAATACAGCCTGAAGACGAACGTATACAGCAAGCTGAAGGACTTCAGGGACGGAATCATCTGCACGGAAACGCTGGGCAGGGCATTTGAACCGGAACAGCGGTTTGAGAATCCGGATGGAACGGATATTGTCTTTGACAGGGATTATTTCGGCAACCATCGTGGAACCGAGACGATTCCGGGTCCCTTCGCCAGTGCAGAAGACGCGGGGAAGATTCTGTACTGACCTGAACAGAAAGAAGCGGCTGTCCTGAACAGGACAGCCGCTTTTAAGTACGCCCGGCAGGATTCGAACCTGTGACCTTCAGAGTCGGAGTCTGACACTCTATCCAACTGAGCTACGGGCGCTCAACGCGGGATATTGTATCTGTTTCCGCGGAAAATGTCAAGACGGGAATCAGACCCGTTTCCGCAGCGTTCCGCCGATTTCGAAGGCGACGGAATCATTGACGATACCGGAAAGGCGGTATTCATTGTCTTTCAGGATGCGGCGCAGGGTAACCGTATGTTCCGGAAGCACTTCATGATTATAATTCAGGATAATGCGTTCGGGTTCATAAGCGGTCATCAGGTCAATGCCCAGGGCGTTGCAGAGCCAGTCGGCATAGCGCGTATTGTTGACATGGCCGTTTACGTCGATGTCGGTATAGACGGGATGATAAGTGGTCAGGAATTCTTCGCCCTGCAGGTTCCCGACAGTGGCGGGAAGGTTCATGGGAACGGAAAGATCTTTATTGTCCGGGATCAGTTTGCCGACCTCGCCCGGCGGAAGCATGCGGCGGGTGTTCAGGTCCAGCAGGAGCCAGAGGGTCCCGGCTTTGCCGACCATCTCGCCGCGGGCGTCCGTAAAGATATAGTACCGGGGAAAGAAACAGATGCGGGTGGGCGTGGGGAACGTATGGACGGTAATCTTCTCGCCGACGGAGGGATAACGGTCCATATGCAGTTCAGAACGGGAAAGGACCCAGACGATGTTCTGTTTGACAAGTTCCTCCCGACCGCAGCCCAGGAGCATGCTGTGGGTCCCGGCTACATCCTGCATGGTTTCCAGGATGGCGCTGGGGCGCCATTTTTCGTTCAGGTCACAGTCGCGGGGACGAAGTGTAAAGGTCTCATCATAGGTATTAACCATAACAGCCTCCGGTCATTGGATGGATTTTAGATAATCTGTCAGGTCATTGAACGGATCAAGGGGCGCGTCCTTTTTCAGGTAAAGGGGATGATGGGGATGCCCCGCTTTGCTGCGCGGACCGGCGGTGAACCAGAGGGCGCCGAAGCGCTGGCCGATGGACGCCATGTCCAGAACGCAGCCGGGCAGGTAGGCGCGTTTTTCGATGATCGCTCCCCAAGCGGCCCAGAGATGCGGGGAAGATGAAAACTGTGAAAGAAGCCAGGTGAAGGCTTTCATGTTCTCCCGATGAAGCAAGGGATTCAGCTCCCGCTCCATATCGTCGGGGTCTGTCGCGCGCTGTGCATAGACGTTGAACATTACAAAAGAATCATATCCATTGTGAAGCGCGATCCGTTCCGCGGATTTCAGCGTGTTGTCCAGCCGGTCTGGAATGGCAGTGGAAGGATTGATCCCGATGCAAATCAGGGGATTGCTGCCCCGGGTGCCGAGCAGATAACGGTATTCACTGTAGTGGTCGGGCACATAAAGCCAGCGGCTGCGGTCAAAATCCGAAGCAGTCGGAACCAGCGCCTCTTCAAAAGAGAGGACGCCGGCATGGGCTGTATCAGAAGACGGAACGTGACGCATGTCAGGACAGAGGACGGATCAGGATCAGAGGCGTCAGCTCGTCGCCCTGTCCGGAAGGATTATCAGCCATAGCGTCCTGGATCTCATCGTCCGTGAGCGGGAAATCCGTGCATTTTCCCAGCTGATTCTGGTCTATATCGTTTGCATCCATCAGAACAACCGGGACACCGGTCTTTTTTTCCAGTTCGTCGCACAGTTCCTGAGCGTTCTCATTGTTGACAAGCGCAAGGTCCTTATAACGGTCGAAGGAGGACCGGTAGTAGAAACCGTCGATCCCGGCCACGCCTTTACCGACGATTTTATAAAACAGTCCTTTGACCCCGAAAGGCTTGGTCACGGCGGAAACGAAGGAAGCGAAGACTACACGGGGTGCCCCGACCATGTTGATGGCCAGCTGAAGCTTGTACGGATCATGCATACCGATCCCGGCAACCGTTTCACTGGCGTGGGGGGAAAGGAGCTTCGCCCAGAATCCCGGTTTAATCTGTTCTTTGGTGAAAACATTGCGGGTGCACATCGCCATCACCTTGGCACCGAAGGAAAGGACGTCCCCCTCACGGTAGAGCGGCAGAACGTACCGCCTGACAATTTCGGCCTGATCCTCTCCAACTTCTATAAAATGGGTCTGGATGGCATAGCGGTCATATTGGCGGCCATTTTTGCCGGTGAGCGTTCCGCGGTCAAAATAGACGATACCGTTCTGTTCCCGGCGCTGGTCTTCCAGGTTCCTGGATGCATTGCTGCCCATGCGATTTACCTCCGATAGAATCTTCGTGATAAATTATAGAAGCATAGTTGTTGTATGTCAATCAAAGATTAAACAATATATGTTGTGTTTTCAGACGATTCGGGGTATAATTCTATAATGTGTATATATGGGTTTGTGCAGAGAGGATGAAGAGAGATGGCAAATCACGCGGCTGAACAGGCGGTTATCCTGATCCCGTCGCTTGAGCCGGATGAACGGCTTCCGGCCTATATACAGAAATTGAAAGAGGGCGGTTTTGCCCATATTGTTGTAATTGACGACGGATCCAGCGAAAAGTACCAGCCCATCTTTGAAGAAGTGGACGCGGTGGAAGACACCGTGGTGCTTCACCATGAGGTCAACAAGGGCAAGGGCGTCGCTCTGAAGACCGGATACAAATACATCATGGAAAACATGCCGGATATTACCGGCGTCATTACCGCGGACGCGGACGGACAGCATACGGTGGCCGACTGCCTGCACCTGGCAGAGCAACTTGAAAAGGGAGAACGGGCCCTGTATCTGGGCAGCCGGGATTTCAACCTTGAAAATGTCCCGCCCAAAAGCAGAAGCGGGAACAAGATCACCTCGGTCATCTTTAAATTACTGTACGGGCAGTATCTGCCGGACACACAGACCGGCCTGAGGGCATTCCGGAAGGAAGAGCTGCCGTTTATGGCAGAGGTTGAAGGAGAACGGTACGAATATGAAATGAAAGTGCTGATCGCCTGTTCCCGGGCCCGGATTCCGATGATTCCGATCACGATCGAAACGATCTACGAAAACGAGAATGAGGGCACGCATTTCCATCCGATCAGGGACAGCTGGCGGATCTATAAGGTAATATTCGGCAGCTTCATCAAATTTATGAGCGTATCGCTGATCTGCTTCCTGATCGATCAGCTCCTTGCGCTGGTCCTTCGTAAATGGATCCTTCCGCCGGTCGGATTCGCCCGCGGTTCCATGCTCAATCTCCAGATAAGCGGCTGGGGCGCCAGGCTGGTCAGTTCCGTGATCAATTTCATCATGAACAAGAACCTAGTGTTCAAGATGAAGGGAAAAGCAGGAAAACCGGCGCTGAAATACGCGATCCTGTGTATTGCGATCATCACAATCTCCAACGCGGGCGTATGGGCGCTGGGAAAAATCGGCATGGCAGACTGGCTTGCCAAGATCCTGATGGATACGATGCTGTATTTCCTCAGCTACCGGTTCCAGGAACGCTGGGTGTTCAAGGAGGAGAGGCCGCATGAGTGAGGTGCTCTTCGAGGTTGCCGGCGTGGATGTGACGGTGACAGGCATATATGCTGTCATTTCCGTTGTGGTTTTGTTTCTGTTTATGAGCCTGTGGCTGATCGGCAGAAAAAAAAGAAGCGGAAGGGAGATCTTCGCCGGGCAGGTGATGAACGGGATCGGCTTCGGCCTGCTGCCCGCCCTGGCGGTACTCAAAGCATTTCAGGAAGCGGGAACGGGAACCGGATCGAAGGTGCTTGAGCCGCTTCCCTGTATCCGGTGGCTGAGCGTCAACGGGTATTATATGCCCGGACGAATCGAAACATGTGCTGCCGCCGTGATGTTTCTCCTGGTATGCCTGTGGCTGATCTTCCGGAGAAACGAACTGCCTGATAACGGCGATCTGATCATGATCACGGTATGTATCTGGGCGGCGATCCGCCTTGTGACGGAAGATTTCCGTATTCAGCCGATGAACCTTTTCCGATTCACATCCTGCGGTACGATGCTTGCCTGTGCGGTGCTCTGGTCAGTGAGACGGGCCAGGTACGGCAGAATGACGGTGAGAACGGTCGTTGATCTGGCAGCAGTCTGCATCTGCATCGCAATTAACCTGATCACATCGCTGCAAATCGTGAGCGCAGGAAGCGGGATCGCGGACTACGCAGTAAAAACCGGAAGCGCCGCACTGCTTCTGCTCCTGACGCTGATGATCGGCGGGGATCTGAGAAGGATTACACAAAAACAGGCGCCGGAACAGCCGGCACCTGCAATGGGGGATACTCAGGTGATCACAAAGGCGTAAAGGTTTATTCTTTACGGTTCGGACAACCGTTCCTGGAACAGTTTTTACAGGTATCCAGATCGATGCGGTCTCCCGGGAGTATCATTTCAACGGACGCGGCGTCGTTGGAAGGCAGGGTTCGGAAACCGAGACGTTCGAAAAAACCTGTAACACTGAGGGGACAGCAAAGACGCACTTCCCGCGCGGCATGGCTCTGAGCCTTAAAGAGCAGCAGACGCAGGACCAGGTCTCCCAGCCGCCTGCTGCGGCGGTCTTTCAGGACGCCGATATCGCCCAGACGGTAGGCACCGTCTTCCCACCAGATGCGGCCGACGGCGACGGGAACGGAATCCTCAAAAACGAGGGCGTTCCAGCTCAGAGCGTCGCAGTCATCCGAACCGCGGCCGAATACTGCGGTGCGCACGGGAATAACGTCGGTAAGATCAGAACCCGGGGCAAACCATTTTCCCTGAATCATAGATACTCCTTACTGAATCAAGAGGGTCAAAGATGGAAAGAAAAAAGATCGAGCGGATCAACGAACTGGCGAGAAAAAAGAAAGCCGGAGGCCTTACGGAAGAAGAATCCGCCGAGCAGGCGGCGCTCAGGCATGAATACCTTGCCGAATTCCGGGAAAACATGAAAGCGATGCTTGACAACACGGTCATCCAGGAACCGGACGGAACACGCCACGCGCTCAAACAGAAAGACAATCCGCCGGTTCAATGATAAGACCGGCAAGGCGGAAAGTCAACTTGTCAAGACGTTTCGGTTTGAGTATAATCTGTTGTTGTTTTCCGGCGCTGAGGCGCTGAAAATAGAAGAGGAGGACACTGAAAAATGGACGAGAACGAAATGAACAGCATGGAAGAGGATATCATCGATTTTGAAGACGAAGACGGTAACGTAATTCCCTTTGCCGTGATTGACTATGTCTTCTATAACGGAGACGAATATGCCCTGCTGACCGAAGTAACGGACGAAGCGGAAGAAGACGAAAACCAGGAATGCATTGTATGCCGGATCGTCGCGGAAGCGGAGGAAGACGGCGAGGAAACCGAAAGCTTCGTGCCCGTTGAAGACGAAGTGCTTGCTCAGAAACTGGTGGATATATTCAACACCAAGATGGCTGACGAAGAGAAAGAGGACGAATAAACATGAAAATGCCTGTGAGGATTCTGCTGATCCTGCTGTGCGCTGCGATGATCATCGCGATGCCGTTTGTCGTATCATCCCCGAACATGCTCAATAACGTTAAGATGGAACTGATGAACGAGGAAGATGACGAGGAAGAAATTGATTTCGGGAGACTGCTGTTTGCTTCAGCCTGTGCAGAAGAAGCAGAAGAAATCTACGAAGATGAGGATCTGGATTCGGGAGAGATTTCCGATCATACATCCCAGTATGTGCTTCCCCTTGACTTTTCGCCCGCACCCGCGCCGGATCCCTCCCTTTATACAGAGGACGGCTATGAGGATGAAACGATCAGCGTGAAGATGGAACATCGGGAAATGGAAGACGGAACAAAGATGCATATTGCCTATGTGAAGATCGCTGACGCTTCACAGTTCCGTACCGGCGTGGCCAATCCGGACAAGGTTGCCTCCACAAAGACCAAAACCGTAAAAGCCATGGCCAAAACATACAACGCTGTGATTGCCCTGAACGGAGACAACTATACCGACAAACCGGACAAAACGACGTTTGAATACCGGATGACGCAGAAGATCCGCAGTAAGTCAAACAAGCTCAAGGACATCCTTGTGATCGACGACGCAGGTGATTTCCATCTGTTTGTCCGGTCCAAAGGGATCAAGGAATTTCCTGAAGAACTGAAAAAAGCGGGCAGGAAACTGGTGAACGCTTTCACCTTCGGGCCGGCATTGGTCAAGGACGGCGAGCTGCTGGAACTGGATGAGAACTACGGGTATAATCCCGGCGGACGGGAACCCCGCGCCGCGATCGGACAGCTTGACCGGCTGAGCTACGTTATGGTTATCATTGAAGCGAAGGACCGGTCCGGGAAATCCGGTTTTTCACAGGGAAAACTGGCTGAGTTCATGTACGGACTCGGCTGCGTGCAGGCGTTTAACCTGGACGGTGGAAACAGCGCCGAAATGGTGTTCGGTGACCAGATCTATAAAGGAATGCCCGGCGGCGACGACCGTACGCTGAGCGATATCATCTATTTCGCGACCGCGAAGCCGTAAGGCTGATAGGATCAGCGTTACAGAAGGGAAAACGGGATGAATCTGATCGATGAAGCTGTGATCGTTGAGCTTTTCGGGATCCGGATGTATGCATTCGGACTGTACGTGGCACTGGGCGCTCTGTTTGCCGTGATCGTCCTGGCGATCGCGGGGCGGATGCTCGGTCTGAAGAAAGGGACGGTACCGCTTACTGCAGTGCTGTCATACATCTGCGGACTCGTCTTGTCGCGTGTATGCTTTTGCCTGCTTAACCAGGAACTCGGTCAGATGACGCCGGTATCATTCTGGCCGCATCTGGACGGCGGCGGATGGAGCATGTTCGGACTGATAGGCGGCGTGTGGCTCGGCGGATATATCAGCGCAAAAGTGATGAAGGAAAAACCGGGCAGAATTCTGGATGTGCTGAGCCTGGCGGTCCTTCCGCTGATTGCAGCGGAGCGAATCGGTGAGAACCGGATTGAAGACTTTGACATCAGCCGGCCGCTGGACAGTACTTTCCTCCATGGAACGTTCCTTGCCGTCGGCGAGGATGAACCATGCCTGGCTACTTATTATGTTGCCGCGGCGGCAGCGGTCATTCTGTTTGTTGTCCTTGCATTCCGGTTATGCCGCAACGGGAAACCCGGGAATCTGACAATCGAATTCCTGCTTTTATTCGGAGCTTCCGCCATTATTACGGAAAGCCTGCGGTACGATCGGTTTCTGAGCATCACGTTTGTAGGACTTCAGCAGATTGCTGCAGCCCTCATGGTTGCGATCGGCGTGATCCTTGCTGCCAGGCGCAGCAACAGACCGAAGTCTGTTCTTGCAGCTGCAGCGATTACCAGTCTTCTGCTGATGGTCGGTGCCGTGATCGGCCTGGAATTCGCCCTGGACAGGACAACATGGAACAAGATCATGATCTATATCCTGATGATCATTACGGTCGGTATCCCTGCCGGGCTTGGCCTGAAATTATTAGCTTCTGAAAAGGAAAAATGAACCGTGAGTGAACTATCCGGGAAGATGAACAAGTCCCTGAAAGACAGGATTATCAGCCTGAAAGAACGGATCGTCACACGGACGACCATTGCGATTCTCAGACCGTTTAACCGTCACAGGATGGTTGATCTTGACCATGTTAAGCTTGATCCGGATAATCCCGTAGTCTTTCTCGGAAACCATGCCGAAATCTACGGACCGATTGCAAGCGCGCTCTGTTTTCCGGTGCCGGTGAGATTCTGGGTCATCTCGAAGATGATGTTCAAGAAGAAGGACGTCCGCGCCTATCTGTATGAGAACACGTTCAGCAAAAAGACCTATCTTCCAATTTTCGTGCGGAAGCTGCTGGCCTGGTATCTCGGATGGCTGAGCGTGAACGTTATGAACGCGCTGCGGGCCATCGCCGTATACAGGGACTCGCCGATGAAACTTCGCCAGACGCTGAGGGAAAGCGTCGAAGCGCTGGAGCAGGGTGAAAACCTGATGATATTCCCGGAACACCCGGAAGGGAAATATGTGAAGGGCGGAATCAGCGAACTTTCTCCCGGATTCGTGATGCTGGCGGAAGCCTGGTGGAAAAAAACCGGAAAGAAAATGAGAATGATGCCCGTATTCGCGAACCGGGAAAAAAGAACCTTTACTTTCGGGGAAGAGATCGTCTATGAACCGGAAAACGGATATGCCGCCGAACAGGAAAGGATCCTGGAAGAAGCGTATCTGCAGCTTACGGAACTGTCGGAGAGATAAAAGCCCCTGAAAGAAACGGAGCGTGAAAGGATGAAACGGACTACCGCGTTTTTGCTTGTGCTGGTGATCCTGCTCGCCGTATCGGGCGCCGGGGCCGAAGGGATCCGGGAATGGCTTTTGCAGAGTGCAATACCGACGGCAACGCCGGCGCCCAACGCTTTCCGTTTCCGCGACGGGATTCGCTGGGGAATGAACAGCCAGCAGGTGAAGGCGTTTGAAACCGAACCGATGACCGAACGAAGCATGCAGAACTGGTCGGTCATGTTTTCAGACGGGAAGGTTGTCGTGAGCCGGTTTACAGCGGATCTGATCTTTATGTTCCGGGAAGACAGGCTGATGATGATTTCCTATGAGTTTCCTCAGGGAGCGCAGAGCGCATTCCAGTACCTGACCGGGGCGCTCGAATCACTGTACGGCACCAGGACCGAAGCGGAGCCGCTGAAGATCAAGGCGCTGATGGACACGATCAATCCGGACCGGTACCGGACCGACCTGATCAGCCAGGCCTGCGGATGGACCCATGACGACGGAACCACCGTTTACCTGTATTATTATTCGGAAAAAGATTTCGCCATCACCTATGTCAGCCCGGAGATGGGCAGCAGAATCTACCAGACCAACGGGCTGTAAACCAGTCAGTCGAACAGAAAAAGGAAGCAGGACGGTGCCGGATTGCCGTCCTGTTTTTCATCGAATATTCACGCAGATTTCACGGAAAAACATGATGGAAACTATTGACAAAGACAGATCCCGGTGATACATTATGCCTGTGGTTAGCACTCGATGGAGCTGAGTGCTAACAACCTGAAAGAAAGGGGACGGTCAGATGCAGATGGACGACCGGAAAATGCGAATTCTCCGCGCGATCATAGACGATTATATCCTGACCGGCGTTCCGGTCGGATCCCGCACGATCAGCCGGAAATACGAAACAAACCTTTCTTCCGCCACGATCCGCAACGAGATGAGCGACCTGGAGGAACTGGGCTTCCTGGACCAGCCCCATGTTTCCGCCGGACGGATTCCTTCCGCAAAAGCCTACAGGCTGTACGTCGATTCGCTGCTGCAGGCCGGGATCATTCCGGATGACAGCGCGGAAAGCGTGCTGAGCCATTTTTCCGGAAGGGTTCATCAGATGGAAGATGTGATCGATCATGCCGCCAGGGTTCTCTCCAGCCTGACACAGTATACAGCCGTTGTGCTGTCTCCGAAAGGAACAGAACCGAGGCTGCAGACAATCCAGCTTGTTCCCGTTTCTACGGGCAGCGCACTGGTGGTGATCGTGACAGACCAGGGAGTGATCCGGGACAGCGTGATCCGCATCAGTCCGGAAGTCGACGGAGATACGCTGTACGCGATTTCAAGGACGCTGACGCAGGAACTGAGAGGCTGCACGCTGACAGACGCCTGCAGGTCGCTGCCTGAACTGATCCGCCGGATGGAGGGGAATGACGAAATCCTGCGCGGACTGTACGGATACTTTACCGAAGGGCAGCAGAAACCCAGGATTCCGCATGTAGCCATCGGCGGTACCAGCAATATGCTGAGCTATCCCGAATACAGCGACATGGACAAGGCCAGATCTTTCCTGAGCCTGATGGAAACACGGGACAAACTGGCCGATATCATCCGGGGAAACAGCGAACTGGCTTTTACGGTCCGGATCGGGCCGGAAACCGGCGTTCCGGAAATGGCCGACTGTTCCATTGTGACCGCCACCTATTCCACCAAGGGAGGACAGCAGGGAACCATCGGAGTGATCGGACCGACGCGGATGAGATACTCCAGAGTGATTTCGATCCTGAACATGATGGGACATGAACTGACCGATATGTTCACCGGCGATGAAAGAGGCAGTGCCACTGACAAAGAATGAAAGGCGACAGCAAAATGAGCAAGAAGAAAAACACTCCGACGGAAGCTGAAAAGGAACGGGAAGAAGCGCCGGTGGCGGCTGAAACCCCTGCGGAACAGCCCGAAGGAACAGCTTCCGAAGCTGAAACGAAGGACCCGCTACAGCAGGCACTGGAAGACGCAAACGCCAAAGCAAACGAATACCTGGCGATGGCGCAGCGGGTACAGGCCGATTTTGAGAACTACCGCCGCAGGAACGAGAGCATCCGGACAGACGCTTACGCTGACGGTCGTAAAGATACAGCAGCCCTGATGCTTCCGGTGCTTGACAATCTTGAAAGAGCGGTGGCCGCGGCATCAGAAAGCACGGATGAAGCACTGAAAAACGGTGTGGAGATGGTGCTGAAGCAGATGACCGACGTATACGGGAAACTGGACGTGAAACCGATTGACCGGCTGGGCGAGAAATTCGATCCGAACCTTGAAAACGCCATTATGCAGGGGACGGAAGACGAAGGTGAACCCGGAACAGTGTGCCAGGTGCTCCAGAAGGGCTACCTGATCGGCGATAAAGTGTTGAGGCATGCCATGGTTAAAGTTGTGCCGGAATAACGCGAAAGCGTTTTCGGAAATAGACGGGCGCCGCCCGGAAGGTCGCCGCTCAAAACTGAAAAAGATATCAACTTCACTGAAGGAAGATAAAACGGAGGGATTATTATGAGCAAGATTATCGGTATCGACCTGGGAACCACCAACAGTTGCGTGGCTGTGATGGAAGGCGGACAGCCCACTGTCATCGCCAACGCGGAAGGAAGCCGCACGACGCCTTCCGTCGTCGCGTTCACGAAAGACGGGGAGCGACTGATCGGTCAGGTCGCAAAGCGGCAGGCGGTTACCAATCCCGAACGCACGGTGATCTCCATCAAGCGTGAGATGGGTACCAGCTACAAGGTAAACATTGACGGAAAACAGTATACACCCCAGGACATCAGCGCGATGATCCTGACCAAGATGAAGGAAACTGCGGAAAGCTATCTGGGCGAGAA
>CAMKNZ010000038.1 GCA_946414315.1 uncultured Clostridia bacterium
AGTCAATTCCCCGGGAATCGTTTGTTCCCGGGGAGACATAGGGCCAGCCAAGGCACTCCTCTACGGAGGCAATCAGTTTATTGACATCAAGCATCATGCTCATCTCCCATCAGAAAAATGGGGCGGAGGTTATTCGCCTCCACCCTCATCGGTCTGTTCTTCTTTTCCTTCCTTCTTGGAGCGTTCGTGCAGCTGGGCAAGGATCTCGCGGAGCTTGTCAGGAACAGGCAGTCCGAGATAGGCCGCGTTCTCCAGCAGACTCAGGCCCTCATTGCTCAGGTAAAAGCAGATGACGGCACCCCGCAGGACAGCCCCGCTGCCGACCACATGTGTGTCGATGATGTTGGCCACACCGACCAGCATCAGGATCAGCACCTTTTTGCAGATGCCTTTGAAGCCAATGGCGCTGGACAGCTTCTTATCCGCGATGGCGCACATAACGCCAGAGAGATAATCCAGCGTCATGAGCACAATCAGGGCAATCAGCATACCGTCCACACCTCCCAGAAACCAGCCAATCCATCCGCCCACAGCGGTGATGGCCACCTGAATCTTTGCCCAGATCAGGTCGATAGAAAAATCACGCATTGGATATTCCTCCTTCATGTTGATATGAAAAAACTGCCCTGGGTGGACAAGGCAGCTATTTCCGAGAAAATGGTTTAAGTTCCGATCGCTATCCAGTTGACTTTCCGTGTGCCAGAACCAGAAGATCCTGCCATACAGACCTGGAAGCTGGTGGTGGATTCACTGCCGGTTTTCAGGACAGCGATGCCGCTGGACGTCGGGTTCCCGGCATAAGATACGATGATCGTCGGGGTGGCAGTAAAACCTGCAGTTAGGTTGACCGTTGTCCAGGATACTCCTGTGACACTTGTCTGGCCATACTCGATCTTGAACGGCAGCCGTGCCGCGGGCAGAGTGCCTGTGGTGAGGTTGCTGGCGTTGTTCGCGCCGATTTTCGACCGGGCTGTTGCTGCGGAAGTGCCTCCAGTTCCACCTTTGGAAAGTGGAATCACTGTCTCCATGCCTTCATGGAAAACCCGGTAGTTTCCCCAGGTGCCGCCATCGCAAACACGGACCATGACCGCGTTGTCAAGGCTGGATGCATAGGCTTTTGTTCGAACTTCCAGCATCCGGCGGTTGTTGCCCGTGCTGTCCTCCCATGCGGCGAATGATGCAGCGCCGACATAACTTCCCTCGAAAACGATCCGGTTTGTTTGCCCACTATTCGTCGGCAGCAGGCAAAGGGACGGATACAGGGTTCCTTGAATGTTCAGGTTGCCCGTCATTGTGTCCCCGGCCTTCTTCACACCGCCGAGATTGGCGATTGCCGCATTGGCGTTCACAGAACCGGTGCCGCCGTAAGCAATCGCCAGCGGGGTACTCAGCTTCAGCGGCCATCCGCAGTCAATGTATCCGTTCGTTTCAGCGACCTTCCCGATGCCGATGCCGTTGCCGTTGGACAGGAAATCCAGAAGCACCTGTTTTGTGCCGATGCTGATGATCTGCTCCACGGAGTAGAAGTAGTCAGCGACCGTGACTTTCAGATTGTAGCTGTACAGCGGATCGAAGGTCTGGCTCATCAGCTTGTTCGTCTGGCTGATGGCATACGAGGACGGCGTCACCGTCTCCGCCTGCGTCCATGCGCTGGCCGTGGATAGCTTGTAATAGACCGTGCAGGTCAGGGTGTTCTTGCTGTTCAGGGAAGAACCGCCGCCGGTCAGGGTATACCGGACTTTGTTGCCATCTACCTGCGCGGCGGTGCCTCCACTGTTACAGCGTTCTGCCGTAAACCGGGAAATGGACGGATAGGAATAATCCAAAACCGTCAGCGTTGTGCTGTACGTTGCCGTCCGGCCCCGGCTGTCCGTCACTGTTATGGAAAGCGTCAGGGAGCCCGCAGCCGACAGCGCCTTTGTTGCCGTGAAGGAAGCCGCTGTATAGGTCACGCCATCCAGCGTTGTCCGGTAAGAAGAAATGGTGCTGCCCCGGACGCCAGCCGCCGTGATGGCCACCGACAGTTTGCTCAGTCCCTTCACGTAGGCCGCGATCCGGGTTTTGACCGTGCTGTTCGTATCATCGACCGTCACAGCGGAGATGGAGGGCACTACACTGGCCGGAACCGTCAGCGTGATGGTGCACGTTCGTGTGCCGATCAGGCTCCCGTTCACAAAGGTGTTACAGGTGATCGTGCAGATACCGCTGGTGGCGTTCGGGATCTGGCTTGCCAGCGACAAGGGCGGAGTCCAGGAAACGGACGCGCCGACATTCGTAGCAATCGCGCCGCTGGTATTGCCGAACCAGTACGAGATTGTGTGCGTCATCGCGGTGCTCTGCCGGTTGGTGTAAATCGTCACCGCACTGCCCATGGCCACAGAGGATGCGGACGTGCTCGGTTCCGATACGCCTTCCTCGTAGGTCACCGTAATCACAACATCCGACCACGACAGGTAGTTATAGGAATAACCCTGCGCGGAGGCGCTGGGGCTGGGATTGTAGATCGTGAACGTGTTGTTCCCGGCAGCGAGATACGACGCGATGGCATTGAACAGCGTTCCGGTCATCTCATAGGCAGAGGTATTGCCATAGAAGTGTCCGGTAAAGGTTCCCAGCGCATCACCGGCATACCCGGAACCGGTCACTCCGGAGACAATACTGTTCTGGTAGTTTGCCTTCCGGAGATAAACCGTTTTCGTGCTTCCTTCACCATAACCGGCCTTCTTTGCCGTGATGGTGAAGTAAACTTCCTGTATGACCTTGTTGGCAAGGTTCATGCCGGAAAAGCAGATGATACCAACGTTGTTTGAACCGGCTTCATAGAATTCCTGCGCCGCGCTGTTGGAGCTGCCGTTCGAGGAAGAGTTCGTCTTCCGGGTGACCAGCGATGCGGAATAATTAACGGTTGTTGCCATGGTATTCTCCTTTCCCGGTATTACCCGTTGTAAACAATGGACATATTGCCGTTTGTCTGCGGGACAAAGGCAAACTTGCCGATGACTAGTTGCGTCAGGATCTCGGCCTGTGTGACATACAGTTTATTGTTGCTCAGATAGGCGACCTCGGTGTCATTCATGTAGAATGCCAGCCGGTCGTTCACGACCCGGAAAGTGAACGGGTTACCGGTTTTCCCGATGATCAGGCCGTTCTCCCCGAAGGTCATGTAGGTACGGATGATGGCGAGCTCTTCCTCAGTTGCCTCATGGGCATTCTGCAGGTCTTCTTCCAGCTGGTTGATCCTTGTCACGGACCAGGTGAAGTTATCCTCCGTCTGTTCCGACAGGGTGGTCAGCTGCGTTCTGACCTGGGACATATCACTGGACAGGGCGTAATTCGCCTGAACCTCCTGCCGGATGCTGTCCGCTTCCGTGCTGATCTGGGCACGGACGGAAGCCAGCTTCAGTTCCAGCGTTTCCTCCGCATCCTCAGGGGCGGGAGTGTAGTCGGTTGCCCGGTTGCCTTTCTCCAGCTTTGCCCAGTGGATTGTGAACTCTTCCGGAGACGACATTCCAGTCGGAGAACGCATGATCAGGATGTCGGCGTTGTTCGGGTTATCCTCTGGGGTATAACCAGAGCAATACTCCGCCATGAATGTCACATGGACGATCTCCGAAGTTTCGGAAGCATCCAGCGCAATCGACTCGAGCAGGACATGCCCGTCAGCCATATAAACGTCAATCTCGGACAGATCCAGAGTCGAAACACACAGGGAAAGCGTATACGTTTCTCCGTCCACCATTGGTTCGGAAAGAGCATACCGGGCGATCAGATCAGCGCTTGTCACCGCTTCATCCCCGGAGTTCAGGAGGTAGTTCCTGCCGCCGATCTCCAGATTGTCGATTGCCTCATAGGCCTCATACGCCATCTGGGAAACAGCGGTAAGCACGCCATTCTTCATCCGGTAAATCGGATGCTCCGGATACAGGTACATCTGATAGGTGTTGTACATGTACCCGAGGGAAATGAAGGATAGGGTCTCTGTGGAGTCAGTGGGATTCGTGGTCAGCCAGTTCGCGCCTCGTACAGTGAACATTTTTCCACTCAGCGTTCCGACCAGATATACTGTTTTCCGGGCTGTGACCGCAAAGCTACTGTCCCCGGTAACTGTCCGTAGGCTGATGGTCGGATAGCAGAGGTATACGTTGGAAAGGTAATATCCTGCCGTTCCGTTGGAGGACGGGTACAGAATGGGATGATCTACGTTGAAAGAGCAGCCGCCAGTCAGATTGTAATACCCAGTATCATCACCAACAGCCAGCATACCCCAGGTGATGTTCTGTTTGCAGACGACAGAGTTCCCGAGCTTAATCCGGTCATAGGTATTGCCGCTGTCATAGTTGGCGTCCGCCCACCAGCCGGTATAGTTGGAACCGCTGATCGGGGCATTCTCTTTATAGATCAGCCGGATGGCGTTGCCTGCAGTGTAATGGTTCGTCAGCCGGGTTGTTCCGCTGTAGTAGACCGGAACCGCGCCTGTGGTCGTATTGTCCGGCAGGGTCAGTTCCAGCGTAACCGCCGTAGAAGTCGGTGCTACAGGGAGCCAATATACGATCTGCTGTCCATCCCGCAGCTGGGAGAAGGAAGCCGCACCGGTCCACGCGCTGGTGCTGGCAGTCTGTGTGCCAACGATGATTTCACCGCCGCCCGCCGCAGCGATCGCGGCATCCATATCGGTGTAGATCTGCTGAACTGTTTGCCGGATACCCGTATTGCTTGACAGGTCAAGGGTTTCACCGAAGTTGGAAGCCACATGAGAAGTTGTAATGGCCCCGGCCTTGATGTTGCTGCCTTCAATGGTTGCGGCAGCAATCTTGTCGCCGGTAATGGTTGCGGCAACGATCTCGTTCGCGGTAATGGTCGCGGCAGCAATCTGCTGCGCCGTGATGGACCGGGCAACGATGACGGTGCCGTTGATCTGCTCTTTGTATTTGTCATCCTGCAATTCCTGAACGGAAAGGCCCGAGGCTTCAGCGTTGATTTCATAGATCAGGCCGTTTGCCCCGGTGATGATCAGGCGCTCAGTGGCCAGTGTGCCAGAAGTAATGACATCGGCATTCAGGGAGATGATCTTCGCGTCCGTAATGGAGGCATCAGCGATCTGAGCGGTGCCGATGGCACCCTGCGCGATCAGCGCGGTTGTGATCGCGCCCAAGGCAATCTGCGCTGTGCCCACAGCGGCATTGGCGATCTTCGCATTGGTAATCGCGGCTTCTGCGATCTTTGCAGTAGTAACAGCCAGGTCAGCGATCTTGCCTTCCGTCACTGCCAGCTGAGCGATCTTCGCTGTGACAATTTCGCCGTCAAGAATTTTTGCCGCGACAATGGCAGCGTCCTGTATGTTTGCCGTACCAACAGCCAGACCGCCGATTTTGGCGTTTGTGATCGCGGCGTCTTTGATCTGCGCGGTATCCACAGCGGCTTCTTTGATGTTGGCAGTGTCGACCGCCGCCTGTCCGATTTTCGCATGGGTGATCGCACCGTCATGGATGTTGGCAGTCTGGATCTCGCCGGAGCCGATTTTCGCGGAAGTGATCGTGCCGTCTTCGATCTGAGCGGCACCGATCGCGGCGTTGCCGATCTTGGCCTGCGTAATGGCGGCGTCCTCGATCTGAGCAGTGCCGATCGCAGCCTGTCCGATCTTCGCCTTGGTAACTGCGGCATCCTCGATCTGTGCGGTTCCGATCGCCGCTTCTCCGATTTTGGCCTTGGTGATCGCCGCATCCTCAATGTGGGCAGTTTCAATCGCCGCCATCTTGATCTGCAGGGAACCGACGGAACCATTCTGCAGAGCGCCGGAGCCGACGGAGTTAATCGCCAGTTTGCTGCCGGTGATGATCCCGGAGGGCAGCTGCCGGGCGGATATCGTATTTCCCTCCACGGTATCCGCAACCGTGCCGAGGGTCATCTGGGTATATTTCCGGGTCAGGCAGTCGTAGGTATACTGCGTCATCCGCATGGATACCCAGACACCGATCCGTGGAGCAATTACCCGGACAGCGTCGCCGAGGAAGATGTTCTGCAGAAAGCCATATTCCGCATACTCTTCCGTTTCGGCGCAGTTGATAAAGCTGACGTCCAGCGTGATGGTCGGAACATCGCACCCAGCGTCAAACTGGGCCTGTGCGGCATCCCGCATGAGGGTATAGCACTCTTCTTTGGTCTTAGCATCGTCACCATCGGTATCTTCCTTCGCTTCGGAAACCGGTAGATGAATCCATTTCGGATGGGTATAGGTGTCGATCAGCGGACTGTCGATATACAATTCCGGCAGATACAGCACGTTTCCGTCAGCATTCTCACCGGTCGGCATGATCCGGGTAACGACGTCGGTCAGGTCGATATCATAGGAGATTCCCAGCAGGTTTTTCGCCTGCCGGATCTGAACATTGCTGTCTTGCCCGACCCGTTTCACGACGAAAACATCCCACCAGTCACGGGTGAGCTCACCGGCATATTTCTCTACGACACCGTCCTCGCCAAGGATGGCGTCCACGGGGTTCACATTTTCGAATTCCACATCCTCCGCCGTGCTGTCCAGGTCAGAATAGAAGGTGAAGTCATGCTCGGACAGGCAGGAAGAAGAGACCGTCTGTACAACAGAAGCCCCCACCGCAGAGGGTGAAGGCTTGTAGCTTTTGATCATGTTGTCCAGCAGGTCATAGAAGATATGCCGTGCATAGACTGTGATCTGGTCCAGTTCAGGGACGATCCGGTAGATCCGGAAAGGCTGGTCTCGGAGCTGTCTCTCTTCCACGACGGAGGAAACAGCCTCAGAAGCAGAACCCTCGGTGTGGTCATATACCAGATAGGTGGTATCCATGTATCCGTGCTTTCCATCCGGGGCAGTGACCTCATACCAGGAAGCGCTGGTTTTCGCGATCACCTGCACGGTCAGGGTGTTCTTATAAGCCGCGAGGATCTTATAGTTCCTTCCGGGGCCGGAGCGCAGATTCAGGGTGCCTTTCCGGGTTTCCGCTCCGGGAAAGTCTGTATGGATACGATAGATCTCCGTCCCGCTATCATCACCCGGCGCAGAAAAGTGCACCCGGGGCGTTGTCGCCGCCGGAACCGGAGCCCGGAGGATACAACCTTCCACCAGTCGCTGCCATTTTCCCGCATCGTCAATGGGATGAACCAGCTGTAGCTCGTATTCTCCATTCAGGGTTTCCGTCACCTGAGCGGAAGTCGGCTCAATGGTGCCGTTACCGTTCGTAGAGAAGTCGGTGCAGTCAGCAGGATAAACGCAGATCATTAAATCACCCCTGATGTCTCAAAATAAACGCAATAAAAAAAGCTCAGCAATGCCGAGCTTGATAGGATTATTCGCATTTATAAAACTGAATTCGAAGGAGTCAATCGCTTGTATTTTTCTTCTTCCTCTGGATCACACAAAACGAACGCAGAGCCTGAGATCCTAACCACAATTCGACGACTCGAGTTCAATCCTCTTGTTTCCATTATTTGTATCTTCTTTTTGTGCAGATAATCTAACTGATCTCTAGTTGGTGGGGAGCTTTCTTTGTCTCTAACAATAATTTTCTTATTGCCCATAGTGAATTGCCTCCATATTTACTGAATCAGAGATCCAACTGTATAAGCAATCGATTCACACTGCTTCAGTATTCCTTGTTCACAGCCTGCTTTTGCGATCTTTTGAAAAGAATCAAAGCAGATCACATATTTTATTTTTCCGTCGCGGTCTGGATGAAAAGGTACTGCAACAACAAATTTCAAATCCCCCGCAAGCACCTTCTGTCTTTCGGTTAAATTATACTCTTTCTTGGATGCATCTTCAATCTCCAACATTGATCTTTTTTCTTTAAACGCCTTAACGCAAAGTCCTTCATTTTTTGAGATAGCGAAAGATAGTTTTCCTTCAATCCTTCTAGTATAGAATTTGTCTTCGTTTTCAAGTATAAGCCGATTCCATCTTTTTCGAAAAACACGAATATTGAGATCTTCAGAAGAACCTTCAACATATTTATGTTCACTTAAAATTGTAAACACGAGTTCTCTCTGTTCATTGATATATCTCGCGATCGTATTGTCGCAGGCTGATGCCTTCCTTCCTCTTGTTACTGACTGCCATCCAAGTGGTGCCACAAAGACTATATAGCCAAGAATATTTACCGCAGTTTTTACCGTAGCCACTTTTTCTTCAATGACCAATTCAGATAAAAAGCTATCCAGTAGCTGTGTCTCAGACAAAATCTGTAGAATTATGCCAAGCAAAACAAGTAACAGTGGCACAGCATAGACTTTGATCTTCTGTCGCAACATTCGCACCGCCTCATTCCAGGATTGCCGCATTATACCACATTTTCTGCCACAAATAAATATATACCACTTCATCTAGAGATATCTCCAATTCGGTTCGATTACAACGTTCGTTACATCTCCAGACCAACTGATACCGTTCAGGCCGGGTTTCAGCACCGGGAAATCCCCGGACATGTGGTCGTTCATCAGGGCAGTTCCGAGATACGCCTCTTTCAGAGCACAATCCAGCACGATGCCGGATGTGATCCCGGTCAGTTCCACGATCGTGGTTCCGACCATCAGGGTGATATCCCCGGAGCCTGTCAGCGTGATGAGCGGTTCGGAATAAACACTGCCCGGATTGGTGATTGTGCCACCGGACGTGGTGATTGTCACATCCGACACATTGTCCTTGTACCAGAACGGGAAACACCGGAAGTTCACGGCAAAGGAGCAGTGCGGATTGCCTCGGAGCACCTTCTCGAATGGGATCTGGTTGGCGATCCGGGCATTGTAGTGTCCGCCGGTCCGGTTGGCAAAGGTCACCGTTCCTTTTCCCTTCAGCCATGCGGCGATTACCGGGATCTGTTCCGGATCAGCAATGAAGCAGGTAGCTGTCAGGATCATATCGTCGTAGACGTCATCACCCTCCAGCTGTGTCAGGCTTCCCGGCCTTCCGGGAACGTTCGTCTGCTTGCTCCGTTCCAGCAGAATGGTGATGGGCGGCAGTTCCGACACATGGATACCTTTTGTCCGGCAGTCCACACCGTTCCAGATGAAATAGTCAGTCATGGCAACCTCCAAAAACGGGAAGAAGCCGCCCGCAGGCAGCTTCCTCCCGGTCAGTCGTTTCAGTCGGTCTTCTTCACGATATCGATCCCCCATAGGGCTCCGAGCGATACACCGTTTTCGAACTCACAGTGGATCGTGCCTGTGTCGTCGGCCGCCAGCACCCGGCCCTTCGTGCCAGCCGGAATGTCCCGGTACTGGTCATGGAACTCCACCACCTCAACGGCGGTGCCGGGCGGGTACTTTTCCCGGATACTCTTCAGGATCTCGGGTCTGATGTTCATGGAAAACATGGGGGTTCCTCCTTTGCGTTTGGTAGGAACATATATCCTCTGAACCCGTTATAAGTCAAGCACTTTATGCCATCCGGAGGCCTCTGCCGCGCTGTTGACGGCGGGTCAGGGTGGCGATCTCGACAGCCAGGGAGCGGATATCCTGCTCGTCCCGCACATAGAAGTTGTTTCCCGTCAGGTTGACGGAAGAAGTGTTGTTGTAGGTTTTCCGGTTATCCGTGGAGCCAAAGGCGATCGCGCCTTCCTGCGCTTCCCCGGTCAGGTAGCGGGCGGCGTTCCTCACAATCTTCGCCTGTACCTTGCTTTCCTCAAGGATACCTTCTCCGAAGCCCTTCATGGTCATGGAGCCGACTTCGTCGCGGAAAACCTTAGAGGGAGAAGCGATCTTCAGATCCTGCTTCGCGGCAGTCACAGCTGCCTGCACAGCAGATTTCATTGCGGAAACCACACTGGTACGTCCGGTGTTGATTCCTTCCTTCAGGCCCGCCATGGCGTTCACACCGACATTCTTCAGCGTGCCCGGAAGAGCAGCGCCGATCGCTGTCTGCAGGGCGGTCACCATGGAAGCGGCATCCGTCGTAAAGTCATAGCCCGCCATGCCTTCACCGATACCGGCAGCAACATACTCACCGGTCGGTTTCATGCGCTGGGACGGGCTTTCGATGATGAAAGCGCTGTTGATGGCTGTTTCCAGATTGTCAGCGACAGTTTCTGCCGTGGTATCCCATCCGGCTTCGGTCATGCCTTCCGCGATGCCCGCAGTGACGTTCCCGCCGACGCCTACAGCGTCCAGATCCTTCACGAACTGCAGGATCTTGTTCAGGTTGTCGATATCCTCCTGGCTGACCGGATCGCCGTTCTTGATCGCCTTCATTACTTCCGCGACATAGGTGGAAAGCTCCGCCATGCGTGTCGGACTGAAGTCACTCTGCATGGACTGATCCAGTACCTTCATGATGTTCTCTTCGCCGCCCATCAGGAAAGCGTACCATTCCTTGGAGTCCTTCTTTGCCTGCTCGATACGGCGTTCAGCGGAATCAATAAAGTCCAGAAGGCTGGCAGGCATGATGCCCGCAGCGTGTGCCAAGACAGTCGTGCCCAGCTGATCCACTTCCGCGACCTGTTCCCGCATCTCAGCAATAGCTTCAGGCGCACCGGTCACTTCAGCGGTGATCAGGACATGCATAGTTCCGTCCTTGTCCAGAACAGCGACGTCTTCCGGTTTCAGCATATCTTCTGTGACAGCGGAAACTGGGATTTCCTGTCCGTCCTTCCAGAACTTTACCCCGGGGTCGTGCAAAGCTCCGGAGGGATCCTCGTAGGCTTCACTCAGGCGGACGATCCCTTCAACCTCGACCTTGTTGTTCTTCAGCCACTGCCGGTATGCCAGCATGTCATAGCCGGAAAGGCCGATCTGAACATTCAGGGTCGGTTTCTTAACACCGTTAATTTCCTTGTACTCCGTGATGTAGGCTACGAATTCCTTCATCAGTTCCGACTTGTCACAGCCGGTCGCCTCGGAGAACTTCGTGACGATGCCCTCTACCTGCGCGGAGTTCAGCGCGGAGAGATCCACATTTTCCGCTTCGGCATATTTGACGATCAGGCCCACGATATCCGAAGGCTTCAGGGCAGCAGTGGAAGCGCCGCCGGTGATCTCCTCATACGCCATAACCGTCGCGGTAACGGAGCCGGGAGTCAGGCCGGTGGTATCGACCTCGTTCTCCTCCAGGTATTTGAACACGTAGGCTGTGATCTCACTGGGCTTCAGCTGGGAAACATCCGTGCCCTCGGCCAGTTCCTTGTAGGCGCTGACAATGCCGGTCACGTTGGTCGGATTCAGGCCGGATACATCCAAGCCTGTGGTGGATTCCGCATACTTCGTGACATACGCCAGAATGCCTTCCGGGGTCAGCTGGGCGGTGCTTGCTCCTTCGGGAATCTCTGTGTATTTCGACACAAAGGCTTCCACGATAGGCTGCTGCTTTTCAGCGTTCTCCGCTTCCGTATATCCAGAGATAATGGCGTCCGTCGTGATCGCGCCCGGATTGCTGGCCCATTCCTCCCAGCGTGCTTTCGCGCCGGTCATGTCCAGATCCGTGG
>CAMKNZ010000039.1 GCA_946414315.1 uncultured Clostridia bacterium
TAAGTGAATCCGTCGGCGTAGATGCACCGGCGGTGATTCCAATCTTCTCGGAATCATTATTTGCAAAGGCGGGCGGTATTTCCGCCGCACTCTCTACCAAAATGGTTCGTGGGCAAACGCTTCTGCAGATATCATACAGCTTCCGCGTATTGGCGCTGTTCCTTCCGCCCACCACGATCATCGCGTCCACCCGGCCGGCCAGTTCCCTGGCTTCCTTCTGGCGGATCTCCGTGGCGTTGCAGATGGTGCACCGACTGTCCAGTTCCGCAACCTTTTGCTTCAGCACCGTCAGGATTTCCTCCCAGCGGCCGTGGGGAAAGGTGGTCTGGCACACCGCGACCGCGCGCGGGATTGCAGGCAGCTGTTCCGCTTCTTCCGGTTCGGCGACGATCCTGACCTCTCCATGCGCCCATCCGGCTGTACCGCGCACCTCCGGGTGGTCCCGTTCTCCGACCAGGATCACAGGCGTTCCGTCCCGGGAGCCTTCTTCAACGATCCGGTGCAGCTTGTCCACAAACGGACATGTCAGGTCCAGTATCTCGTCTCCGGCTTTCTCCAGGTCCTGAAGCACCTGCGGAGACACGCCGTGGCTGCGGATCAATACCCGCCTGCCGGCGGCTTCCGCCGGATCGTGGATCGGTTCCAGTCCGCGTTCCGCCAGATGGCGGATCACTTCCGGGTTATGGATCAGTTCGCCCAGCGTACAGGAGGGAATCCCGTCTCGGACCATCGCTTCAGCCTTCTCAACCGCACGGCTTACGCCCATGCAGAATCCGGCGTGCGATGCAACCTCTACAGGCATATTCCCTTTCCTTTCGCAAAATTACGTGTCAACTTAAATATTTCCTCTTTTATTGCGCTAATTCCTTCTTTATTATAAGAATTTTTTTAATTTTTTTCTGTTTCGCGGATCATCTTCCTGAATGTTTCGCGCATCCGTTCATTCATCTTCTCACACGTCTCCGTATTGATCCCTTCCTCCAGCAGATCGTCATACGGGATCGGTTCGCCGACATAAAGGTTCGTGACCTTGAACCAGCTCAGTTTCCGGTCAAAGTAGATCGGGATCACCGGCGCCTTCGACCGCATCGCAATCAGGGCCGTACCGCTCTCAATCTGTTCCATCTGACCTTCATGATGCCGCGTGCCTTCCGGAAAGATCAGCAGGATCTTTCTCAGCTTAATGGCCTTCATGCAGGAGCGCATTGCTTCCATATCCGCGTTATGGCGGTCCACCAGGATGCAGTGCAGGCGGGTCAGGAGGTTCTGCGTAAACGGCGTGCCGCCCAGTTCTTTCTTGGCCAGGAAAACAATCTGGTGCTTCGGGATGCCCATGGCCATCACAACCGGATCCAGCGCATGCCGGTGATTCGCGATCACTACATACGGCGGATCCTGCAGCAGGCGTTCCTTGTGATGGAATCGGACCGGCATCAGGGTATGAAATACGATGTGCGCCAGCACCCGCGTCACTTCATACAGGATCCCGCGCTTTTCGGTCACTGCTTCCAGCTTTTTCTTTTCAGCCATGCCGCTTCTCCTCCACGATCGCGAGGATGGCGTCCACGACCTGTTCAAAGTTCAGGTTTGTAGAATCCACCAGCACGGCGTCTTCCGCCTGGCGCAGCGGTTCCACAGGCCGGTTCATGTCCTGGTCGTCCCGTGCCTTCACTTCTTCCAGGACCTGCTCAAACGGTTCGTCGCTCCCTTTTTTCTGAAGTTCGAGCCAGCGCCTGCGCGCGCGTTCCTCCGCCGATGCGGTCAGGTAGATCTTCGCCGTTGCGTTCGGCAGTACCGTCGTACAGATATCGCGTCCGTCCAGCAGCATGTCCGTTTCGGCCGCCAGCTGCTGCTGCAGGCGGACCATTGCCTTGCGCACCTCAGCGTACCGGCTTACGGTGGAAGCAGCCATGCCGACTTCCTGCGTCCGGATCAGCCCGGTCAGGTCCTCCCCGTCCACAAATGTATGCTGTCCGTCCGCCTCATGGCTCACAGTAAACTTCAGGCTGTTGCACAGGTCGATAATTGCCTGTTCATCCTGCACGTCGATCCCGCGCCGCAGGGCTGTCAGTCCCAGGCCGCGGTACATCGCGCCCGTATCCAGATGAAGAATGCCCAGCCGTGCCGCTACAGCGTCCGCTACAGTACTCTTGCCCGCGCCGACCGGTCCGTCTATACCGATATTCAGTCTCATACTTCGGTTCCTCCGCGTTCTCAGAAACTTGTTCTATTATACACTTTCACGCTTTTTCTTTCAATCTTTTCCGATTCTTCGTTTCTCCGTAATCCCGTATTTCAGGTTTTCTTTTTCATTGCCTGCCGGCGTGCTGACCTGTTTCCGATAGTTGTATAGATTTTTACAATGTCATTTAATGGCAACGGATATTTTTCTGTTGACACTGCTTTATGCTGCACATATAATGTATCCGGTAACCGCTTCTTGTATAAGGAGGTTTTTACAATGAAAACAACCGGTATGATCCGTCAACTGGATGCACTGGGCCGCGTCGTCCTGCCGATCGAGCTGCGCCGTACCCTGGATATCAATACACGGGATATGCTGGAGATCCTTGTGGAAGGCAATTCCATCATCCTCCGGAAGTATGAACCGAACTGCCTCTTCTGCGGAAGCAGCAGCGGGCTGACTCCCTATAAGGACAAACAGATCTGCAAACGCTGCCTGAGCGAGCTGAAGTCCCTGTAATCCGTTGTTTCATGTATCCGATCCCGGTATTCCGGGATCTTTTCTTTTTGTATTTCTCTCTTTGCTTTCTTGCAGTTTCACCACCCTCAGCGTATAATTGTTTTGTTATTCTGAATTGGACCGGAGGTCCCGATGTCTTATCCGTTTTTTGCTTATCTTTCCCGGCTGAAGCTGATCCGCCGCTGGTCTCTCATGCGGAACACCGTGCCGGAAAACGACGCCGAGCACTCCCTGCAGGTGGCAATGATCGCGCATGCCATCGCGGTCATCGCGCGGGACCGTTACGGTAAGCAGGTAAACCCGGAACATGTCCTCTCCCTGGCCGTTTATCATGACGCCACCGAGGTTATGACCGGCGACCTGCCCACCCCCGTCAAATATCATAACGACGAGCTCCGGGGGGCCTATCACCGGCTGGAAGCGCTTTCTGCCGACCGTCTTCTCGCCCTCCTGCCGGAAGACCTGCAGCCGGCCTTCACGCCGTATATGAAACAGGAATCCGGTTATGAGCATACTCTGGTCAAGGCCGCCGACCGTATCTCCGCCTACGTCAAATGCATGGAAGAGCAGCGTGCCGGCAACCGGGAGTTTGACTATGCCGCGGAAAACGTCCGCAAGAGCATTGCTTCCATCGATCTGCCGGAGGTCAGGGATTTCCTTACAGACTTCCTCCCTGCCTTCGACATGACCCTCGACGAACTCAACCACCCGACGACCTGACGCACCGTTTCCGGGTTATGACGTGAAATTCTGCCCGTTTGTCAATCGTTCAATATTATGAATCAACTTTTCTGGAGGTTTCTATGAAACGCATTCTTGCCCTGTTGCTTGCCCTCTGCCTGTTCCTTCCTGCTCTCTCTTTCGCCGAACTCGACGAGGAAGATATCGCCTTTGAAGATGAAGATCTGGACGAAGAGATCGAAGAATCCGAGCCCGAAAACACCGATGCGGAACCGCTTTCGGAAGACCTCCATAATGAGCTCGTTTCAAGCATGGAATCGTCTGATTATGTTCCGACAGAACTGGACAGCAATAATCTGTTTATCAACGAGAATCTCCCGACGGAAGACATTATCAACATCCTGCTCATCGGCGTTGATACCCGCAATGCGGAGCTGATTGAAAACGACGTGAAGCTTGCGGACGTTCAGATGATCCTGTCCGTCAATACAGCAACCGGTTCAGTCAAGCTTTCCTCCATCTTGCGCGACACGCTGGTCACCAACCCCTTCACCGGCAATCTGAAACCCATCAACGAATCCTATCAGTCTTTTGACAAAAAGAATATTTTTCATGATAATCCCCAGCGTTCCGTCGCCACCGTCAATTATAACTTTGAGATGAATATCCAGTACTATATGACGATCAATTTCCGCGGCGTTGCCGCGATCATTGATGCGATTGGCGGTATCGACCTGGAACTGTCGGAAGGCGAAGCCTGGAACATCAATAAATACCTGTCCAAAAACGCCAAATCAATTTCAAAGCACTATGACACGGCGGAAGCAAAAGCAGCCCGCGTCAAGCTGGAAGTCAGGGACGGCGTTCAGCATCTGGACGGCCTTCAGGCGCTGATGTACGCCCGTCTGCGTAAATCGCTCAGCAAGAAGTATCAGATGGGCGACGACTGGCAGCGCACCGCCCGTGCCCGCAACCTGCTGGACAAGCTCCTCCAGAAAGTGCTGAAGAAAGACTTCTGGGATCTGCTTGACCTGGTCAGCATCGGCATTGAGCATGTCAATTCCAATATGAATGCTGATTTCATCGGCAGCCTGATCTGGAGCCTCCTCCAGAGCGGGATTGTCAGCAAGGTCGGCTCTTCCGATTCCATCATCGAGCAGTTCCGTATTCCCATGGGCGACCCCAGCGACGGCTCCAAGACCTGGAACTATGACTCTGACAGCGGCAAAATCTTCATGAGCAAGCGGAACGGTAATTTCCAGAAAAATGTTGAGGCCCTCCATGAATTTATCTATGGCAGATACTATCCCGCCAACCCGTAAACCCTTATTTCAGCTCATCCTGAGCGGCCCTTCCGGGCCGCTTTTTTTCTGCTCTTCGTTATTGACTTTTTGATTTTGATAAAGCTATAATAGTTTGGTTTCTAAATCAAGAATAATAAGGAGGGAATGTCATGGACGCTGGGAGTAGCAGCGGCATAACGGTTGGGCGAAGACCGCGGGACCCGGGCAGCATGGCGTTCCGGTTCCGCAGATAATACATCCGTCTGCCGCTATGTCTGAATTGCTTCTGGCAACTGACCATTCTAACCAAATGGGAGGGAGCAAGCATGGCGGAGCATTCTGTCACGGTTGAAAACACTTTACAGACACTTCTGAACGACAAAAAATACTCCACAATCCGGGACATCCTTGTCACGATGAATCCCGCGGATATTGCTGCGGTTTTTGCCGGCGTTGAGCCGGAAAAACTGCCGCTTCTGTTCCGGCTTCTGCCGAAGGAACTGGCCGCGGAAAGCTTCGTTGAAATGGAGAGCGAGGAACAGGAGGCGCTGATCAAGGGCATCAGCGACAAGGAACTGCGTCAGGTTATGGACGAGCTGTACGTCGACGACGCCGTTGATATTGTCGAAGAGATGCCCGCGAACGTGGTGCAGCGTATCCTGGCCCAGGCTGACCCGGAAATGCGCAAGGAGATCAACGAGATCCTGCAGTACCCGGAAAATTCGGCCGGTTCCGTGATGACCACGGAATATGTCAAGCTGACGCCCGGGATGACCGTAGGCGACGCGATCCTGCGCATCCGCCGTACAGGCGTTGATAAGGAAACAATCTATACCTGTTATGTGCTGGAGAACCGGCTGCTTGTCGGTACGGTAAGCGTAAAGAGCCTGCTGCTCGCGCCCAGCGATCTCCAGTCCATCGACAGCATCATGGAGACCAATCTGATCACCGTTACCACCCATACCGACCAGGAAGAAGTCGCTCAGATGATGAGCAAATACAACCTCCTCGCGATCCCGGTCGTGGATGGCGACAACCGGATGGTCGGTATTG
The DNA here is from genome assembly GCA_946414315.1 of uncultured Clostridia bacterium. Classification (GTDB taxonomy): domain Bacteria; phylum Bacillota; class Clostridia; order Christensenellales; family Aristaeellaceae; genus Aristaeella. The sequence continues at coordinate 5,722 of CAMKNZ010000039.1, forward strand.
TCACCTTCGACGACGCCATGGACGTTATCGAAGAAGAGACCACCGAGGACATGGAGATCATGGCCGGTATGACGCCGAGCGACAAGACCTATCTGCGGTCTTCCCCCTTCGACCTCTTCAAGCACCGGATCCCCTGGCTGGCCCTCCTGATGATTTCCGCAACCTTTACCGGAATGATCATCTCCAGTTTCGAGGAAAAGCTGGCTGCCATGGTCTGTCTGACCGCCTTCATCCCCATGCTGATGGACACCGGCGGTAACAGCGGTTCCCAGAGTTCGGTTACGGTCATCCGTGCCCTTTCCCTGGGCGAACTGGAGTTCTCGGACCTGGGCAAGGTCATCTGGAAAGAGATCCGCACCGCCCTGATCTGCGGCGCTGTGCTGGGCGCCCTGTGCGTCGGCAAAGTCATGCTCGTGGATCATCTGTTCATGGGTACCGAAGGCGTGGACCTGACCGTGGCGCTGACCGTCGGCCTGACCCTGAGCGTAACCGTGCTGTGTGCGAAACTTGTCGGCTGTACCCTGCCGATGCTTGCCAAGAAACTTGGTTTTGACCCGGCGGTCATGGCAAGTCCGTTCATCACGACCATCGTTGACGCGCTGAGCCTGCTGGTATACTTCGGCCTCGCTACCGCGCTTCTCCACTTATGAGCACAAAAAAGAATGCGGCGTATAACGTCGCATACCGGATGTTCTCGGTGCTGCTGCCGATCGTCACAGCACCGTATCTTTCCCGTGTCTGCGGGACGGATGGTGTCGGCCTTTATTCCGACGCCTGGACCATGAGCGAGATCTTCTGCCTCATCGGCATGCTGGGCCTGGCGGACTACGGCGTGCGGACCATCGCCCAGGTCCGGGACAGCCGGGAGGACCTGGACCGGACCTTCTCCGGCATCTGGCAGATGCAGCTGATGGTCGCTGGGCTCGCGCTCCTCGCCTGGCTGGGTTATGTGTTCCTGGTCGCCGGAGAGGAAAAGACGATCGCGCTGCACCTGACCATGATGAGCGTCAGCTGCCTGTGCAGCTTTGACTGGTGCCTCATGGGCCTGGACATCTTCAAACCCATCGCCCTTCGGAATACGGCTGTGAAGCTCGCCGCCATGGCTTGCGTGTTTATCTTTGTCAAAAGTAAAAACGATCTGTGGATCTACGCCTTTGTCTGGAGCCTGGCAACGCTGCTGGGAAACCTGTCCTGCGCTGTCACGCTGAAGGGGAAGGTGACCTACCGCCGCGTTTCCCTGAAGGAGAGCCTGAAACACCTGCGCCCCTGCGCAGTCCTGTTCATCTCTGTCATGGCGGTCAGCATCTACCGGAAGATGGACAAGGTCATGGTATACAACATCGCCGGTAAGGACCAGAACGGGCTTTATGAGAACGCTGAAAAGATCATCTACTGCCTCAGCGGTTTCATCTCCGCTATCGGAACGGTCATGATGCCCAAGATCTCCCATATGCAGAAAAACGGCGAAACAGAAAAGATCGCCAGGCATATCGACAAAAGCATGGACCTGATCGTCTGCATGGTCAGCGCCATGGCCTTCGGCGTCGCGGCGGTCGCGGACCGCTTTGCGCCTCTGTTCTTCGGCGAAGCCTTCCGTTATTCCGGCACCCTGATGGCCCCCCTCGCCTTTACCCTGATCATGATCGGCTTTGCGAACGTGATCCGCACCCAGGTTGTCCTGCCCCAGAAGCGGGACCACATCTTCGTCAAAAGCGTTTGCTGCGGCGCGGTGGTAAACCTGATCGTCAACGCCTGCCTGATCCCTTCCATGCAGAGCATGGGCGCGGTTATCGGAACGCTTCTGGCGGAATTCACCGTACCCCTGGTCCAGTTCATTCTCCTGCGGAAGGAACTGCCCTATAATCGCTATCTCGGCTATATCGGACTCTACGCCTTGATCGGCGGCATCATGCTGGCCTGCGTACGTCTCGTCGGAAGCCTTCTTCCCGCCGAATCCTGGCTCAGTCTCGGCGTCATGACCCTCACCGGTATCGTCGTCTACAGCGCCCTCTGCCTGATTCTCTGGCAAATCAAAAAGAAGAGCGGCCAATCCACTCCTCTGTAATAAAGCCCTGGTCGTGACCGCAGTCACGAAAAACTTTTAACTCTGTACATCGCTGAGATACCTCCGCAGCTCAGCGATATATTTTTCTCCCATCTGGCTCAGAATCATATTTTCCTTCACAATATACCCGATCTCCATCCTGCCGGCGGCGACTTCTTCCTCTTCGTCTTCAAACGCTACCGCCACATAATCCGAGCCGTTCAGCTCCTCGCAGATGATCCCGCTGCACAGCGTATACCCGTTCAGCCCGACCATCAGGTTCAGCATCGTTGCCCGGTCCGTCGCCTTGATGGTCCGGATATAGTCGTAGGTGCTCAGGATTTCTTCCGCAAAATAGAACGCGCCGCTGGGGCCCTGCTCGAAACTCAGGCAGGGATAATCCCGCAGCTCCTCCAGCCGTATCGATTTCTTCCCGGCCAGCGGATGTCCTTTCCAAAGGTAGACATACGGTTCGCATTTGATCAGCGGATGGAACTCCAGCTGGTTACTCTTCAGGAACTTCCCGATCGCTTTGCGGTTGAAATCGCTCAGGTACAGGATGCCGATTTCGCTCTTTCCGGTCGTCACGTCTTCGATCACGTCCCGGGTCTTGCTTTCCCGGATTGCGAACTCGTATTCGTCCGTATCGAACTGCTTCACCATTTCGACAAAGCTCTTCACCGCAAAGGAATAATGCTGGCAGCTGATCCCGAACTTCTTCCGCAGGTTCCCGCCCTTTCCGTACTTCTCCAGAAGCCGGTCGTACTGCGTTACCACCTGGCGGGCATACTGAATGAACTCTGCCCCGTCGTTGGTCAGAGTCACGCCTTTCCCGCCGCGGTTGAACAGGGTGATCCCCAGTTCCTTTTCCAGTTCCCTTACCGCGCTGGTCAGCGAAGGCTGTGTCACAAACAGCACTTCCGCCGCTTTATTCAGTGATCCCTTTTCAGAGATGGTGATCACATAGTTCAACTGTTGTATCGTCATACTTTCATCCTGACCAAAGTTCAGGCATCACCCCGTAGTCAGGCGATGCCATCCCCTTATCTTTGTCATCTCGACCAAGGGCGCTTAGCGCCCGCGTGGAGAGATCTCCCCCGCCGCAGCGGTATCTTTTTATTTTTCCTCACAGCCGTTTGCCGCAAAGCACTCCTTGCAAACTTTCCGATACCTTGTTCCCAGGCTGTCCACGATCTTCGCGCTGATCAGGTCCGTGGTTTTCCCACAGATCTCGCACTGTCCACGCATTGCTTGTTTGTCTTCCAGATAGCTCATATAGTTCGGCTTCGGGATCAGCTTGTCCTCAAGTTTCTCCAGCTTTACATGGATTTCGCTCAGCGCATAGATCCCCCAGGAGCTCAGGATCGACAGAATGACTCCGCCCACAGCAATCAGGATGCAGTACAGCAGATCCATCGGGGGCTTCTTTACAAAATACAGTAATACGCCGGCCGCAATCGAACCAAGCACGCCTAGAACACACCAAACTTCCGCCAAAACTTTCAGTTTCTTCCCGATATGCTTATACATGGGATCCTCTCCTTATATAGATTTTGTCTATATCTTTACTAAAATACTATCACACTTTATTTGTAAAGTAAAGAGATCAGCCGTTTCCGGCTGATCTCTTCATTGTTTCCATAATTCTGAATAAAGAATTATGAATTGTTTTAGTCGAAGCAATCTCCAGCATGATTGATTACCTCATTGACTCCCAGCGGCGTCTTGTAATCATCAAGCTGCTCCGTCTTGGGTCCGCGCGTTGCCGGTTTCTTGCCTTTGGGCGTACCGTCGTTGTGGAAAGGCTCGTTTGTGATCACCGTCAGATTGTCTTCAACCACCGTGCTCTTAATTTGATATCCAAGCGCTTCTGATTCACTCCAAGTGTATTCCGCTTCTTTGCCGTTCACATACTTCGGAAGGTTAGTGATTACGCCGCTCCAGCCATTCTTTTCATTCAGTTCAATGCCCATGCCATTGTTCAGCTTCATATAGACCTTCTTGGGCCTGAATTTCTCGTTGCCTGCGTCGTCCCATACCTTTTGTATTGCCACACTCGTCATCTCCGGCTGATACCGGTTCGTAATCTTGAAGCCCCTGATCTCCGGCACATACCACTTCACTGGATCTTCCTTCACGCTGTAGTGGATCGGATGTCCATCCACAAACTTCGGCAAACCACCGAAAGTCTTCCGCCAACCACAGGCTTCATTCAGTTCCGCGCTCTTCACTTCCTTGCCGCCCGCAAACAGATGTACTGTGATGCTGGCCGGCCGGTTACCATCCTTGTTGTCGTTGTCGATCCAAATCTTCACCACCTCGATGTCGGTGGTCATCTCTTCTTCCGGCGGAATCTCCGGCTGCCGGATGTCGAACTGTTTCCGGATCTCCAAAGCACCCTTCTGCAGCGTATTGGTGATCACATAGCCTGCGGTCATACTACCGGTAACTTTCACAGTATAGCCTTCCGGGATCTCCGTCTCGGCCACCGTATACCGGATCTCCTCGCTCGCATTAAATTTGTTCAGATTGTCCCAACTGTGCTTCCAGCCGTTGCCTTCATTCAGCACCGCTTTGTCCACGGCCTGTCCGTTGGCAAACAGCTGTACCTGGATCCCTTCATGATGCTGAGCATCGTCTACCCAGACCTTCTCCACACTGATCTTTGTCTTCTCAGGCGTATGTTTATTGATCAGTGTGGTCAGGGTACCATTGGTTGAGCTGCTCGATGTGTATCCTTCAATGCTTGGCTCATTCCAGGTGTACTCAATCTCTTCACCCTTTGCATTGCACTTCGGGAGCTTGTTGATCCGGCCGATCCATCCGTTCTTGCTTTCCAGCGTTACGGTCTTTCCGGTCTTCACACCATCTGCCAGAAGCTCAACCTCCAGCGGTTCGATACGCTTGCCGTCTCGGTTGTTATCGTCGTCCCAGATCTTCTTCACCGTTGCAGAAACATATATTCTCGGATTCGGAACATTGATCGAAGCTTCTCCGTCGATTTCAACCGAATAGGTTATGATCATAATGAACGCTTCTTCAGCATCGCTATAGGTCGTATCGCTGATATCAACAGAAATCTCAATCTGGTAGACCGTCTCCTCACCTATTCTGTATCCGGCCGGTGCCTTTGTTTCCTTCAGGTACAACGTCACGGTTTCAGCGGGATCAGTCGGCAGGTAGTCCGCCAGTTCATCATCTTCGGTACTGATTTCAAACTTTCTGCCCTGATATGTTCTGATGATATCTTCATCTTTGCAGGTATCATTCTTATACAGGGTAAATTCAGCGCCGTCCAGCGGATCCTTGTTCTCGTCCTCCTTATAGACGATTACTTTGTCATGGACACTCTTCTCAATCGTAATCGGGTTTTCCACAGGTTTCAGTTCGAACTCGTCGTCATTTCCAACCTGCACTGTTGCGCCTTCGTTGACAACCTTGTTCTTCTCCAGTGCGCTCTCCAGCACCTTCACCT
>CAMKNZ010000040.1 GCA_946414315.1 uncultured Clostridia bacterium
GTGGAACTGGAGCCCGGCCTGGACGGCCTGGTCCATATCAGCCAGTGCGCCACGACCCGCGTGGCCAAGGTGGAAGACGCGGTGAAGGTCGGCGACGTCGTGAATGTCAAGATCCTGGGCGTCGATCCCGAGAAGAAACGCATCAGCCTGAGCATCCGCCAGGCGATCGAGCCGGAACCCGTGGCTGAAGAAGCTGCCGAGACCGCCGCTGCCGATGTGGAATACGAAGTCGTCGCAACTGAAGATTCCGTTTCCGAGAAGTTTGCTGAAGCCGCTGAAGAAGTAAAGGAAGCTGCCGAAGACAAGGCCGAGGAAGTCAAGGAAGCTGCCACAGAGGCTGTTGAGGTTGTCAAGGAAGCCGTAGCGGGCGCCGTGGAAGCCGCTCAGGAGACCGTCGAAAAGGTAAAGAAGACGGCGAAGAAAAAGGTTGAAGAAGCCAAGGAAGCCGTTGAAGAGAAGGTCGAAGAAGCCAAGGAAGCTGTAGAAGAAACGGTTGAAAAGGCCAAGAAGACCACCCGGAAGACCAAGAAGGCTGCTGAAGACGCTGTTGAAGAAGTCAAGGAAGCCGTCGAAGAAACCAAGGAATAACAGATTACAGCAAAAGGACCCTGCCGTGAGGCAGGGTCCTTTTCAATGCGGCCGGTCATTCGTTTTCCGAGGCTTTCGGAAGATCGGAATGCAATCCGTGCTCATGGATCGCTGTATAAAGCGCCCTTCCGTGATAGCAATCCAGCACCATGGACGAGACGTTTTCTGTGCCTTCCAGTTCTTCAATTACTTTGCAGGTATTTTTGGATATGTTGAATTCGCTGTCGGTTCCCCAGATGTTGACTTTGGTGCCGGCAAGCGCGATATCCCGGACCCAGTCCGAATAAACGCAGTTGGAATTGCAAGCGTCCGCCAGGTTCAGCTCCTGAACCGGAATACCGTTCTCACGAAGCAGATCGGTCAGGAAACAACCGCCGTAACCGCCGAAACTGGTTGCGTCTATGATGACAGGGAATTGCGCAGCCTCATATTTGTCCTTCAGGAAATCACAGAGGTCCTGGTCGGCTTTTTCCCACAGCCTGAACCACAGGTTGGCTTTCGGCAGGGTGATGAACAGGACGTCCACATCCAGATCGCTAAAGATCTCCAGACTCTTGATAAAGGAGAGAGTGTTGTATGCGGAAAAGCATTCCCGGCTTCCGGGAAAGAAGATGATAACCGGTCGGTCCGCGGCATACTGGTTGGTTTGCAGCCCGGTGATGGAGCAGTGGGGCATCTTTGTCAGGACGGTATTCTGCCTGGACAGATCCACCGCAAAAGCAGCGCCTGTGCAAAGCATAAGCAGGCACAGGCAATGAAACAGGGCCACAAGCGAACGGAAACGGTTCATTCTGATATCCTCAGGACAGGTCAGTCGGTGAGGGACTGGTTGGCGAATTTATCCGCGGCGATCTGCTCATCCATCCACAGCTGCAGATTCGATACGCTCTGGGCGATCCGGTCCAGGACGTTCTTGATTTTCATGAAGTCTTCGTATTCGTCCGTGCGGACACGGCCGTCCTCGGCGATCTCCAGCAGACGGTTTTTGATCCGGTTCATCTGGTTGACGGCGTTGAGCGTTTCCACGGCGATCTGATTGAGTTCCTTGGACTCGGCCCGGACGGCATGGGATTCGCCGATGGGGCATTCGTTGCAGCAATAATAATTCAGCAGGGAAGGCGTCTTATAGTACTCCGCCAGCAGGAGTACGTCTTCCGGCTGGATCTGGGTGCGGCCGTTCTCGATCTTTTCAATACGCTCCGGAGAAAAACCGGGGATCAGATCACCGGCTTTTTCACGGGTAAGGCCGAGTTCCTCCCGCGTGGTCTGCCATACGGATTTATTCTCCTTCGTCGATCTTCTGCCCATCGTCATCTGCTCCTTCCAGCTTAAGATATTTCATTTGAATCCAGCCGCGGAGGCCCTTGCCTTCCACGAGACAGAAATCGTCCGTCTGTTTTACGACTGCCACCGGGGTACCGGGCTTCCACTCACCGATGGTTTTTCCCTTAGCGGAAGGTTCCTTCCGGACATTTACGGGAGATGTGCCCGCGGTCCTTCCGTTCAGGGAGATCAGGCCCGTTTGGAAACTGTTCTGTGAAACAGGCAGAAGCTCTGCTGTATCATGTTTGATATAACCGAATCCGTCCTTCCAGGAAACATAGAACAGATCGTCTCCGGCTTCCAGTACGAACAGCATTGTTCCGTAGGGAATGGGCTTAGTGATCCCGTCCTTTTTCTTTCCGCTGCCATCCAGCAGGGACGCCCCTTTTTTCCCGGTGACCAAAGCAAGCAGCGGGCTGTCCGCACCCATGGTCGTCCACTGAAGATCCTTTGTGTTTACACGCTGCATCTCGCCGCCGGAAACGGTAACCTTGGAGACCAGCGCGCCGGCATATTCAAGATCGGTGACAGGTTGTCCGTTCAGGGTCATCCAGGACTGCCGGATCGGCCGCATGCCCTGCTTTGCGCAGTAGGACAGATCGAGCCAGTATTCCAGGCCGCCGTATTCGCCGCTTTCAAAGAACCAGCGACATCCCGGGATCTCTTCAGGGGAACTGACCGCAGCGAAGCTGCCGTCCTCGGCCTGTATATACAGGGAGGCGTTTTTGATCCGCTCCCAGGTCGCACCCGGCGCAGAGTCGACGACGTGCACTTTTGCTCCATCCTCGCTTAAGCTGTCCGCATACGCGATGTGACCGATGACGATCATGAAACTGAAGCGGCAGCCCTGGCGGAACCAGGTTTTCAGCTCGGTTTCCGTTTCGATCAGGTCCTGATGGGTCTGAAAACCGAATTCCGCACCTGCTGTGAAGAGAAGCCGCTCATTGTCCGTGCCGCGGCCTTCGATATACATACCGCTGTATTTTTCAGCCAGCCTGTCCGGCATAACCTCTTCTCCTGAGATCCCAAGACGCTGCAGGGCATGGCTCAGGGTGAAAATAGCGCAGCCGGCCTTTTCAAGGGAACGGTGATGCTTCTTATTATATACCTTATCATGCCACCAGCCGTCCTTCTGGCTGTAAACAATGTCTTCACCTTCCTGGACCGGGGCAATACCGGAAACGGGGATCGTGACGCTGACGGATTCCGTATCCTTTTTTCCGTATACGACGGTCGCGGTCAGGGTATAGACGGCTTCTTCCCGGGGACGGAAGGAAGCGATACAATGGAAAGAATCCTTTTCCTTTTTTTCGTTAAAACTGTAAACGACACCGTTCGGTGTGCTTAATGAATAGCGGACAGCGACGGCTCCTTCACGGTCCGGCGTGACGGTGACGTCCACATAGTCGCCCACCCGCGGGTTTTCCGGCGCGAAGGTCAGAGACGGATCCGCCAGGGCGGACGCGGCTGTCAGTAACAGCAGGAGCAGCACCAGGATGAACAGTGGTTTAAGAAAACGAGTCATTCAATAACTCCCTTGTTCGGACAAATTCGCAACGGGGATATTATATCAAAGAGCGGGGCTGAATACAAGGATATACATTGACTTCCGGCAGTGAATCCGATATGCTGAAGGTGAAGCTGAAAAGAGGAGACGATCATATGAGTCAGAAGGCTTTTGTTAAAGGCGCGAATCCTTACATGCCCCTGTGGGAGCACGTTCCGGACGGGGAACCGCGGGTCTTTACCTGTAACGGGGAGACGCGGGTATATGTATACGGATCCCATGATACGGAAAAGAAGGAATACTGCGGAAGGGACTATGTGGCCTGGTCCGCGCCGGTAACCGATCTGACGGACTGGAAATGCCACGGAACCTGCTACAGGGCGGCCGATAATAGCATCCTTTACGCGCCGGACGTGATTCAGAAGGGCGACACCTGGTATATGTACGCGGCGGACTGCAAGGGATCGAGGATCATGGTAGCCAGATCGAAGACGCCGTGGGGACCGTTTACGGATCCGGTGAAAACAGAGCTTGGTTTTGACCCGGGGATCCTGGTGGACGACGACGGCCGGGTATATGCCTACTGGGGATTCTGCAAGAGTTACTGTGCAGAACTGAATGAAGACATGGCAACGATCAGGCCCGGCACGCTGCGGGAGAACCCGATCCCGCACTGCAGCGCTCCGTGGTCGCCGGATGACGGCGGGTTTGGACGGGAGTATTTCTTCGAGGCGTCCAGCCCGAGAAAGCTATTCGGAAAGTATGTGTATATCTATTCCCGCCGGGTAAATGAATATATGCCGGAACTGGGCATCTATGAAGACTGCAACGGATTCCTGTCCTACGTATGGAGCGATCATCCGCTGGACGGCTGGAAGTGGGGCGGAGACATCAGCTTCAACGGCGGAGAAATCCTGAAGGACGCGGAAGGAAAAGGGACCATGACCTTCCGCTGGGGGAACAACCACGGATCTGTGATGGAAGTGAACGGGCAGTGGTATGTGTTCTATCACCGGCAGACCGGACGGGACGAGTATTCCCGCCAGGCAATGCTGGAGCCGATCGACGCGGTCCAGGGAAAGGACGGAAAGGTCTGGCTGGGAAAAGTCCTGTATAAAGACGGGGAGCCCATTGCTTCCTGTCCGGTGGAAATGACCTCCCAGGGTCCGCAGGTGAACGGGATCAACGCGCGGGAATGGATTTCCGCGGGATACGCGGTTCACCTGTACGGCGGGAGGGAGACCGCATGGATCGAGCCTGTGTATGAACAGCGGGACGATATCTCGGCACCGGTGAAGAACATTACGGACGGAACGGCCGTAGGTTTCCGTTATCTGCAGTTCGGACTGAAGACGCCGAAGACGGTATCGGTTGTCATGAAAGCGGAAGGGGGAGGCACAGTCAGTGTTCGCCTGGATACGCGGGAAGGAAAAGAAATCGCGGAGGCGGACATCAGAACTGGAGAGATCAACATCCCCCTGAACGGCGGCGTGATCGGCAAACACGCGGTATATTTCGTTTTCAGGATGAACAAGGGAACGGCGGAGATGGACCGTTTCACCTTTGACGACTGACAGGCGTTCTGCTTGTCAAAAAACGGGCGGTGTGCTATAATTCGCCCGTTGTCGTGGAGCGGTATCGAAGTGGTCATAACGGGGCTGACTCGAAATCAGTTTGTCGGGCAACCGGCACGTGGGTTCGAATCCCACCCGCTCCGCCAACAAAATCTCCTTCCTTTCAAGGGAAGGAGTTTTATGTTGGCGCAGGGTGGGAGAGAACCCACGTGCCCACGTGGCAAAGGAGCCGAATGTCAGCACAGTGTGCTGTCCGGCGAAGCCGGAAATGAGGCGAGTTTGTTAGCGCGAAACGAGCATCGAGCGCGCTCCAAGCGCGAGAGGCGACGATTGAGCGAACGGTATCGAATCCCACCCGCTCCGCCAACCCAAAAGCACCTGCTTTTCAGCAGGTGCTTTTTCAGCGAGTATGACAATTATTTATGATAGGTATACATCCCGTCGACGCTGACGATCCAACCCTTGTACAGCTCGACCGTGAGGAGATGTTCGCCTTCCGGCGTTTCGAAGGTGTAGAACCAGGTGCCGCCGGTGACGGACAGGTCGTTGGCCTTGCCGGTGATCACGCCGTTGATGGCGATGTTCCGGATATTCTCGATCTCTTCGGCTGTCATTTCGACCTCAGAAGGGCCTTCCTCGCAGTCGCTGGTATATCCTTTGATCACTGCTGTTTCCAGACCGTCACGCACACCGTGGCAGAACTTCCAGACCGGAACGGCTTCCGTGTCTTCCGCCGTTTCCGGTTCAGCGGCCGGTTCATCCTCATCCGGCGCCTCCTCCGGACCCAGCGGATAGGAGTAGTGCACTACTTTGTACAGCATACCGTCTTCAAAGGAACAGAAGGTATTATAGGGAACGAAGGTGCTGCCGTATTCTTCCAGATCGTTGACGAGTGCGTCCATGCCGCGGGGTTCTGTATCCTCACCGCTGTAATACTCAAACTTATCCGGCAGGGGCAGCATGACGCGGACATCTCCCACGGGAGTGACCGGAGCCCAGTCGTTGATCTGGCAGACGTAGCAGCCGTCGGTTTCATGAATGAAGACGATATAACCGTCGTTTTCCTCTTCGGTATAGATTTCATAGGTATCGACGAGACCGGGTTCATCCGCTCCATGGGGAACCACTTCGCGGATGGTCCAGGCCTGACCGTTCACGAGGATGGTATCGCCCGGCGCCATAGCCTCGATCTGCGCCGCATCGTAATGATCCGGCACATACAGGGAAGCGGTAAACCAGCCGCCGTCGATGATCCTGTCGGCATCTTTTACACCCAGATAGAAGGTGCCGTCAGTCAGGTCGATCTCCAGATGATTGATATCCTGCGGGCGGATTTCTGCGGCCTGGGCACAGGCTGTCACACACAGGACAAGCAGCAGGACGGACATCAGGATAAGCATGCGTTTCATGGATAACACCTCCGGATTGTTCTTTCATTCTGTATGACGACGGAACCGGAAAAAAGTTCCCGGGATGGTAACGGCTGTTTTTTTCGTCTGTTCTATGGAATCATGATATCGGTTTTTTGCATGGTTTGCAAGGCTTTTTTCCGCGGAGAAACAGGCTGGCGGCCAAACTTACGAAAATGTAAGATGAAAGTCACCGGAAAGTAAGCTTGACCCGGTATTATGAATCCGGAAACAGGGCAGGGAGTGCGGTAAACACCCCGACATGCTATAATAGGCATCCGGAAACCTGTTTCACAAAGAAACAGAAGGAGATATAGAAACATGAAAAAACTGGCTATCCTGATTGCGGCTGTGCTGCTTGTACTGATCGCCTGCGCGGCGGCGTTTGCAAATGATACGGCGGTCGAGCTGTACAACAGCACGACGACGCTGCTGTTTGACAACAACAATATGACCATGAACGCGTCGGTGGATTTTTCCCTGGACGGACAGTGGTTCAAGACCGCGGACATCACCATAAAACAGGATGGAAACCGGACTTACCATAAGCTGCACCTGCGTTCCCCGAAGAAAGACGGAACGGAACGGGAGAACGGATACACGATCGTGGCGGAAGGAAACGCCCTTTACCTGATGGAAGACTTTACGCCGGGCATTTTCCGGTGCGGTACCGTCGGTGACAGGCGTTCTGCGCTGCGAAATACAGTGGAATCGCAGCAGCTGATCGACCTGGGCCGGGCGTTGATCTCCCAGGCGGACCTGCTGCTGGGTAAAGACGCGATCACAAAAACGGCGGACAGAACGTACCGGATCAAACTGGACGAGCACACGCCGGAGCTGGTGAACGGCATCCTGAACGAGGCAATCCGGTTTGCCGCGAAGCGGTACTTCAACTTTAACTATGACCTGTATGAGGCCGACGGCACCTATTCAACCATCAGCAATTACGGCACAACGACCCAGGGGATTCTCTTCTGTATGCGCGGGGTGAAGGTCCGGAATATCGAGATCACTGTGGAAACAGATGAAAACGGCTATCCGGCACACGCGGAGGGTACCGTCAGCCTGGCGCTGGAGACGGCTGAAGAAGGCGCACGTATGCTGGACATTACCTTTAAGGCAGAGAGCAGCGATATCGGAAGAACGATGCTGAAGAAATTCGATCCGAAGGACTATAACGTTACGCTGGCGAAGGATTCTTTCATGCCGATTGACGGCGAGGAAGTCCAGCCGGCCCAGAATGAAGCCCTTAACGACCAGATGTGCCTGGAAGCCATGGAAATGTGGCAGCATACCGGCTTTGACATGGTATCCTCCACCTCTGTTTCCTGCGAGTGGAACGGCAATTACTTTGTCGTCAGGATTTCCGGGGCTAAGGACGGGATCGCGAAGGAAACCTATTTTGATGAGAACGGGCGGTTCTGTTTCATCCAGGCCACGCCTGCCGAATGGATTGACGGTGTGGGCGACCTGAACGAAGCCTATGACTTTGAAACCGGGCTGAACGCGGAAACGGACAAAAAAGCACAGGATTTCTTCATGGAGTATCTTGACAATATCCATTATGCGCGGAAAAATGAGGTGAAGGACCTGCAGGTGCAGTGGATCTATGTGAAGAACGGCAGCACCTATGTAATGTATGAAGACAAAGCCGAAGAGCATGACGGCGGCGGGGTCTGCTTTGTGATCCGGATCAGTGCGGAGAAGGAAATGCGGATCGAAGACTTTCACCCCATTCTCAACGGCTGACGGCAGAAGGGAAGGACAAAATGGAAGCGTATCGGTTTGATCCGGAAGCGGTGCGGGACAGGCTGGTGGAACTGATCCGGGAGACGGCTTCAGCCCAGGGTTTCAGCCGGGTGGTGGTCGGCATCTCCGGAGGAAAGGACTCCACAGTTACCGCCGCGCTGTGCGCACGGGCGCTGGGCAAAGAAAACGTATACGGCGTGATGCTGCCCGACGGAGAGCAGAAAGACATCAGCGACAGCCGGGCTGTATGCGGCGCGCTGGGCATCCGACAGCGGACGGTCAACATCGGTGCGATCCATCAGGCCCTGAAGTCGGCAACAGACCAGAACGGGAATACGGCAGGGGACGGAGAATTTTCCGTCCCCGTCAGTCGTGCTTCGGACATCAACGTCGGACCGCGGCTGCGGATGACGGTGCTGCGCTATATCGCCCAGGCACTGGACGCCCGGCTTGCCGGAACGGGAAATCTGAGCGAGGCGACAACGGGCTACTGCACAAAGGACGGAGATACAAGCTGCGACTTTGCGGTACTTGGAAAACTGACCAGCGTCGAGGTGGTGCAGGTCGGGCTGACGATGCCGGAACTGCCCGCAGAGCTGGTGCAGAAAACCCCCAGTGACGGTCTGAGCGGGAAGAGCGACGAGGAAAACATGGGCCTGAAATACGCGGATATCCACCGGTATCTGAGAGAAGGAAGCTGCGGCGATCCGCAGACCGACGAAAAGATCCGGAAACGGGAAGCGGCCAATATGCACAAGCGGCGGATGCCGCTGACCCTGAACCCCTTTGAATGAGGAAGGAGCGCGGAGCATGAGACTGGAGCCGATCATCAATTCGCTGCTGGATACGGATCTGTACAAGTTCAACATGGACCAGGTAATCTTCCACAAACATACGGACCTGAGCGGCGAATACTATTTCCGCTGCCGGAACGAGGGGATCGTTTTTACGCAGGAAATGTTTGAGGAGATCAACGCACAGATCGACCATCTGTGCACGCTGACATTCTCAAAGGACGAACTGGATTATCTGCGGTCGATCCGTTTCATCAAGAACGACTATGTGGAATTCCTGCGCCTGTGGCGGCCGATCCGCGATTATGTGGAAACGCGGCTGACCGACGAGGGACGGCTGAAGATTGTGGTCCGTGGTCCGCTGTTTTCCGCCATGCAGTTTGAGATCTATCTTCTGGAAATCGTCAACGAGGTCTATTTCCGGCTGAAATATGACTATATGACGCTGAGAAGAGACGCAGAGAAACGGCTGGACGAGAAGATTGCTGCCTTCCGGAGCGGCAAATACACCTTCAGTTTTGCCGAGTTCGGCTGCCGCCGCCGGCTTTCCAGGGAATGGGAGGACGAAGTTGTGCGCCGCCTGGCAACGGAAACAAAGAACTGCGTCGGCACCTCGAACGTGATGCTGGCGAAAAAATACGGGCTGAAGCCGATCGGAACATATGCCCATGAATTTGTCCAGATGTACCAGGGGATCGACTCCATCCCGCTGGCTTATACCAACCACTATGCCCTGGAAGACTGGTATGACGAATACCG
>CAMKNZ010000041.1 GCA_946414315.1 uncultured Clostridia bacterium
GATCATGAACATCAACGATGACTTCACCGTCGTTCGGGCGGCCCATCAGGTGCTGCACAGGGTTGATCAGGCAGAACCGGCGCCAGTCTTCGCACAGGATGGCGAAGCCGGTGTAGGGGGTGCCGTCATCCGCGTTGGGATTCGCAGCAATGTAAGCTTCGATCAGGTCAAAATACTCATTCAGGGTCTTCGGAACAACATAGTTGTTGAACTCGATCACTTTCTTCTGCAGGAAGAAGGACGGTCCGTTGTAGGAAACGATGTTCTCATTGTAGGTCACGCCGTAGTTCGGGATGACATACAGAGCGCCGTCGTGGTCGTTCAGCAGCTGGTCGAGCTTGATGTTGGTGCCATGCAGGTGACGCCAGATGTTGGGGGTCTTCTCTTCGCTGATGTAATCCATGAAGTTGATCAGCACATCCGCCGCTTCAACCTGCTCCATGCTGTTGCCGCCGTCAAACAGATCGGGCTGTTTGTCGTCTTCGCACTTCAGCGACAGGGTCTGGTTCAGATCGCCGGCCAGGAACTCGATTTCGAATGTGATGCCGAGTTCATCAGCAATCTTCTTGTACATTTTGTTGCCTTCCAGGGGCTGATCGCCGGGATCACCCTTGAAGACGGTCACGGTAATGGGAGCGGGCGCTTCAGCCATAACAGCGGGAACGATCGCCAGAACCATCGCCAGCACTAACAGGGTAGCCAGGATTTTCTTCATGGTCTTTTCTCCTCCGTTTTTCTTTTTTGGCACATCGTGCCTTTGACAATATTCTAACAAAATGTACGTACTTTCAGAATGGCACATTCGGTCAAATTTATAAACTTTTTGCTCTTTTATTGATCACTTTTTGCTTTATAATTTCGCAATCGTTTGCGTTTATTTGTCAGTTCTTGTTCTTCCTGGTTCCTGTATTTCCCAAGGATTACAGGTTTTTCGGAGATTTACAATGTTCATTTATTGCTCAACAAAAAATGAGATGTTTCACCGAAACATCTCACAGGTATGTTGCTCACTTTTTGTTCGTGATCCTTTTGTTGGTGATTCCTCCGGCCGTCAGCCACTAAATCTTGTAACGGCCGCTGCAAAAGTGTTACCTTTGTCCGGCTGCCTTTTGATCACCGTATGGCTTTCCGGCGTCAGTTTGTCGCCTGTTCCACCAGTTTCAGCACTTCTTTCTGCATATATTCGGAATAGACCTGGCAGCTGTAGCTGATTTCATCTGTAAATGCGTCCCATCTCTCGTCCAGCTCGGAAGGATCGCACATAATGATCTGCGGCAGCTGTTCATCCTGGATCTGGTTGAAATCCAGGTATTCCACTTCGATCGGTCCCTTGTCGATCTGCCAGGCTTCCCCGTAGGGCGCCAGTTCGATCGGCGGATTGAAAAGCTCCGCAGGCGTCCGTTTTCCGCAGGCGGACAGGAACGCTTTGTCATAATCGCTCATCTGGTCAAAATAGATCTCCGGCTGGCTGCCCGGATCCCAGGCGTTTCCGTCGTCCATGGTTCCCTGCTTCTTCGGGCAGGAGGACCAGATTGCGTCCGCTTTGTTGGCCCGTTTCCATTCCGATTCGGAAAGATGTTTGTACTGTTCCTCTGTCATCAGCATCCGGCCGTCCTTCACCGTATAGTCCGTACCTTCCTCGCCCCACTGGAACAGTTTCTGCCATTCGTCCGAAAGGAATGTTTCCATCATCTGCACCAGCCGTTCCGGATATGCGCAGCTGACGGAAATGCCGAAACCGCGGTCCTTGTTCATCACGATGCCGTTCAGGTAATGCTCCTCGACGGTCTTTCCGTCCACGTATTCCGGGTCATAGACCAGCGGGATCGCCAGATAGGTATTCTCATACATTCCGGAGGCCACCAGTGAGTCTGTTGCCGGCGAGAAATCCCAGGTCTGGTCAAACATGCCCAGCACCGTTCCGCTCGACAGTGCCGCGATATACTGGTCATAGTTCATGGTGAATGTGTCCCGATTGATCATCGGATACTCACCGTTGATTTCCTTGTGGAACTCTTCGTTCAGCTTGGCATAGTATGCCTTGGCGTAGGGTTGGTTGATGAATGTCTCGGTCCTGTAGTCCGGCGTGGTGATGTCAACAATCACTTCGCCGTCGTTGGGCCGGCCCATCAGATGCTGCACGGGATTGATCAGGCAGAAATGCCGCCAGCCGTCGCACAGAATCGCAAATCCCGTATATTTTATACCGTCCTTCGTTTCCGGATTTGCGGCGATGAAGCGCTCAATCAGATCAAAATACTCATTCAGCGTTGTTGGAATCTTATAGTTGTCCCAGGCGATGACCTGCTTCTGGATGAAGAAAGCCGGGCCGTTGCAGTCGTTCTGGATCTGATCGTTATAGGTAATCCCGTAGTTGGGGATGATATACAGTTTTCCGTCGTCGGTCAGCAGCTGTTTGATCCGGTCGTTGGTATAAATATGCTTGTACAGGTTTGGCGTCTTCTCTTCGCTGATATACGGCAGCAGGTCGATCAGGACGCCGGCGTTTTCCAGCGTCTCCGCGCTGTTTCCGCCGTCAAAGAGATCCGGATACGTGTCATCCGCCAGTTTCAGGCTCAGCGTTTCGTCCAGGTCCCCGGCCAGGAATTCAAACTCAAAGCGGATGCCCAGCTCGTTCTCGATCTTTTTGTAGATCCTGTTGTCGTCTGTAGGCTGGTCACCCGGATCGCCGCGGAAAACCGTCACCGTGATCAGGTCTTCGGCTTTTTCCGACGCTTCCGCTTTTTCCGGTGTTTCCGCTTTGTTCTGCGTCAGGAAATAAATACCCGCGCCGATCGCGGCAACGATCAGCACAGCCAGCACGATCAGGATAACCTTCCTGTTTTTCATGACAAACCCTCCTGTGGCAGATCCGTATATTCAGTTGCTCGTTTTCTATAACAGTTCTGCGCGAGGCCGTTTTTTTCCTTCCGGGCCGGCCGGGATAACATAAAACGTCCGGTACAGATCTCTGTACCGGACGCAGGTTTACTGGTTTTACAGCAGTTTCTTTCTCATTTCTTCCGGATCGATGGGAGACAGGTCAGCCGGCGGGACGTCAAACAGCGTCTTGCAGCCGAAGATCTGCCGGCTGTTCATCCGGATCACGGCTCTGGCGCAGGCCACCAGCACGGAGGCGGTGAATTCCGGGTTGGAATCCAACTTCAGGGAGAACTCCATCACATGGGTGTGGTTTCCGTCCAGGCCGGTCTTGCCGCAGCGGATCACCTGGCCGCCGTGGGGCAGCTCGCTGTGGTCCCGTTTCATCTCCTCTTCGGTGATGAAGGTCACGGTTGTGTCATAATCGGCGAAATAGTTGGGCATTTCCTTGATCTGCTTCTCGATCAGCGCCTTGTCCGCGCCTTCCTCCGCCACCACGTAGCACTCCCGGGTGTGCTTCTGGCGGGTGGTCAGTTCCGGATTCTCACCATTGCGGACCTTTGCCAGCGCTTCTTCCACCGGCACGGTATACTGGCGGGCGTCCTTCACGCCGGGGAGCCGGCGCACGGCATCGCTGTGGCCCTGGCTGACGCCGCGGCCCCAGAAGGTATAGTCTTTTCCGTCCGGCAGGACAGTGTTCATATACAGCCTTGCCAGGGAGAACAAGCCGGGATCCCAGCCCGCGCTGATAATCGCGGTATGCGCGTGGGTCAGCGCCGCTTTGTCCACATTGGCAAAATGCTCAGGTACCCGGGCGTGGGTATCGAAGGAATCCACCACGTTAAAGGACTTCGCCAGCATCGGGGTCATCTCCGGCAGGTCGGAAGCGCTGCCGCCGCAGATGATGATCACATCGATGTCAGCGGTATAGTTCTCCACGTCCTGCGCCGCATAGACCGGCGCGCCGGTCAGCGTCTTCACCGTCTTCGGATCCCGGCGCGTAAAGATGCCGAACAGCTCCGTATCCGGATTCTGGCGGATCGCCAGTTCCACGCCCCGTCCCAGGTTGCCGTAACCGTAAATTGCAATCTTCATGCTTTTTCCTCCAGCAAACTCTTCATATCGTACATTCCCGGCGCTTTACCGGCCAGGAACTTTGCCGCCTTCAGGCTGCCTTCCGCGAACACGCCGCGGCTGAACGCCTCATGCTTCAGGGTGATCCGTTCGTTCTGGGTGCCGATCATTACTTCATGCACGCCGACGATGTTGCCCATGCGGATTGCGTGGATCCCGATCTCGTCCTGCGTCCTTTTGGCCATGCCGGAGCGCCCGCAGTTGGCGACCGCTTCCGGACGGACTTCCTTCACGGCATTGAACAGCGCCAGTGCGGTTCCGCTCGGCGCGTCCAGTTTCCGGTCATGATGCTGTTCCACGATTTCGATCTCGCCGTCGGGATACAGCGCCGCGGCCCGTTTCACCAGGTCCACCAGTGTCGCAATGCCCAGGGAATAGTTCGCCGCCAGGAATACGGGAATCGTCTTCGCGGCCTCTGCGATCCGTGCTTTTTCCTCATCCGTCTGGCCTGTGGTGGCAAGTACCACCGGCAGTTTTTTCGCTTCGGCGTAATCCAGCAGCGCACCGGTCATGGAGTGATGGCTGAAGTCGATGATCACGTCCGCTTCAGCCGTACATTCACTAAAGGAAGGGACGCAGACGCCCTCCGCCGGGATCATTGGATCGACACCCGCGACGATCTCACTGCCTGTGTCCCGCTCCGCGCAGGTCCGGACCTCCCGGCCCATATGTCCGCCGTATCCGCAAAGAAGGATCCTCATGCTTTTACCTCCAGTCCCTGCGCGCGCATCAGGTCAAACAGTTTTTGCTTATTTGCTTCTTCCATTTCCACCAGCGGCAGCCGGAGGATATACTCTCCGAAACCCATGGCTGCACAGGCAGCTTTCACAGGGATCGGATTGGTCTCGATCATCGTCTGGTTCATCAGGGAAAGCAGTTTCAGCTGCAGCTTCGCCGCGCCTTTCACGTCTCCCGCAAAGAACAGGCGGCACATTTCCGCCATCTCCCCGGGTACAATGTTGCCCACCGTGGAAATCACGCCTTTTCCGCCCAGGCTCAGCACCGGAACGGTCTGGTCGTCATTTCCGGAATACACGTCCAGGCTGTCCCCGCACAGTTCCAGCTCCTTCGCCACCTGGCTGATACTGCCGCAGGCTTCCTTCACGGCGGAGATCCGCTCGTGCTTCGCCAGTACAGCCAGCGTCTCCGGCAGCATGTTCAGGCCGGTCCGGGAAGGAACGTTATACAGGATGCATGGAACGCTGCTTGCGTCTGCGATGGCGGAGAAGCTGGCAATCAGTCCGCGCTGAGTGGTTTTGTTATAGTAGGGCGTCACCAGCAGCACCGCGTCCGCGCCTGCCCGGCAGGCGGTAGTTGTCCGCTCGATGGCGTGAGCCGTGTTGTTGGAACCTGTGCCGGCGATAACCGGAACCCGGCCCGCGACCCGTTTTACGCAGAAGGCGACCGCCTCTTCATGCTCACGGTCCGTAAGGGTGCTTCCCTCACCGGTCGTACCCGCAACCACAAGCGCGTCGATTCCTTCATTCAGCTGGAAGTCAATCAGCCGTCCGAAAGCGTCCCAGTCAATACCGTCCCCGGTAAAAGGGGTGATAATGGCCGTTGCCGCGCCGGTAAAGATCGTGTGATTCATGCCGGAACACCTCCAAGTGTCAGTTCAGAAAAAAGATTGAAAGCAGTGTACCGCAGGAGGATCGCTTCGTCAATCCCGTTCCTCCTGTCAGTCCGAAATAACAAGGTCTGTGATGATATCCGTTCCCTCTGTGGGAAGATCTCCCCGCAGCAGTGCCCGGAAACAGAGGCATATGGCTCTGCCGGTATGTTCTGCCAGGAAGCGGTCATAGTATCCGGCGCCGTGGCCCAGCCGGACGCCGTTCGGCGCCGCCGCCATGCAGGGAACCAGGATCAGGTCGGGGTCCGGAACCTCCGTTCCGTCCGCTGCCGTCCCCGGTTCGGGAATACCAAGTGTGCCGGGCTTTACGCCGGCAAGGTCCTTCACCGGCAGCGCAGCCATCCGCCCTGCGTCCAGGCAGCGCGGCAGCAGCAGCGTTTTTCCTTCCCTCAATGCCGTTTCCATCAGTTCCCGGGTATCGGGTTCCGTCGGCAGGCTCCAGTAGGCCATGACCGTTGCGGCTTTTTTCCACTCGGGAAGGGCAAGCACCTGCCGGGTAATCTCCCGGCTGGCCTCCCGCCGGTATTCCGGCGTCAGGCCCTCGGAGATGATCTTCGCTTCCTGCCGGATACGCTGCTTTTCCGCTCTCACTCCGCCGTGCATTGCCGTTTCCTCCCTGGTGCCGATTCGTATTGTATCATACTGTTTTCGTTCGTGCTGTTTTCCGGTTGTTTTTCATCCTGTCCCTGTGGTAAGATGGAAAAAACAGTCAATCATACCGACAGACCGGATAAGGAGCTTCCCATGAGTATCATTGTGATCGGCGCCGTCTTTGTGGATATCAAGGGCTACCCTTCCCGCACCTACATTCCGGGCGGCCGGAATGCCGGCAAAGTGCGCTACGTGCACGGCGGCGTAAGCCGGAATATCGCCGAGGATCTGGGAAACATGGGCCTGGATCCGGTTTTCCTCTCGCTGGTGGATCCCTCCGGTTCCGGGGAGGACGTGCTGCTCCGCCTGAAAGATCACGGGGTAGATACCCGCTTCATCCGGAAGGTTCCGGAAGGAATGGGTACCTGGCTGGCTGTCTTTGACAACAACAACGACGTATGTGCCTCTATCTCCCACCGGCCCGATCTCAGGCCCCTGCTGAACCTGTTGCAGGAAGAGGGTAATCCCCTTTTCGCCGCCGCGGAAAGCGTAATGATCGAACTGGACCTGGATGAATCCGTAGTGGAGGAGATTTACCGGCTGAAAACAAAGTACAACACCCGGGTCTACGCCGCTGTTTCCAATATCAACATTGCCCTGGAGCGACGGGCTTTCCTGCAGCAGACGGATTGCTTTGTCTGCAACCGGCAGGAAGCCGGCGTCCTTTTCTCCGTCGAGTTCGGCGATGAAACGCCGGACGTGCTCGCCAGCCGGCTTTCAGAGCTGATAACCGACGCTGAGATTCCTGCTATGATCGTCACCCTCGGTGCGGACGGTGCGGTCTGGGCGGATATCCACGGCCGGTACGGCGTTTGTCCTGCCCAGCAGGTTCCGGTGGCGGATACCACCGGCGCCGGGGACGCCTTCTTCGCCGGTGTCGCCGCCGGACTGACCTATGGGAAAGGTCTGGCCGAAGCCTGCGCCATCGGCGTGCGGCTGGCCTCCTCCGTCATCTGTTCCCTGGAAAACACCTGTCCCCGTTTCCTGCCCAGTGAATTCGGATTTAATGTTTAACAGAAAAACGCGGTCAGCGCTTTGATAAGATATTCCAGGTCTTTCGTTCCGGCGGTTTCATAAACGGAATGCATGGCCAGCTGGGCCAGGCCGATATCCACCGTATCCATGGAAACATGGGTATTGGAGATATTGCCCAGGGTGGATCCGCCAGGCAGGTCCGACCGGTTCACAAAGTGCTGCACCGGCACGCCCGCCTGCTCGCAGATCAGCGTGAACCGGGCGGAAGAAACCGCGTCCGTGGTATATTTCTGGTTGGCGTTGTGTTTAATCACGACGCCTTCGTTCATATACGCCCGGTTCTGTTTGTCAAACTTCTCCGGATGGTTGGGATGGACGGCATGCGCGTTATCCGCGGAAACCATGAAACTGCCCGCGACCGCCGCCCGAATCTCACCGTCCGACGCGCCTAGGGCAAAGCCCAGCCGCGTCAGCGTATCATACAGAAAGGATGAATCCGCTCCCTGGCGGGTGGAGGAACCGACTTCCTCGTTATCAAACACGGCGCAGACGTTCACTGCATCCCGGGCTGTGCTTTCGGCCAGCGCCGTTACCGCCGCCCAGGCGCACTCCAGGTCATCGATCCGTGCGCAGGAGAAGAAGGTGTCTCCGGCGCCCCAGACGCTGGCCCGTTCCCGGCTGCACAGGAACAGGTCATGACCGAGGATATCCTCTTCCCGTACGCCGGCGGTCTCCGCGATTTCCTTCATCAGGCCACCCTTCGCGTCTCCGTCTCCATACAGGGGCAGCAGATCCACCTGCGGATCGTATTTATATCCGTCGTTGACCTCCCGGTTAAAGTGGATCGGCTGATTCGGGATCAGCACCGCGTCCCGGTCCAGGCTGACCAGGCGAACGCCTACGCCGTCTCCTTCCCGTACAGCCAGCCGGCCGGCCACGGACAGCGGCCGGTCCATCCAGGAGGGCATGATCATTCCGCCGTATCTCTCAACGTTCAGCCTCACATAGTGATCCCCGGCGTCTTCAAAGATCTCCTTCAGCTTGAACGCGGGCGAATCCCCGTGGGCCGCGGCGATCCGGAAGGAGGAAAACCCGGTTTCCGGCACCTCAAAGGCGATGATCGCCGAATCGTTCCGCATGACAAAATAGCGGCCGCCGGCGTCCACCAGCCAGGGATCCGTCTCCTTCAGTTCCCTGAACCCTTTTTCCATCAGCGTCTCCCGAAAGTTCGCCGCCGCGTGAAACGCCGTGGGTGACTGTTCCGCAAAATTCAGGAATTGTTCCAGTCTGTCCATATCGATCCTTCTTTCCAAAAACAGCGGACGGGGTTACCGTCCGCTGTGCTTATTACTTATTCCAGGTCAGCGCCGAGGTCAGGACCGTAGTGCGGTCCGCGTCCACCGTCAGCAGGCCTTCTTCAATGACGCCTTCCTTCCGTTCGTCCGTATCGGTGATCACGACGCAGTTACCTTTGACCACCGCCGTCACAAACGGCACATGGCCGGCCATGATCGCCAGGTCGCCTTCGGTGCCGCGCAGGATCAGCATCCCGGCATCTCCGCGGTACAGATCTCCGTCCGGGGAGGATATGATCAATGGGAAGGTTTTCACGCTTTGCCGCCTTTCTTTGCCTTCTCGACCGCTTCGTCGATCGTGCCCACAAAGAGGAACGCGCTTTCCGGCAGGTCGTCATGCTTGCCTTCAATGATTTCGCGGAAGCCCCTGAGGGTCTCGCTCAGCGGGACGTACACGCCGGGCAGACCGGTGAATTTCTCGCTGACGAAGAACGGCTGGGACAGGAACCGCTGGATCTTACGGGCCCGGGTAACCAGCAGTTTGTCGTCTTCCGCCAGTTCATCCATACCCATGATGGCAATGATATCCATCAGTTCGTTATACCGCTGCAGGATCCGCTGCACTTCGCGGGCAATGCGGTAATGCTCTTCGCCCAGCACTTCCGCGCTCAGGATCCGGCTGGTGGAATCCAGCGGGTCCACAGCGGGATAGATACCCTGGCTGGCGATGGAACGGGAAAGAACCGTCGTCGCATCCAGGTGAGCGAAGGTTGTGGCAGGCGCCGGGTCGGTCAGGTCGTCCGCGGGAACGTACACCGCCTGCACGGAGGTGATGGATCCCTTATGGGTGGAGGTGATCCGTTCCTGCAGCAGGCCCATCTCGGTTGCCAGCGTCGGCTGGTAACCAACGGCGGAAG
>CAMKNZ010000042.1 GCA_946414315.1 uncultured Clostridia bacterium
ACATCTCCACATAGCTTTCATATTTGACCCCGGAGTTCTTCACTTTCCGGTAAACGGTGTTCTTGAAGGGCAGGCCCTCTTTTTTGTTGACGCCCTTCCCGACGGTCAGCATACCGCTTTTGGAATTCCACAGGTCGTCCGGATCCACCGTGACGGATACCACCGGCAGGCTGTGAGCCGTATGGATAAAGAACGTGCCTGTGAGCGTATCGCCCGGCCGGAGCGACTCCTCCGCGAAAGCCCGGGCCCGGATTACGGTCGTAACTTTAATTGTCAGTGTTTCCCCGTTGTAAGGCGTGGATTCCTGCGTCGGCTCCGAGCCGTCCAGGGTATAAAACACCTGTGTGCCTTCCGGGACGGTGATCCGCAGGGACAGGGCCGAATCATAGAAACCGGGCTCCTCCGAGAACGACGGCGACGCGGCATATCCCAGGAAGCCGCCGGCGTTTGCCGCGAAAGGCGTAGGCGTGTCATAACAGTACAGGCCGCCGTCCTCCTGGCTCCGTCCGAAGGAGATGTCCGTCTTCATTTCAGGAAGCGTGATCCGGTCATGCACGGCGCCCTCCGCGTCAGAGAGGACAATCACCTCTCCGCTCTTCCGGCTGATGGTGAAAGAAGCGTGCAGCTCCGCGCCGCTGCTCTTTTCCGCGTCCTTGTCGCACAGAATGACCCTGAATTCCCCGGGACGGATCACTGTTCCGTCGGGAAACTGCCATTTCAGCGGCTTTTCCGGATTGTCGCTCAGCCCCCATCCGCTCAGGTCCACGGCCGCGTCTCCTGAATTGAAGATCTCGACCCAGTCGGTATATCCCGCTTTCGGATAAGTTTCGACCGAATCGTTGCTGGCCATCACCTCGCTGATCAAAATCACCGGATGAAGTGCTTCCTCCGCGGCTGCCGCACTCCAGGCCATTGCCGCCAGGAGCAGAACCGCTGCCAGGATCATGAACCGCTTCAATCTTTTTTCCTCCGATCATCGGTTTTCCGCCCGAATGGACCCATCACTCACGGAACAGATTATACAATATTCAACGAAACGGGAACAGTCATTTTTCCCCATCCAAAGGAATTCCGCAGGTCCGGCAGGCTTTTTGCCCTGAGGATACATCCGACAGGAATCCTCCGCCGGATGCCGAATTATTGATACAGGTGAAAAAGGATACGGGCGGCGGAGGCATGTATGCGGAAAAGCAGTTTCCCCTGGGGATCATTCCTGAAAAAAATCGCAGTGATCGCGATTCCGGTAGCGCTGCAGAATCTGCTGACCACCACCGGATCCATGGTGGATACCATGATGATCGCGTCCCTGGGCACGGCGGAAGTGGGTGCCGTAGGCCTGTGCGCCCAGTTTTCATCCCTCATGTTCGCCGGATACTGGGGCTTTGTGGGCGGGGGCATGCTGTTTATCGCCCAGTATTTCGGCGCGAAGGACGACGACGGCATCAACCGCTCCTACGGCCTGACGCTCACCTGCATGATGACCGTCGGGCTGCTTTTCGGCCTGATGGCCCTCTGCTTCCCGGAAGCGGTCATGCACATGTATACCGACAAGCCGCATATCCAGGCCATCGGGATCGAATACCTCCGGATTGCCGGGTTCGCCTATCCCCTGATGGTTTTTTCCATGGCCATGGCCGCCCTGCTGCGCTGCACCGGGAAGGTGCGGGTCCCGCTGTGGGGTTCCATCGCCGGCGTGCTCACCAATATCTTCATGAACTGGGTCCTGATCTTCGGCAACCTCGGCGCGCCGAGGATGGGCGTACGCGGCGCGGCGCTGGCCACCGTGCTGGCCCAGTGCGTTTCCTGCCTGGTGGTCCTGTTCGCCGCCTTCCGCAGCGGGCATCCCTATCTGCTGGCGGTCAGGCGCCATTTCCGCTGGACCAGGCGCTTTATCCGGGTTTACCTGAAAAAGTGTTTCCCCATCCTCTGCAATGAGGTGCTGATCGGCGTCGGCAACATGGTGATCAACATCGTGCTGGGCCGCCAGCCGGAGGACGCGATCGCCGCCCTGGCGGTGTTCCGCACCCTGGAAGGCCTGGTCATCGGGTTCTTTGCCGGCTTCTCCAACGCCGCCTCCGTCCTCGTCGGCACCGAAGTCGGCGCCGGCCATCCGGACAGGGCCTTCGGCCGGGCCTGGCGGCTGGTCTATCTCTGCCAGGGAATCATTGCCCTGCTCGGCGTTGCGCTTGTGGCGCTGCATACGCCGATCCTGACCGTGATGGGCATGCACGGGGAAAGCTTCCGCCTGGCCTTCGGCATGATGCTGATCTACCTGGCCTTCGCGATCATCCGCATGGGCAACTGGACCCAGAACGATACCTTCCGCTCCGCCGGGGACGCCACCACCGGCACCGTGCTGGAAATCGTCTTTATGTACCTGATGGTCCTGCCCTGCGTGTGCGTGTCCGGACTGGTCCTGAAGTGGCCCACCCTGGCCGTTTTCGCCCTGTGCTACGCGGATGAGCCGATCCGGTATGTACTGATGCAGATCCACCTGCACAAGGGCAAATGGATCCGCCCCGTGACCCGGGAAGGGATCGAAGCGATGCAAAACTGGAAACCGGATCATCGGCTCACGGATGAAACAGCATAAAGCGCATTTCCGTCTCCGGGTCCCGCTGCCCTCCCCGCTTCTTCAGCCGTATAAAATGACGGGAAGATATTCCCGATCAAAAAAAAAAGGAGTGTTTATCAATGAATAACGAAAACGAAAAGATCACCGGTCTCACCCCGGAGCAGATGGACAACGCCACCGGCGGCGGCACAGGGAACGGTTCAGCCGCAACCGCTTCCTCCGTCAAATGCTCCCTCAGTCCTGACGGAAAGCATAACTGGATCTATTACAAGAACCACAGCGTCAGGCGCTGTTCGTACTGCGGCAAATCAGAGATCCTGTAATCCCCGTCACACCTTCGTATAAACCCCCGGTGCCTTTCCCCTTATTCACTTTTACGTCGCCTGCTCCCCTGTGAGCAGGCGCGTTTTATATTCTTCCGTAACAGCCGGAGAAAAAGCCGGCCCCGGGCCGGCAGTCAGAATCCTGCGTTATTGATACTCCCACATATGATAATCCACCTCGCAGGTCCTCACCGGCATCCGCGGATCAGCATACTTTACTTCATGGATTCCGCAGTACACCCTGGCGATGCGGCTCCGGTCCGGAAGATAAACATATTCGGAATACACCGTATGCCCGGGCTCGATCTCTTTCGTCACGGCCGGATAAACATCCTCACCGATTTTATTCCCCTGGGCGTCTTCGGCATATACATACAGTTCAACCGTCTCGACCCCGATGCCGTATTCCCTGTTCCGGATCTCAAAGCTGACGCCCAGCGTATCGTTGGCGTAAGGGCTCCACCTGGCCTTGTTCAGGTCCAGGGTCATCAGGTCCTTTGAATAGATCCGGATTTTGATCTTCGCGCTCCGGTCGGACCCGTCCTTTGACGTCGCTTCAACATAATACAGTCCCGGTTCCGTAAAGGTGAGCTCCGTCCAGCCGTAGGCCTCGTTTTTCTCGAGCACATACCCCGATTCCGTCACCCTGCCGTCCAGGTATACCGTAAAATCCAGTTCCTTGTTGGAGGCGTTCCCCGGCTCCACCGCAAAGGCGTTGCTGATGGGAATCGTCTTGTTCAGTTCAATATCCCAGACCATCCCCTGGTGGTAACCGGACAGGGTCTTCACCGCCGTGACCGGCTGGATGACGGATACGGCAATTTCCTTTACTGTTCCGCTGCCGTCCGCCGCCGCTGCCGTAACGGTCACTTCCCCGGCTTCCATTCCCCTGACCATTCCGCTGGAATTGACCGTCGCCACGGTTTCATCCGAAGACTTACAGGTCAGTTTTTTATTGGTCGCGTCCGCCGGTTCAACCTGCACCGGCAGCTGAAGCGTTCCCTTCACCGGCACATTGAAATGATCCCCGGCGACATCAATGCCGGTCACCCGCTTGGTCACCTTCACTTTGATGACGCACTGGGGGGATTTCTTCGCGCCTTTCACGCCGGCCGTTACGGTCACCCTTGCTTCTCCCTGGCCCACGGCCCTGATTACATTGCCGTCTGCAATCTGCACAACCTTCGGGTTGTTCGAGACCACCGACAGCTCGTCAAAGGAAGCCCCCTCCGGCTCAAAGGAAGGCACAACCGCCCAGGTATTTTTCTCCGGATCGTTGCAGACCAGTTCCAGGGAAGCATTCTCCACCGAAACCCCTGTCACCGGTACATATGCCTCGGCAGACGCTGTTTCCAGGCAGGCAAACCCGCACAGCAGGAACAGCATCCCGATCCAGACAGCAGCCTTGCGCATTCCTTTTCCCCCATATTCAGACAGATCATTTCCCCTCTTAAAAATACCATACTCCCCCTGTGTTTTTCAATGTCCTGAAAGGGATTCCGCATCATCCTCCCATCTGTCTGTATAAAAAGGCCGGCGCCTTCGACGCCGGTCCTTCCTGCTATTCATGTTTGATATATTTCCGGACGGTCTTGTCACTTATTGATATACCCGAAAGGATGACTGCATGAAACTCCAGTCTTATTTCTCTTTCAACCCGAACAGTTCCTCTGCGTTCCCGAAGCATACCGCATCCGCATACGCTTCATCCGTATGCTCATACAGCCACCGGACGCCTTCCTTCATTTTCGGGGGCCGTTTCGGCGGCAGTCCGTGCATATCGCTCCCGATGAACGAGATCAGCCTTTCCTTCGCCATCCACTGGGCCAGTTCCCGGGTCCTCACAGCCCAGTTCAGTTCCAGGTCATATGCGTTCACCTGCATGAGGACCCCGTCCTCATGCAGGATCCTCACCCGTTCCCATTCTTCCTGCAAAGCCGCATACCTCTCCGGATGCGCCAGCACCGGCCTGAATCCCCGCTTCTTCAGTTCCGCCAGGTTGCAGGAGATCTTCTCCCACGGTTCATGCACCCGGCCGTATTCCAGGAATTCCGCCAGCACATAATCCGTATCGTTCATCCGGAAAGCGTCCCGCCGGAGCACCCGGCTTCCAAGCTCCCACGCGCAGTACCATTCCGTTCCCAGGTACAGCTGAACCTCCGGCACTTCCTCCGCGGCCCGCTCCTTCAGCAGCTCAAACTTCTGCATCACCCCGGCTGCGTCCGGCGTATAGATGTTTTCCCGGCCGTAGTGCGGCGTCGCGAATACCGCGTACGCCCCCTCATCCCGGTCCAGCTTCAGCAGCGCAACGGCTTCCGAAAGGCTTTCCGCCCCGTCGTCCGCCCCGAAGATAATATGACTGTGTATATCAATAAACTTCTTCAGCATTCATTCTCCTCTGTCTGTGAATATCAGTCATTCCCATACCGCACACCTATTTTTCTGTTCCGTCATATCCACTATTCACTCCGCCCCCTTCTTTTTCCTGCTGTTGTATTCATTCAGGCGCACGTTTCATTTTGCAGTTCAGCAATGAATCATTCTGAGTCGGGCAGCCGTGTTTCAATCAGAAAAAGATGCCGAATCAACTCGGCATCTTTTCAATCTCCCGTACGGGTTCATCAGACGTGTACTCTCTTCGTCTTCCCGCAGCAGCTGCATTCATAGGTATCATATCCAATTTGAAAGATCACCGGTATTATTATGTGAACGCTGTGTAAACAAAGCACCCATTGGCTGCCTCCCTTTCCGGGCCCTCCGTATCTACAGGTGTCTGAGGGCGAACCGGTGATGACCTCCGGTGGAGGAAATCTCATCAGCGGTGAGGTCATCCGAAACGAGCGAGCTCCACAGTGTGGAGTCGCGAAGATTGAGGATGCGGGTAGCGGCTTCGGCAGAAAAAGGAAAGAGAAAACAAAAAGAAGCCGCAGCCGTCAGTGAATCATCAGCCGGCTCCCTTACAGAAAACCTTCCGAATTATCGGAAGGTTTTTTGCTGCCCGGATCCGCTTCATCAAAGGAAGAGGCTCCGGCCTGTCATTTCCCGAAGAGTGCAGCGGTCCGGGCCATACCGTCGGCAACCTTCACGCCAAAGGGGCAGCGGCTTTCACAGCTGCGGCAGCCGATGCATTCCCCCGCATGGTGCTGCAGGGAGAGATAGTGTTCCCTCAGGGAAGCGGGAACTTCCGGCTGCATTACCGCAAGATCATACAGTTTATTCACCATGGCGATGTCGATGTCCGCGGGACAGGGTTTGCAGTGCCCGCAGTAGGTACATTCCCCTCCGGCAAAGGTATGCTGCGGTGCGCCGGCCAGGACCGCGGCGTAATCCTTCTCGTGATCCGGAACTGTTTCGTAGGCTACCGCGGCGTCCACCTGCGCCGTGGTGTCATAGCCGCAGAGAACCGAAGCAACGCCCGGTTTGGTCAGCGCATAATGGATGCACTGAACCGGTGTCAGTGCCACGCCGAAGGGGGAACGCTTCGCGTCAAACAGACGGCCGCCTGCGTAAGGTTTCATACAGGTGATCCCCACATGATGCTGTTCGCAGATTTTGTACATCCTGGCCCGGACAGGGTCCACGCCGTTCAGGCCCTCCGCGTAGGTATCGGCAAAATAGTTCTCAATATTGTCTGTCGGCGGCATCAGGTCAAAGGCGGGATTCACGCTGAACAGGATCATCTCCACCCATCCGCTTTCCGCCGCCCTGACGGCAATCACCGGATTATGCGTGGATAAACCGATGTGCCGGATCTTTCCCAGGCTTTTCAGTTCCATGACATAATCCAGGTAGGGACCGGGCCGGGAAACAGCGTCCCAGTCGTCTTCCCGGTCCACATAATGAATCATGCCCAGGTCGATGTAATCCGTTTTCAGCCGCGCCAGCAGATCCTCAAAGGCGATCCGGCACTGCTCCGCGTCCCTCGTCCGGGTATACTGCCCGTTCTGGTATGTGGAGCCGATATGCCCCTGGACCACCCATCCGGCGCGGTCTTCCGCAATGGCCCGGCCGATGATATCCCTGGATTTCGGGTCGGGCATCCAGCAGTCAATGATGTTGATCCCCCTGCTGTGGGCATATTTCACCAGGGCAACGGATTCGTCCGCCTCATGCCGCTCCAGCCATTCACCGCCGAAGCCGATCTCGCTGACCTGCAGGCCTGTTTTTCCAAGACATCTGTATTCCATGTTCTACCTCCCCGACGCGTCGCGCCGAAACCTTTTTCATGCGCCTTCCCGATCCGGCCGGCTGTCATTCCGCAGCCATTGCCGGATCTCCGCCAGGCGCTTTTCCGCTTCCTTCCGTCCCACCCGGTAAACCCGTTCCAGTTCCGCCGGGTTCTTTTCCGTATGTCCGATCCGCAGATCTTCCGGAGGCCGGAGGATCAGGGCGCGTTTTTCCGCTTCCCTCCGGTCCAGTTCGTCCATCTGCCGGTTATACATTTCATGCCGGTGCTGCATCGCTTCGCAGATCCCCGGATACCGGCGGAGAAAAAGTTTCAGCACCGATGGGGATCCCGCTTTCTTCCGGTAGCCTCCGGGCTGCGTCAGAATGATCACATTCCGGTCATATCCCAGCTGTTCCATATATGCATAGGGCACAGCATCCGCGATTCCGCCGTCCAGATAGCGGTGACCGTCAATCCGGACCGGTCTGGAAACGGCCGG
Source organism: uncultured Clostridia bacterium (assembly GCA_946414315.1). Taxonomy (GTDB): domain Bacteria; phylum Bacillota; class Clostridia; order Christensenellales; family Aristaeellaceae; genus Aristaeella. The sequence continues at coordinate 7,566 of CAMKNZ010000042.1, forward strand.
CATGGAGGCCGAAGCCCGGAACCAGCGCATATCCGTCTCCCCGCCATCCGTACACAGGTGATATACGCACTTCCCGGTATCAACATCCGTTGCGCCGACCCAGAACGCCATCGGATTCCGGGCGAAGGCATTCCTGTCAAACGGATCCAGGACGTCCGGCAGTTCCCGGTAGCAGAAATCCGCGCCGTACAGATCGCCGGTTTTCAGCCAGGAACGAATACTGCAGTATCTCGGATCCCTGCAGTATTTTTTGTTGTAGCGGACCGGGCGTCCGATCTGCTCCGATTTGAAATTGCAGCCGAAAACAGCCCCGGCTGAAATGCCGGCAGCACCGTCAAAAGCGATGCCGTTTTCCATAAGGACATCCATAACGCCGCAGGTAAACATGCCGCGCATGGCTCCGCCTTCCATGATTAACGCTGTTTTCATCCGCCCTCCTGCCTTACCGGATCTCCCGTGTCTCTTCCGGAATCTCCGCCTCAGATAACACAGCATTTGCGAAACTATTATACCTGCACACAGGATAAATGAACAGACTGCAGATCATGAATCCCTTCCCAGTATATCCTCCATCGCGCTCTCCGGGTTCTGCAGGAACCTAACCGTGGTCCTGTAATGCTCCGTATCCTGGAACCGGACGCTCCGGATGCCGTCCTCCCGAATCTGGTAAACCTCCGCCTCCGGGAAGGCCAGCAGCATCGGGGAATGGGTGGAGATAATGAACTGGGAATCCTGTTTCACCAGTTCGTCCATCCGCCGGATCAGCCGGATAATCCCCCGGGGAGACAGGGCAGCCTCCGGCTCATCCAGAATATACAGCCCCCTTCCGCTGAACCGGTTCTCCGCCAGCGCCAGAAAGCTTTCCCCGTGGGACTGTTTATGCAGGGATACGCCTCCGTAGCTGTTGATCACAGGACTCCCGACGCCCGGTTCCCTGTCCATCTGGTCAATATTGCTTGCCACATTGTAAAAGCTTTCCGCCCGCAGGAAGAACCCGTCCCGGGGATAGACCGCTCCCCTGGCAACCCGCAGATGGTAATACAGGCTCGAATGGGAATCCTCCGTTGAAAAGCGGAAGTTCTTCGTCCCGCCCTCCGGATTGAATCCCTGGGATACGGCCAATGCCTCAATCAGGGTGGATTTCCCGGATCCGTTTTCCCCTACGAAAAACGTCACCTGCCGGTGGAACTCAATCCCGTGTTCCGCCAGGTGCTTTACCACCGGAAGACGGTTCAGGTAGCTGTCCTTCGGCGGGCAATCGATCAGGGACATCTTCCGGATATACAGGTCTTTCATATCATTCATCCTTTACGGTCCGTATTCAGTTCAGTCAATTACATTTTACAGGCTGTCATTCAGGCTGCCAAGATGCAGGTTTACTTTTGCAATTCTGAAATGCCCTCTAGCTTGAATGCAGAACTAAATTGTGAACCAAATATCGTCCAATAACATGAAGGCGG
>CAMKNZ010000043.1 GCA_946414315.1 uncultured Clostridia bacterium
ATGCGCAAGAACAAGCGCCGCCCCGACGGCAGCTACATCAAGTTTGACGACAACGCCGCCGTCATCATCAACGACCAGAATATGCCCCGCGGCACCCGTATCTTCGGGCCCGTGGCTCGCGAGCTGCGTGAGAAGGATTTCATGAAGATCGTCTCTCTGGCTCCCGAAGTACTGTAAGGAGGCAGAACGGTAATGCATGTAAAGACTAAAGATACCGTGATCGTCATCAGCGGCAAGGACAAGGGCAAGAAGGGCAAGATCAGCGCTGCTTTCCCGAAGCTGAACCGTGTGACGGTTGAAGGCGTGAACGTTGTTACCAAGCATCAGAAAGCCCGCAACGCCATGACTCCCGGCGGCATCATCCACAAGGAAATGCCCATTGACGCCAGCAACGTCATGCTGGTGTGCCCGAAGTGCGGCAAGGCTACCCGCGTCAGCAACAAGGCCGACAAGGTCAAGGACGACAACGGTAAGATGCATCGCAAGCTGATCCGCGTCTGCAAGAAGTGCGGCGCCGAAATCGACTGATAAGGAGGAAGAGCCAAATGGCAACCAGAATCAAAGAAAAATATCTGGCCGAGGCGATTCCTGCCCTGGAGGAAAAGTTCGGCTACAAGAACGCCATGCAGGTTCCGAAGCTCGCCAAGATCGTGATCAACATGGGTCTGGGCGACTGCAAGGACAACGCGAAAGCCATGGAAATGGCTGTCAACGAACTGACCACGATTGCCGGTCAGAAGCCCATGGTCACCAAGGCCAAGAAGTCCATCGCGAACTTCAAGGTCCGTGAAGGCATGAACGTGGGCGCGAAGGTGACCCTGCGGGGCACCCGTATGGAAGAGTTCATGGATAAGCTCGTGAGCGTGGCCCTGCCCCGCGTCCGCGACTTCCGCGGCGTGAGCGCCAAGGCCTTTGACGGCCGCGGCAACTACAGCCTGGGCATCCGTGAACAGCTGCTGTTCCCCGAAATCGAGTACGACAAGGTCGAGAAGATTCGCGGCATGGAGATCGTATTCGTGACGACCGCTAAGACGGACGAAGAGTGCAAGGAGCTGCTGAGGCTTCTGGGCATGCCCTTCGAAGCGTAAGAGGAGGACAGAAGAATGGCAAAACTGAGCATGAAACTCAAGCAGCAGAGGCCGGCCAAATTCTCAACCCGCGCCTACACCCGTTGCCGCATCTGCGGGAGACCCCACAGCGTGCTTCGCAAGTACGGCGTATGCCGCATCTGCTTCCGGGAACTGGCCTATAAGGGACAGATCCCCGGTGTCCGCAAGGCCAGCTGGTAAGCGAAAGGAGGAGACAGGAAATGGTAGTTAACGATCCCATCGCCGATATGCTCACCCGCATCCGCAACGGACAGGTGGCCCGGCACGACGCCGTGACCATGCCCGCCAGCAATACCAAGAAGGCGATCGCGAAGATCCTGCTGAACGAAGGCTACATCAAAGCGGTTGACTTTATTGATGACGGACTCCAGGGCGAGATCAAAATCACCCTGAAATATCTGAACGGCAAGCAGACCCCCGTGATCGCGGGTCTGAAGCGCATCTCCAAGCCCGGCCTGCGGGTGTACGCCCGCAGCGAAGAGCTGCCGAAGGTTCTCGGCGGCCTGGGTATCGCCATCATCAGCACCAGCAAGGGACTGATGACCGACAAGGAAGCACGGAAGGCCGAAATCGGCGGCGAAGTGCTGGCGTACATCTGGTAATCACCGTTCACGTGAAGGAGTCGTAACGGGTAGAAATTTGCCGGAATAAGGCAAAAAACATTCGTGTTACTGACCGCAGAGGAGGAATGACAAAATGTCTCGAATCGGAAAACTTCCGATCACAGTACCCGCGGGCGTGACGGTGACAGTGGATGAAAACAACTTTGTGACGGTCAAGGGACCCAAAGGCACCCTGACCCAGCAGGTGAATCCTGACATCACCCTCAAGCAGGAAGGCAACGTCCTCACGCTTGAACGCCCCAGTGAATCCAAGCCCCACAAGGCCATGCACGGTCTGTACCGGGCGCTGGTGCACAACATGGTCGTCGGCGTGACCGACGGTTTCAGCAAGACCCTGGAGATGGTCGGTACCGGCTACCGCGCCAGCGCGGAAGGCAAGACCCTGACCATCAACATCGGCTTCAGCCATCCGGTGGTTCTCGAGGCGCCCGAAGGCATCACCTACGAGACCCCCAACCAGACCACCATCGTGGTCAAGGGAAGCAACAAACAGCAAGTCGGTAACCTCGCGGCGGACATCCGCGCCATTCGGAAGCCTGAACCCTACCTGGGCAAGGGCATCAAGTACCAGAATGAGCACATCCGCCGTAAGGAAGGCAAGACCGGTAAGTAAGAGAGGGAGTGACTGCAGATGTTTAAAAAACGTGACCGGAATGAAATTCGCGTGATCCGTCACGCTCGGGTACGGAAAAAGATCAGCGGCACACCCGAAGCCCCGCGTCTTTCCGTATATCGCTCCAACAAGCATATTCAGGCCCAGATCATCGACGACACCAAGGGCGTGACCCTGGTTGCCGCCAGCACGATGGATCCGGCGCTGAAGGGCCAGCTGGACGAAGTGGACAAGAAGGGTGCCGCCAAACTCGTTGGCAAGCTCGTCGCGGAGCGCGCCGTCGAAGCCGGCATCAAGACCGTGGTCTTTGACCGCGGAGGGTATATGTACACCGGGCGCGTCGCCTCTGTGGCGGAAGGCGCACGGGAAGCCGGACTTGAATTCTGAGAAGGAGGACGACGCAAATGCAACGCACAGAACAGGTCAGCGAATTCAAAGAGCGCCTGGTAGCCGTCAACCGCGTCAGCAAGACCGTCAAGGGCGGCCGCAACATGCGGTTCAGCGCTCTGGTGGTCGTCGGCGATGAAAACGGCCGCGTCGGTGCCGGCATGGGAAAGGCTGCGGAAATTCCGGAAGCCATCCGCAAGGCCAGAGAGGATGCCAAGAAGCATCTGGTCAACGTTCCGATCGACGGAACCACCATCCCCCATGAAATGACCGGATATTATTCCACCGCCAAGTCCGTGCTGATCCCCGCTCCGGAAGGAACCGGCGTGATCGCGGGCGGCGCCGCCCGTGCCGTGCTGGAAATGGCCGGCATCAAGGATATCCGGACCAAGAGCTTCGGAACCAACAATCCGATCAACATGGTGAAAGCCACCATCGAAGCCCTGAAGCAGGTGCGCAGCGCCGAGCAGGTCGCCAAGATGCGCGGCAAGACCGTGGAAGAGATCCTGGGATAAGGAGGGCAAAGAGATGAAACTGAAAGTTACCCTGGTGAAGTCTCCGATCGCCAGCCTGCCCAAGCATAAGGCGACGGTTGCCGCCCTGGGCCTGCGCAAAGTCGGCCAGACGGTCACCCAGCCCGATAACCCCGCTATCCGGGGCCAGATCTTCGCCGTGAAGCACATGGTGAAGGTTGAGGAAGTTGACGAATAAAGGAGGTTGAACCCCTATGAAACTGCATGAACTGCATCCCGCCGAAGGGTCCACTTCCGCTCAGAAGCGGCTGGGCCGCGGCGCCGGATCCGGCCTGGGCAAGACCTCCGGTAAAGGTCACAAGGGTGCCAAAGCCCGCAGCGGCGGCGGCAAGCGGCCCGGATTTGAAGGCGGCCAGATGCCTCTGTACCGCCGGGTGCCTAAGCGCGGATTCAACAACGTGTTCGGCACTGATTATGCTGTCGTGAACGTGGAACGCCTGGAAGTCTTCGAGAACGGCGACGTGGTTGACGCCGCGGCCCTGCTCGAGAAGAAGATCATCCGCAAGGAACTGGACGGCGTGAAGATTCTCGGCGTAGGCGAACTGACGAAGAAGCTGACCGTGAAAGCGGCCAAGTTCTCCGGCACCGCCAAGGAAAAGATCGAAGCCGTCGGCGGAAAGGCCGAGGTGATCTGAAATGATTGAAAGCATTCGTAAAATGTGGAAGATCGGGGAGCTCCGCAAGAAGATCCTCTACACCTTCCTCATGCTGGTGCTCTTCCGTCTGGTCGGCGTGATCCCGGCGCCCGGCGTTGACGTTGCGAAGGTGATGAGCCAGAACAACACCACCACGCTGCCGCTGCTGGAGCTGGTCAACATGATGACCGGTAACGCCTTCAGCCAGATGACGCTGATGGCCATGGGTATCACACCCTACATCAACGCAAGCATTATTATGCAGCTGCTGACCATTGCCATTCCCGCCCTGGAGCGGATGAGCAAGGAAGACGACGGCCGCCAGAAGATCAACCGGATCACCCGGTATGTGACGGTCGGCCTCGCGGCGCTGCAGGCGATCGGCCTGGTTCGCGGCCTGGGCTATATCCGGTCCGGCTGGCTGAACTATGTACTGGTCGGCGTGAGCATGGCGGGCGGTACCGCCCTGGCCATGTGGATCGGCGAGCGGATCACGGAGAAGGGCGTCGGCAACGGCGTGTCCCTGCTGATCTTCGTCGGTATCATCAGCAACCTGTTTAACGGCATCGTGGCCGGTTTCCAGACCGCCACGACCACAGGCACGACTTCCGGATGGCTGAACCTGATCATCATCGTCGTGACCTGTATCCTGATGACTGTCATCGTGACCTTCGTGGAACTGGGCGAGCGCAGGATTCCCCTGCAGATCGCCAAGCAGGTGAAGGGCCGCCGCGTATACGGCGGACAGAACACCCACATGAGCCTGAAAGTGGTCTCTGTCGGCGTGCTTCCCCTGATCTTCGCCTACTCCTTCCTGGCGTTCCCCGGCACGATCGCGCAGCTGATCGACCCTAAGGCTGAAGGCTGGTTCACCCGGTGGTGGCTGACGAACATGTCTACCGGCAGTGTCTGGTACCTGATCATCTCCGCCCTGCTGATCATCGCGTTCACGTTCTTCTATTCCTCGATCAGCTTTGATCCCAAACAGCAGGCGGAATCCCTGCAGCAGCAGGGTGCCGTGATCCCCGGACAGCGGGGCAAGAACATCCGGCAGTACCTGCAGAACATCGTGAACCGTCTGAACCTGTTCGCGGCATTCTTCCTGGCCATCCTGGCCGCTGTGCCTACGCTGCTCCTGCGGCTGGCCGGCGTGCAGGTGCCTTTCGCCGCAAGCTCCATCCTGATCGCGGTGAGCGTCTCGCTCGAAACGGTCCGGACGATCCAGGGCGAGATGAGCGTCCGCGGTATCGACATGGACATGGACGGATTCATGTAATCGTCCATACAGGAGAAATAATATGAACATCATCTTCTTAGGGCCTCCCGGGGCCGGCAAGGGAACGCAGGCGCAGCGCATCTGCGACGCGCTGAACATTCCGCAGATCTCCACCGGGGACATTCTCCGCCGGGCGATCAAGGACGGAACGGAGACCGGGCTGAAGGCGAAGAGTTTCATCGACGCCGGAAAGCTGGTTCCGGACGAAGTCATCATCGACATCGTGAAGGAACGGCTGGCCATGGAGGACTGCCAGGGTGGCTATATCCTGGACGGATTCCCCCGTACCGTTCCCCAGGCGGAAGCCCTGGACACCTTTGCAAAGATCGACAGCGTCATTGAACTGGCGGTGGACGATCAGGTGCTGGTGGACAGGCTGAGCGGACGGCGCGTATGCCTGAAGTGCGGCGCAACCTATCATGTAAGCATGCTGAACGGCAAGACCACCTGCGACAAGTGCGGTGAGGAGCTGATCCAGCGCGCGGATGACAAGGCCGAAACCGTGCTGGCACGGCTGGAAGTGTATCACGCCCAGACGGCGCCGCTGACCGGCTATTACGAGAAGAAGGGTCTGCTGCAGAAGATTGCCGGAGATCAGGGAATCGAAGGCACCTTCGCAGCGATCATGAATGCGCTTGGAGCGAAGGCATGATCAGCCTGAAGAACACAGCGCAGATCGCAAAGATGCGTGAAGCAGGGAAGATCCTGCGGGAAGTTGAGGACGAGGTCCGGCTGGCCATCAGGCCCGGCGTGACCACGGCGGAGCTGGACGTACTGGCCGAAAGGCTGATCCGGAAGCACCGCGCGATCCCATCCTCCCTGCATTATGAGGGCTATCCCTGCAGCATCTGCGCGAGCATCAACGACGAGGTTGTACACGGGATTCCCAGCGACCGCAGGCTCCTGAAGGAGGGAGATATCCTCTCCGTGGACTGCACGCTGCTCCTCGACGGCTGGCAGGCCGACTCCGCGTTTACGGCGGGCGTCGGAACCATCAGCGAAGAGGCGGAGAAGCTGATCCGGGTGACCGAGGAATGCTTCTGGAAAGCCGTACGCCAGTGTGTGGTGGGTAACCGGCTCGGCGACGTGGGCTTCGCAGTCCAGAGCCACGCCGAAGCGAACGGATTCACTCCGATCCGCGAGTTTACCGGCCACGGTATCGGCAGGGAGATGCATGAAGATCCTGCCGTGTACAATTACGGCGAGCCCGGCAGGGGCATGAGGCTGCGCAAGGGAATGACCCTGGCGGTAGAGCCCATGATCGCGGCCGGTGACTGGCACCTGTCCGTTGATGACGACGGCTGGTGCGCCCGCACCGTGGATCACAGTCTGACGGCGCATTATGAGCACACCATCGCCATTACGGAAGAAGGGCTTCCGGAAATCCTGACCCTTCCCGGGTTTGACTGGGAGGCGCAGTGATGAAGGAACCTTTCACCTTTGAACCGGGCAGAGTGGTGGAAAGCATCCAGGGCAGGGATAAAGGGAACTTTTCCCTGGTGATGGAAGCATCCGGAGACATCGTCATGATCGCCGACGGAAGCCGCCATAAACTGGAAAACCCAAAGAAGAAGAAGACGAAACATCTGCGTGCGAAACCGGTCCTGCTGGACCTGAAGGCCTTACGGCCGGAGGGCGGCGCACTGCAGAACAGCGACCTGAGAAGAGCGCTGGAAGCAAACGGTTTTGCCGAAGAACGCTCGCTGCGGAAGGGGGACTGATTCTTGTCCAAGAGCGACGTGATCGAAATGGAAGGCAAGGTTGTTGAAGCTTTGCCGAACGCCATGTTCCAGGTGGAACTTCAGAACGGCCACCAGATCCTGGCGCATATCTCCGGAAAGATGAGGATGAACTTCATCCGGATCTACCCCGGCGACAAAGTAACGATTGAATTATCGCCCTATGATCTGACCAGAGGCCGGATCACCTGGCGCAGCAAGAACTGATCCTGAATGAGGAGGGTACAACGATGAAAGTTCGTCCGTCTGTGAAGCCGATCTGCGAAAAGTGCAAGATCATCAAGCGCAAGGGCCGCGTTATGGTCATCTGCGAGAATCCGAAGCATAAGCAGAAGCAGGGCTGAGCAACCGAAACCCGCACCGGCAACCGCCGCGTGCGGGTTTTCTTTTGCGGTAAAACCTCCTTTATTTTGTGGTTTGCACGCACATTGTTTACAAAATGTTGCGATTGTGTTACAATGTGTCGGAAAAGGAGGGAGAGCAGTGTACAGACGTTATTCCCAGACGGGCGACGGCAGTATGCCTCTTTCACAGGTTAACCGTAACCGGATCAAGAATATCATCATCCTGCTTCTGCTGGCCGCGCTGGCCGCGCTGCTGGTGATCAGCCTGCCGCTGATCAGGGGACGCGAAGGTTCCCGCGCGATCTTCATTCAGCAGATCCAGAAAGAATGCGACGACGCGAACAAAGATACATCCACGCTCAGCCGGACGGCCGGCGCGGACTCGGCGGCGACCCTGTCCCGTGTCCGCAGCAACGTCCATACCATCCGGATGCTGAACAGTGTAAGCGGATCCACCGGAAACGGGCAGCTGATCGAGGACGAGCGGCTACTGACGCTGCAGAACATGGTGGACCAGTATCTGCAGTATCTGACCACAGGGATGGATACGGGCGGATATACGACGAACCTGCAGGTGGCGCTGGCCGAGCTGCAGGAGATCGTGAATAACCTGAATTAACACTATGCGGGAACGGTTCCCGCTTCTTTTCATTCGAAGGGAGGGATACGGCAGTGATCGACTGGGGAGAAAAACTGGAAGAGAAGATCCGGATGCTGCCGGATTCCCCGGGCTGCTACCTGATGAAGGACGGCAGGGGTGAAATCATCTATGTCGGCAAGGCGGTCAACCTGAAGAACCGGGTCAGGAGCTATTTCCGAGATACCGCCCATACGCCGAAAGTGGCGGCGATGATCGCGCATATTGACGATTTTGACATCCTGCTGTGCGAAACAAACCTGGAAGCGCTGATCCTGGAATGCAACCTGATCAAGCTGCACAAACCTTATTACAACATCCTGCTGAAAGATGACAAACATTACCCTTACCTGAAAGTGGACATGCGGCAGCCGTTCCCGCGGCTGGAGATCTGCCGGCGGATGGAAAAGGACGGGGCGAAGTATTTCGGCCCGTATATCGGCGCGAA
>CAMKNZ010000044.1 GCA_946414315.1 uncultured Clostridia bacterium
ATAGCATTTATTCATTGCTTAAAGGAACAAAAACAACCGGATATATTCCGGAAAAGATCAGAAACGAAGCCATGCAGGGGAGGTGCCTCAGCAGATGCCGATGAACCAGGGAAAGGAATGGACCTTCAATACCGTGGCAGATGCCTATGAAAAGATCCGGCCGGGTTATCCGGACGAACTGTATCAGGCGCTGTTTGCTTATGCTCCTCTGGATGAATCCCGCAGTGCGCTGGAAATCGGGATCGGTGCAGGCCAGGCGACGCCGCCTGTCCTGAAAACCGGCTGCACGCTGACAGCCGTGGAGTACGGCGATCAGCTTGCGCAGCTGTGTCGGGAAAAGTTCGGCGATTATGCCCGCTTTTCCGTGATCACCGGCAAATTTGAGGACGCCGGCCTTCCGGAGGATTCCTTTGATCTGGTTTATTCGGCCTCCGCATTTCACTGGGTACCGGAAGAGATCGGCTATCTGAAGGTGTTCCGGATCCTGAAGTCAGGAGGAGCCTTTGCCCGTTTTGCCAATCATCCTTATCAGGCCAAGGACAATCCCGCACTGTTTGAAGAAATACAGAAAGCCTATGCTGAATACTATTATCCGTATTATAAAAAGCAGCCGGGAAAGCTTGGCGAATACACGGAAGAGCAGGCCGCGGCAAGGGCGGCGGTTGCGGACAGATATGGGTTTACGGATACGCAGTATATGCTGTTTCACAGGGTAAGGACCCTTTCTGCTGCTGAATACAGAAAGCTGATCGGTACATACTCCGATCATATCACCATCGAAGAGAGCGTCCGGGAACGCTTTTTCGACGCGGTCGAAGATGCGATCAACCGGCACGGCGGATCTGTTTCGATTTTTGATACCATTGATCTGCAGATGGCAAGAAAACCGTAAACAATTGGGCGGGGCGGAGTTGGAGGAAATGTAAACGTGAATCAGACAGAAAAAGCATGGGCCCTGGCTGAAGAGACCGGCGGGAAGAACGGACTGAACTGTATTGCGGAGCTTGATCCGACGGCGGCTGACCAGGCGAGGGCAATGGATGAATGCGACAACCGGGATCTGCCGCTCCGGGGCGTTCCGGTCCTGGTCAAAGACAACATTGACGTCAAAGGCCTGCATACCACCGCCGGAAGCCTGGCGCTGGAAGACAACATCGCCCGGTCTGACGCGCCGGTCATCCGCAATCTCCGGCGGAACGGCGCGGTGATCCTCGGCAAGGCCAATATGACTGAGTTTGCCAATTATGTTTCGCAGGAGATGCCGGGCGGATACAGTTCCCGGGGCGGGCAGGTGATCCATGCGGTGGATCCGGAACTGCCCGTTGCGGGTTCTTCCTCCGGGTCGGCCGTTGCTGTTGCCGCCGGGATTGTTCCGATGGCCATCGGAACAGACACTTCCCATTCCGTTACCGCCTGCGCAATGTACAACGGGATCTGCGGGCTGAAGCCCCCGGTCGGATCGCTGAGCGCGGAAGGGATCATTCCCATCGCGAGAACACTGGACAGCGCGGGAGCCATGGCGCGGAACTTTCCGGACGCGCTGAAGCTGTATTCAGCGATGCGGGACGAACCGCTGCCGGAACTGAAGCCAAAGGAAACCGGGAAGCTTCGGATCGCGGTGAACCGGGCAAATGAATCCGGGTTTCCGGCGGATCAGAAACGTTTTAACCATCTGGTCGTGGAACGGCTGGAAAAAGCCGGCGCAGCAGTCGGAACAGTAATCCAGATGCCTCCGCCGGAACTGGCAACGATCATGAAGTGGGAATTCAAACCAATGCTGGAGGCTTATCTGGCAGGCGCTTCCGCGTCACGGAAAACCCTGGCGGAGATCGTGGAGTATTATGAAGCCCATCCGGACACCATGATGAAATACGGAGACACTTATTTGCGGGCCGCGCTGGATGAAACGCCCGGCGGGCTTCAGGGAGAACCGTACCTGAAGGCCCTGGAGGCCCGTGAAAAAGCAATCGGCATCGTGTCAGGGGCGATCAGTGAATATGATGCCGTACTTATGGCAGGGCCGACCAGCATCATGCATTTCTGCGGACTGCCTTCGGTCACAGTGGCTTCACCGGTTAAAACAGACGCCGGTGTAAACCGGACCGTGATCCTGTACGGCAGGGATGAATACCGGCTTTATGAAGCCGCGCTGACAATCGAGCAGGAAATGCGCTGCCTGGTTTGATGAAAGTGGAGGAGACTGAGACACATGACAATTCGTGAAGCAATCCTGGATGAAAAGACGCTGGCGGTGCTGATCGGGTTTTCAGAGGACTGGGCCGCTGAAAACAGCTGCTACGGGTACCGTCCGAATGAAAAGTCCGATATTGAAGGGAACCGGATCTTCCTGGCTGAAGAAGACGGCAGGGCGGTCGGCTACCTGTTCGGAAAGGTTTATCCTTCCAAGCAGATGCAGTCCATCATGCCGGAGAGTACGCCGTATTTTGAGGTGGAAGAACTGTATGTCGTGCCGGAGCGACGGTCCAGGGGCATCGGCATGAAGCTTTTCAGCTATGCGGAAGAAGCGATAAAAGCGGAAGCGGAGTATATGGTGCTGAGTACGGCGACAAAGAACTGGAAGGCAATCTTCCATTTCTATCTGGACGAGCTGGATATGACATTCTGGAGCGCCCGGCTGTTTAAGAAAATAGAGAAATGAGGCAAATCATGGTACGGCTGAAACCGGTGACAGGCGAAAATCTGGATGAGGTGCTGGCGCTGAAAGTGCATGAAAACCAGGCGGGATTTGTATCCACGACGGCGGAATCCCTGGCCCAGGCGTATGTGTACCCGGAGACTGCGTTCCCTTTTGCGGTTTATGACGGTCAGACCATTGTCGGGTTTATCATGATGGGGTATTATGAAGCAAAGCAATATTATACCCTGTGGAAGCTGCTGATTGACGAACGGTATCAGCATCAGGGCTATGGGAGACAGGCGCTGGAGCAGGGGATTGAATTCCTGAAAGAAAAGTTCGGGGTGAATAAGATCTATACCGGCGTGATCCCGGAGAACCATGTGGCAAAGAAACTGTATCATTCTGTCGGCTTTGCGGAAACCGGACTGTTTGAAAACGGTATGGAAGAACTGTGCCTGAAATGCTGAGGAACGGAGTGAAGGCAAATGACGGGATATATCGCTGAGATGCGGAAACTGGTGGGCCACAAGACGATCATGCAGTGCGCGGCCAGCATCATGTGCGTGGACGGGCAGGGCCGGCTCCTGCTGGGCAGGCGGACGGACAATCACCTGTGGGGTTATTCCGGCGGGTCAATGGAGATCGATGAGAAGGCGGAGGACTGCGCCCGGCGGGAACTGCAGGAGGAGATGGGCCTCGTCGCGGACGAAATAGAGTTCTTTTGTGTCAATTCCGGGCCGGAAACCCATTATGTCTATCCAAACGGGGACGAGGTATCCAACGTGGAGATCATCTATCTCTGCCGGAAATATCACGGGGAACTTCGCCCGCAGGAATCGGAGATCGAGGAGCTGCGGTATTTTGCCCCGGAAGAGATCAGTATGGAGATGATCTCCCCGCCGATCCGCCCCGTCTTCAGGCAGTATCTTCAGCAGTACCGATAAAACCGGGAAACCGGGAACGGAGGGAACCAGATGGCATTCATCATTGAAGGAAACCGAATCCTCTTTACGCGGGCGGGCGAAACCGGCGTCGTCAGCGTGCCGGCGGAAGGCTGCATCCGCTTCCAGGCGACAGCCTCCCCGAAGATCGAACTGCAGGACTGGACCCTGCTGCCCCGGGAAACGCCGGCGGAGATCTGGCGGGACGGGGAGGACGTGTGGCTGAAAACCGGAAACCTGAAGGTCTGGTTCGAGAAATGGGGCCGCGTGACTTATTTCATCGGGGACCGGGCGGTCATCCGGGAACAGCCGGAGATGACTTTCACTACGGGATACCGGCACTACCGGAACATCGGCAGCGGGCTGTGGGCCATGCGGGCCACTTTTGAGCCGGATGAAAACGAGCAGTTCTACGGACTCGGCCATGAACGGATCAATGTTTTCAGCAAGAAAGGCTGTACGGTGGATCTGCGCCACCTGAATACCAAGGCAGCCGTTCCGTATGTTTATTCTTCCCTCGGATACGGTTTCCTGTGGAATATGCCCTCAACCGGTACCGTGGAACTGGGAATGAACCGGACCCGCTGGACCAGCGACTGCGCGAAGACCATGGACTATGTGGTCATCGCGGGCAGTCCGCGGGAGGCCGGCGCGAAACTGGCGGACCTGACCGGGCATGCCCCCATGATCCCGGAATTCGCGCTGGGCTTCTGGCAGTGCAAGCTTCGCTATGAGCGGCAGGAACAGGTGCTGGAGGTTGCCCGGAAGTATAAGGAAATGGGCGTGCCGGTATCGGTAATCATCGTCGACTATTTCCACTGGACCGAGCAGGGAGATTACAAATTTGACCCGGAATACTGGCCGGATCCGAAGGCCATGGCGGACGAGCTCCATCAGATGGGCATCAAACTGATGGTCTCCATGTGGCCGACCATCAACGAGCACAGCGAGAACTATCAGTACATGGTGGATCACAATATGCTGATGCAGACGGCCTCCGGCAGCAACCGCGTCTTCGACTTCTACGGGCCCCAGGCGGAGATTGATCCCACCAATCCGGAAACCCGGAAATATGTATGGAAGAAACTGAAGGAAAACTATATTGACAACGGCGTGGACCTTCTGTGGTTTGACGAGGCGGAACCGGAGATCCATCCGGAACAGTTCGACAACCTGATCCTCTATGTCGGCCGCGGGGACGAAACGGCCCTTCTCTATCCTTATTACTATGCCAAACTGGTCTGGGACGGCATGAAGGAAATGGGACGGGACGATATCATCACGCTCTCCCGGGCCGCCTACACAGGCGCCCAGCGGTTTGGGACCCTGGTCTGGTCCGGCGATATACAGTCCACCTTCGAGAGCCTGACCGAGCAGATCAAATCCGGCCTGAACATGGCCATGTGCGGCCTGCCCTGGTGGAATACCGATATCGGCGGATTCTACGGCGGGGATACAGGCACCGAATACTTCCGGGAGCTGATCGTCCGCTGGTTCCAGTACGGCGTCTTTTGCCCCGTGATGCGGCTCCACGGCACCCGGGAGGGCCATGACCGGACCCGGAATATCAAGGAACCAAGCGGCGGGGACAACGAGATCTGGAGTTTCGGGGAGAAGAACACGCCCATCCTGGCTGATCTGATCGCGCTGCGCTACCGGCTGATCCCTTACATCTCAAAACATATGAAGGAAGCTTCCGAACACGGAACGCCTGTCATGCGGCCCATGTTCTTTGATTTCCCGGAGGATCCGGTCTGCTGGACGACCGGAGACCAGTACATGTTCGGAGACGATATCCTCTTTGCGCCGATCTCCGTACAGGGACAGACGGAACGGAAAGTCTGGCTGCCGAAGGGAGACTGGACGCTGACGAAGGACAGGACGGCGTACAGGGGCGGACAGTGGGTAACCGTTCACGCGGAGATCAGCGAATTCATTGCCTTTGTCAGGTCCGGTGCCGGGGTGCTGGACGCTTTCCGGACGCAAAACAAAACAGTTGAATAGAAAAACGAAAAATCCGGGAGAAAAACGGTGAACCGCTGCCATCCCGGGTTTTTTCATCGTATCAACTAACAGGGCGGGTACCATCCCGTCGGGAAAGGAGTGTGTCATGGAGTACATTCTGGAAACCAAAGGCCTGACCAAGGTATACGGAAACAAGGAAGCCGCGAAGGATGTGGATCTCCATATCCGGGAAGGTCAGATCTACGGACTGATCGGCCGGAACGGCGCGGGCAAGACCACGATCATGCGGATGATCAGCGGCCTGTCCATTCCGACCTCAGGCAGTTATTCCCTGTTCGGCAAAACCGGCTATGCCATGGGCAAAATGCTGAAGAACGTGGGAGTGCTCATTGAGTATCCGGGCCTGTATCCCCGGCTGAGCGCCTATGAAAACCTGAAGATCAAGTGCATCGGCATGGGCATCCGCCCCAGGGGTTATGTGGAGGAACTGCTGAAGGTCATCGGCCTGGAGAACACGGACATGAAGAAGCCCGCGGGTTCCTATTCGCTGGGCATGCGGCAGCGGCTCGGCATCGGCCTGGCGCTGGTGGGAGACCCGAAGATCCTGATCCTGGACGAGCCGATCAACGGCCTGGATCCCCAGGGTATCGCCGAGATCCGCCAGACGCTGCTGAAGCTGCGGGACGAGAAGGGAATCACCATCATGATCTCCAGCCACATCCTGGACGAGCTGGCAAAGGTGGCGGACTGCTTCGGGATCATCAACGAAGGCCGGATGCTGGACGAGTTCAGCGCGGAGGAACTCCACCGCCGCTGCGGCCAGTATGTGATGATCCGCACGGACAATCATGACGCGGCGCTGAAGACGCTGAAAGGACTGGGGATCGAAGAAATCGGGGCTGAAGCCGACGGCACACTGCGGATCGCCGGCCATCTGGACGATACGCCCCGGATGTCCAAAGCGATTGTGGAAGCCGGCATCGGACTTCAGGAAATCCGCCTGCAGAGTCTTTCGCTGGAAGACTATTATCTGGGCGTTACGGCAGGAGGTGGGCATAATGGCTAAGCTGTTCAATATGGACCTGTACCGTATGGTCAAGGCCAAGAGCTTCAGGATCCTGCTGGCCCTGACTTTTGCCATTTCCCTGGGAAGCATGCCGATGCTTAAAGGACTGTATGACCTGGCGAAGATGCTCTCCCCGGAAGGAATGACCGAGACCTTTGAGGCGACCAGGACGCTGTCCTCGCTGATCTCAAGTCCCTTCTCGATCATCACCCTCATGCTGATCCTGCTGTCCGTTGTATTTTTCTTCTACGCGGACATGGAAAACGGCTATATCAAGAACATCGCCGGGCAGATGCCCAAGCGCGGGTTCTCGATTCTCTCCCGTTACCTGGCTGCTATCGTACATAATGCTGTTTTCATGGTGGCTGCTGTTGCGGGAAACGTCATCGGAGCGATGCTGGTCGTGAAGGTTACCGTTGACAGCGCGATCGTCACCGGGATCGGCGCGTTCCTGCTAGAACTGCTGCTGCTTCAGAGCATCTGCGCGATCCTGCTGCTGGTTACGGCCAGCCTCCGGAGCAAGTCCTTCGGGATTGTCCTGGCGGTGCTGTTCGGGGTGGGCGCGACGTTCCTGCTTTACAGCGCTCTTGATTCCGGCCTGGATATGCTGATCAAAGGCTTCAAGATCACGCCCTATATGCCGGACACCCTGCTGAACAACCCCTTTGACGCGAACGGCAACCTGCTGGTGCTGCGGTCGGTTCTTTCCGCTGCGGTGACTACCGGGATCTTCCTGCCGCTGTCCATCGGCGTGTTTGATAAACGAGACGTAAAATAAATAATGAAAGAAAACAGAAAGAGGTGTTTTATCATGAGTGAAACTTACAGCTATAAAAAAGGTCATCCGATCCTGGCTGCAGTTCTGGGTATCCTGGGCATCGCAGCGGCGCTGCTGCTGTGCTTCTTTACCGGTGTGATCGGCGGCGCCATCGCCGGCGTACTGGGCCTGGCCGCCCTGCTGATCGGCATCGTGGGCAAGAAGAACGGCGGGAAAGGCGTCGGCGGTATCATTACCGGCGTCCTGGCGATCCTGCTTGCAGTGATCATCACCTTTACGTCGATTGCCAGCTTCCGGGCACTGAAGGAGAAAGCCGAAGAATCCGGCACTGCTCCGCTGGTTGCCAAGTATTTCGACAATCCTGCCCTGGGCCTGGTCGGCGCTGCCATGAAGATCCCGCAGGATGAAGGAACCCTTCAGGAACTGATGGACCAGTTCAACAGCCTGAAATAATAGACCGGATCCCGCGGAACGCGTTTCCGGAAAAATCCGAATGATATCCGGAAGACGGCTTGCGGTAACGGCCAAAAGCCGAACATTTACAAAGGCGGGCGGCGCATCGTCCGGAAGCGTTGATCCGCCTTATTTTTTTCTGAAAAAAGTGCCAAAAAATGCTTGACAAAGGCTTTTCGCTTTGATATTCTATGCAAGCTCGCCTACGGGAAACTGCGGAAAAGCGAGCCGGCGAACCTTGAAAACGATACAGAGAAAGAAACGCGCAAACATTAAGG
>CAMKNZ010000045.1 GCA_946414315.1 uncultured Clostridia bacterium
AGTTTTCGTCGAACACCTGGCGGTTCAGGATGCCCTTCCAGGCTTTCTTCAGGATATCATACCCGATGATCCCGTAGGGAACCAGCCAGAGCAGGAACAGCGGAATATTGCCGATCTGCACAAACTGCGGCAGGAAATGAAGAATGATCATCAGCACGGCGGCGATGATGATGCGGATCAGCATCTTCTTTTGCTTTTTGGTCATATTTTCCACTCCTTCCGCAGAAACCTTCGGATAACTGTCTGAAAATCAATAACAGATCATGAAAGATGAATGAATCAGAGGTAGATCTCGCAGTCTTCTTCCACTTTTTTGCACGCGGCAGCCACATTCTTCATGACGGCAGCGGCGTCGGCGCCTTCGTCAAACTCCACGATCATCTTCTGGGTCATGAAGTTTACGGTGACTTCTTTTACACCCGGGGTTTTCCGGGCGGCGTCTTCCATCTTGTTGGCGCAGTTCGCGCAGTCCACTTCGATCTTATAGGTTTTCTTCACGGTGATCGCCTCTTTTCTGCATTACGATTAAACAGTCATTTAATCGTTTAACTGAATGATAACAGGAATGGCAGGAAATGTCAACAGAAGGTTCAAAAAAGGAAAGAAAAGGCACATTTACCCACACGAAGCACGAAATATTATCTAAAATCAAACTACAATGACACAAAACAGACAAAACAGAGTCGATAGACAGATAAAGACCCACCATTATACCACTCGTGCGCCGTTTCCAACAGCTGAACAGGAGAAGAATGACACCGTGGAACATATAGATTCAATCTATAACTGCTTATTGTTTTCAGATATTGGACAGGAAGTAAACCGATGGATATAATACAAAACATCAAAACACGAGGAGGAAGCGCCGTGAAAGGAAAGACGACCTGGCGGGACGGCCGAATGTGTCGACGTTACGATATGCGGCGCCCCGGATAACAAAAAATAACGTGCTTTTGCAATATTGAAAGGAGATATCCCCATGAAAAAGATTATCGCTCTGGTTCTTGCCCTGGTCCTGACCCTGTCCCTGTCCGCCGCTTTCGCGGATACGATCACCATCGCCGTTCCGAATGATCCTACCAATGAAGGCCGCGCGCTGAACATCCTGCAGGATGCGGGCGTGATCAAACTGAAGGATGACGCCGGGATCACCGCCACCAAGGAAGACATCGTTGAATTCGTGACTGCCGAGATCGAGTTTTATGAAGTAGCCGCCGATGTGGTTCCCAGCGTTGTGAAAGATGTGGACTACGCGATCATCAACGGCAACTACGCGCTGGACGCGGGCATCGATCCCAAGGGCGCCCTGCTGACTGAAAAGGCGATCGACAATCCCTACATCAACGTTATCAGCGTCAAAGAAGGCAACGAAGGATCCGACCTGGCCAAGGCCCTGGCCGCTGCTGCCACCAGCCAGGCTGTGTTGGACTACATCAATGAGAAATACAGCGGCGTGGTCGTGATCGCTGTAGAGAACGTGACCGACGGATACGACGCCACCGTTGACTATGAAGCCCTGAACGGACAGACCATCGTGGTCGCCGCTACCCCGGTTCCCCACGAAGAGATCCTGAAGGACGTCGTGGCCCCGATCCTGGCTGAAAAAGGTATTACCCTGGAAGTGAAGGAAGTTACCGACTATGTGACGCCCAACCAGTTCGTTGAAGCGGGCGACGTATTCGCCAACTACTTCGCGCATCAGCCCTACCAGGATTCCTTCAACGCCGAGAACGGCACCCACCTGGTGACCATCGCGGGTGTGCATGTGGAGCCCATGGGCCTCTATGCCGGCAAGCAGGCTGATCTGACCGCGCTGGGCGTTGCGGAATAATTGACAGACAGACACAGATACGTTATCATCAACCCGTGTAATATACACACCGGCAGCCTGTGCCGCCGGTGTGTTTCACGTTCGGAGAGAAAACGATGATCGAACTGAGAAACCTGTCCAAAAACTTTATCACGGCCGACGGCCCGGTGGACGCGCTGAAGCATGTAACCCTGAAGATCAACGACGGGGACATCTACGGTATCATCGGCATGAGCGGTGCCGGCAAGAGCACGCTGGTCCGCTGCATCAACATGCTGGAACGGCCGACAGAGGGATCTGTCATCTGGGACGGTACGGACCTGGGTGCCCTGAGCAAAAAGGACATCCAGCAGGTCCGCCACCAGATCACAATGATCTTCCAGAGCTTCAACCTGCTGATGCAACGCACCTGTCTGGAAAACATCATGCTGCCGTTGAAGCTGATCCATATGCCCCGGGCGGAAGCCAAAAAGAAAGCGCTGGAACTGCTGGAGACCGTTGGACTGCCGGACAAAGCCAACAGTTATCCCGCGCAGCTGTCCGGCGGCCAGCAGCAGCGGATTGCCATCGCCCGGGCGCTGGCGACCAACCCGAAGGTCCTGCTGTGCGACGAAGCTACGTCCGCCCTGGACCCGAAGACCACCCATTCGATCCTGGACCTGATCCGGGAGATCAACCGGACCATGGGGATCACGGTGATTGTAATCACCCACCAGATGAGCGTGGTGCAGGAGATCTGCAACCGGGTCGCGATCCTGGAAAACGGCACGGTCGTGGAGGAAGGCGACGTCAGCCAGATCTTCTCCAATCCGAAGGCCCGCGCAACCAAGGCGCTGGTGTTCCCGGACGTGGCGGAAGGCATGGATGATTACAAACCGGCCAATCAGCAGACTGTCCGCCTGGTGTTCCAGGGAGCGGAAGCGACGGCGAAACCGCTGATCACCTCCATGGCGATCGACTGCCGGATCGCGGCGAATATCCTTTCTGCGACGACCCGGACCCTGGACGGAAAAATCTACGGCAATATGCTCCTGAGCATCCCCGGCGGGCCGGATGAGCTGGCCACGGCGGTCAAATACCTAAGCAAGGCGCCCTCGGTGACCGTGCAGGTGGATGTGGAATACACCTCGCAGGGGGAGGAAACGGCGGAGGAGGCGAGCGTAAATGAGTGAATATCTTGCCACCTACTACACGCCGGAAAAGCTGGAGAAAGCCTGGGCGGTGATCCAGCGGGACTTCCTGCGGGAGACCGGCGTGACGCTGTATATCACGCTGATGGCGACGCTCTTCGCGATCCTGATCGGCCTGCCACTGGGCGTGCTGCTGGTCACGGGCGACTCAAAGGGCATCCGGCCGCTTCCCAAGCCCCTGATGGCTTTCCTGAACGGCCTGATCAACCTGCTGCGTTCCGCGCCGTTCATCATCCTGATCGTGGTGCTGATGCCGATCACCCGGTCGATCATCGGGACCGCGGTCGGCAACGCGGCGGTCATCGTTCCGCTGATCATCGCGGCATTTCCGTTTGTGGCCCGGCTGGTGGAAGGCTCCCTGCGGGAAGTGAACCCGAACATCATCGAGATGTCCATGTCCATGGGCGCGACGACCTGGCAGACGGTTTTCCATGTGATGCTGCCGGAGAGCGTGCCGAGCCTGATCACCAGCTTCACCACGGCGATCACCACGATCCTGGGCTATACGGCCATGTCCGGTGCGGTCGGCGGCGGCGGCCTTGGCAACCTGGCCATCACCCAGGGACAGCAGCGCTTTAACCAGGCGGTCCTGGTGGCGGCCCTGATCGTGCTGGTGCTTATGGTGCAGCTGTTCCAGACAATCGGCACCCGGCTGGCAAAGAAGGCGGACAAACGGATCAAACAATAAGCAGATATGACCGGCAGGCTTTTCAGAGCCTGCCGGTCTTCATTTTTCATATCTTTTATGTTCACCTATGT
The DNA here is from genome assembly GCA_946414315.1 of uncultured Clostridia bacterium. Classification (GTDB taxonomy): domain Bacteria; phylum Bacillota; class Clostridia; order Christensenellales; family Aristaeellaceae; genus Aristaeella. The sequence continues at coordinate 3,760 of CAMKNZ010000045.1, forward strand.
TTCACAGGAAAATCATTTTGTTCGCCTTTACAATGGCGGGCGTGAGATTTTATAATGAAAACAACCTGTGAAAGTAAACATCAGACGGGAACAAAGGAGGCCGGCATTATGAACGTGGCGCAGCTTGCGGACCAGCTCAGGCGTGACAACCACTTCATGAAGGACGTCACCCGGTGGGAGGTCATCCCTGCCCGGCCGGCGAAGACGGCGCCCTTTCCGGACAGCCTGGATCCCCGGCTGATCCCCGTGCTTGCAGAACGGGGCATCCACAGCCTGTATACCCACCAGGCCCAAAGCCTGGAGGCTACCGCCCGGGGAGAAGACGTGACCGTGGTCACGCCCACTGCCTCCGGCAAAACCATGTGCTATAACCTGCCGGTGCTGTCCGCCATCCTGCAGAACGAAGACGCCCGCGCGCTCTATCTTTTCCCGACCAAGGCCCTGTCCGCGGATCAGGTCAGCGAACTGTATGACATGATCGAGGGAATGGGCGTGGACATCAAAACCTATACCTATGACGGGGACACGCCCGCCGCCGCCCGAAAGGCCGTGCGGCAGGCCGGCCACATCGTGGTTACGAACCCGGATATGCTGCATTCCGGCATCCTGCCGCATCACACCAAGTGGGTCAAGCTGTTTGAAAATCTGCGCTATATCGTCATCGACGAGATCCACACCTACCGCGGCGTGTTCGGCAGCAACCTGGCGAACGTGCTCCGCCGGCTGATGCGCCTGTGCGATTTTTACGGAAGCCATCCACAGTTCATCCTCTGCAGCGCCACGATCGCCAATCCCCAGGAGCTGGCGGAAACGCTGATCGGCCGGCCGGTGACGCTGGTGGACGAGAACGGCGCCCCGATGGGGGAACGGCATTTTGTTTTCTATAACCCGCCGGTGGTGAACCGGCAGCTGGGGATCCGCGAAGGCGCGGTCCCGGTGACGCGGGCAATCAGCGGAATGCTGCTCAGGAACGGGATCCAGGCGATTACCTTCGCCCGTTCCCGCCTGACGGTGGAAGTGCTGACCCGCTACCTGAAGGACATGGTCCGGGATCCGCTGGGCAACGCCGGAAAGGTCCGGGGCTACCGCGGCGGTTATCTGCCCGGGGAACGTCGGGAGATCGAGAGAGGCCTGCGCAGCGGGCAGGTGGACGCGGTGGTGTCCACCAACGCGCTGGAGCTGGGCATCGACATCGGCGCGCTGGACGCCTGCGTGATGTGCGGATATCCGGGAACCATCGCCAGCGCCTGGCAGCAGGCAGGCCGCGCCGGCCGCCGGAAGGGCACCAGCATCGTATTCTTCATCGCCTCCTCGGCGGCGATCGATCAGTATATCGTGAACCATCCGGACTACCTGCTGACCAAGAGCCCGGAGAATGCCCTGCTGAATCCGGACAACCTGTATATCCTGCTGAGCCATTTCAAGTGCGCGGCGTTCGAACTGCCCTTTGAGGACGGGGACACCTTCGGCAATACGTCCTCCACGGAAGAACTGCTGGGATACCTGGACGAGCAGGGGATCGTGCACCATGTGGAGGGCAAATACCACTGGTCTGCGGAGGATTTCCCGGCCAGCGAGATCTCCCTGCGGAGCGCGGCGGCAGAGAATTTCATCATTATCGATATCACCGATCCGGCGCATCACCGGGTAGTGGGCGAGATGGACCGCTTCACCGCGCCGATGCTGCTGCATGAGAACGCCATCTATATGCATGAGGGCCGTCAGTTCCAGGTGGAAAAGCTGGACTTTGACGCCTGCAAGGCGTTTATCCGCAGCGTGGACGTGGGATACTACACGGACGCGGACCTGAACATCAACCTGAGCCTGCTGGACATCGAAAAGGAAGAGCAGACCACGCAGGGCGGGATCGCCGCCCTGGGCGAGATCAAGGTGACCGCCCTGGTGACGATGTTCAAAAAGATCAAATTCGATACTCACGAAACGCTGGGCTTCGGCCATGTGCAGCTGCCGGAAACGGACATGCATACCACCGCCATGTGGTGGACGCTGCCGGAAAAACTGGCGGCAAAGATTTCCAGCGACCAGCTGAAGAACGGGATGATGGGCATCGCGAACCTGCTGCGCATCGTCTGTCCGCTGTACCTGATGTGCGCGCCGCAGGACATCGCCGTGGTCTACCAGGTCAAGAGCCCCATCACAGGGGAACCGACGATCATCCTGTATGACAACACCCCGGGAGGCATCGGCCTGAGCCACAAAGCCTTCGGCATGAAGGAACTGCTGCTGGGCAAGGCTCTGCAGGTGGCGGAGGACTGCCCCTGCACCTACGGCTGCCCCTCCTGCGTGGGTCCGGTGGGCGAGATCGGCGAGGACGGAAAGCGCACGGCGATCCGCCTGCTGAAGGAGCTGACCAAATGAACCTGAGGGACAAGCTCAGGGCGGTGGGCGGCACGAACAGCAGCGGATCCCGGCCTGCAAATCCCGGACAGGAAACAAGGGACTGCCGGCACTTTGCCGTATACCGGCCGGAGGAGGAATTTCCCGGCGCCCGGGAGCTGACCCGGGAAACCCTGTCCCTGATGAGCGAAAAAGAAATGCCGGCGGAGTTTGACCCCCGGCGGATCCTGTACCTGGATACAGAGACCACCGGCCTGGGCGGAAGCGGTACGGTGGCTTTTCTCGTAGGGCTCGGCTACCTGACGGACAACGGATTTGAGGTTCACCAGTTTCTGATGCGGGACTATCCGGAAGAGCCGTACCTGCTGAAGCATGTGACGGCCGGTCTGGGAAAATTCGACGTGCTGTGCACCTTCAACGGAACGACGTTCGACGTGCCACTGCTGGAGAGCCGCCTGCTGATGAACCGGATGGACCGGTCCTGCCTGGACCTGCCCCACCTGGACCTGCTGCACATGTGCAGGAGGCTTTGGAAACTGCGGCTGGGGCGGTGCAACCTGGGCCGGCTGGAGGAAGTGATCCTCGGAAAGCCCCGGGAGGAGGACATTCCCGGGAGCGAGGTGCCCCAGCGGTATTTTACCTATCTGAAAACAGGGCAGATGTCCCTGCTGGACGATATTCTGAAACACAACGCGCAGGATATCGCGAGCCTTTGCGTGCTGCTGAACCATATGGCGGACCTGTATCTGCATCCGGAAAAGATCCGTTTCAGCGAGGATGTGTATTCTATGGGCCGGGCCCTGGAACGGGTGGACCAGACGGAACGCGCCCGGAGATGCTACCGCCTGGCCAGCGGGGGGCGCATGGGCGACCTGGCGGGATCGGCGCTGGCGGTCAGTTACCGGCGGAGCGGACAGCGGGAAGAAGCCGCGGAGGTCTGGCAGGAGATGATCCGGGAAGGACGGGGCGGCATTACGCCCTATGTGGAACTGGCCAAGTATGAAGAGCATATCCGCCGGGATATTCCCGCGGCGCTGAAACTGACAGAGCGGGCGATCGTAAAGCTCAGCGAACCCGGGCTCGGGCCGGACGGCGCTGTACAAGAGCAGCAAAATGAGTTACAATACCGCTGGCAAAGACTGAAACGGAAACTGAAGGAGCAATGAACAGATGGGTTTGCTGACACCGATCAAAGCCAACAAAGCTTACAGGCTTCAGCAGAAGGGGCAGCGGGAAGAAGCCCGGAAACTGTATGAAGAAGCTTATGCAGAAGGCCTGAACGATCCCCGGTACAACCAGGCGTACGCCTTGCTGATGACCCGTATGGGCGAGTATCAGAAGGCGAAGGAATTCCTGGTCAAGCACCAGAAGACGCCGGGCATGAGCCAGGACCAGCGGGTTACCATGCTGGTGAACTACGCTGCCTGCTGCTTCCGCCTGGGAAACATCGACAAGGGCATCGACACGCTGGAACAGCAGTTCCGCAAGACGGAGACCGGCCTGCTGTATCAGACGCTGGGCTATCTGT
>CAMKNZ010000046.1 GCA_946414315.1 uncultured Clostridia bacterium
CATGGTGGATACCCTGCATACCGGCAAGTACATCGCCTACCTCTACTCCAGCTATTCCGACAAAAACGATTCCATCCTCACGGACAAGAAAAAGATCGTCGTGCTGGGCGCCGGCCCGATCCGCATCGGCCAGGGCGTGGAATTTGACTACTCCACGGTGCACGCGGTGCAGACCATCCGCCGGGCGGGGTATGAAGCGATCATCATCAACAACAACCCGGAGACGGTGTCCACGGACTACACCACCGCGGACAAACTGTACTTCGAACCTCTGACGCCGGAAGACGTCATGGCGATCATCGACTTTGAAAAACCGGAGGGCGTCATCGCCTCCCTGGGCGGCCAGACGGCCATCAACCTGGCCGAGCCCCTTATGGAGCGCGGCGTGAAGATCATCGGCACGGACTGCGAAGCCATCGAACGGGCGGAGAACCGGGACAGCTTCGAAAAGATCCTGGAGGACCTGAACATCCCGCAGCCCCAGGGCCGGGCGGTGACCCGCATCGAGGACGGCGTGAAGGCGGCCGAGGAGATCGGCTATCCGGTGCTGGTGCGCCCGAGCTTCGTGCTGGGCGGCCGCGCGATGCAGATCGTCGGCGATGAAGCGCAGCTGCGCCACTACCTGCGCACCGCGGTGGAGATCGACGCGGACAAGCCGGTGCTGGTGGACAAGTACATCCGCGGCAAGGAGGTCGAGGTCGACGCGATCTGCGACGGCCGGGACGTCTTTGTGCCGGGCATCATGGAACTGGTGGAACGCACCGGGATCCACAGCGGCGACTCCATTTCCGTCTATCCGACCTTCTCCATCTCCGACAAGGTGAAGGGCATCATCCTGCAGTACGCGAAGAAGCTGGGCCTGGGCATCGGCATCATCGGCCTGTACAACATCCAGTTCATTGTGGACGAGAACGAGAACGTGTTCATCATCGAGGTGAACCCCCGCTCCAGCCGCACCGTGCCCTTCCTGAGCAAGGCCACGGGCTACTCCCTGGCGGACATCGCCACGGAAGTCATCCTGGGCAAGAGCCTGAAGGAGCAGGGCTTCTTTGACCTCTATCCGGAAGAAAAGAAACGCTACTACGTCAAGGTGCCGGTCTTCTCCTTCAACAAGATCAAAGGCCTGGACGCCTACCTGAGCCCGGAGATGAAGTCCACGGGCGAAGCGATCGGCTACGATGACAAATTGAACCGCGCGCTGTACAAGGCGCTGCAGGCCGGCGGTACGAGGCTCCAGAACTACGGCACGGTGCTGGCCACCATCGCCGACCGGGACAAGAACGAAGCGCTGCCGCTGATCCGCCGCTTCTACAACCTGGGCTTCAACATCGAGGCGACCCGCGGCACGGCCCGGTTCCTGAAGGAAAACGGCATCCGTACCCACGCCATGGCGAAGATCAGCCAGGGCTCCAGCGAGATCCTGGACAGCATCCGCCAGGGCCATGTGGCCTACATCATCAACACCCGGGAGATCGGCGAGCCGGAGAGCGAGAGCGACGGCCTGCAGATCCGCCGCTGCGCCACGGAGAACAACGCGACGATCTTCACCAGCCTCGACACCGTCCGCGTCCTGCTGGACGTGCTGGAAGAAACGACCCTGACGATTTCCACCATCGACGCCTGAGTTACCCGGGACGGTTCCCGTTGATTCATTTTGCAGAGGAAGCGTATGAAGCAGCAGATTCTTACGATTACGGAGAACACGCCGGTTACTGCAACGGTGTACCGCATGCGGCTGGAAGGCGCGGACCTGGAGGAGCAGAAGCCCGGCGGGTTTGTGAACATCCGCCTGGAGGGCCTGTTCCTGCGCCGGCCGATCTCCGTGTACGATTCCGCCCCCGGCAGCCTGACGATCCTGTATAAGGTTGTCGGCAAAGGTACGGAACAGATGGCCGGCATGAAAGCCGGGGAGACCCTGGACGTGCTGACGGGCCTGGGCAACGGCTACGACCTTTCCAAAGCCGGCGATGAACCGCTGCTGCTGGGCGGCGGCGTGGGCGTGCCGCCCCTGTACCTGCTGGCGAAGCAGCTGACCGTCGCGGGCAGGAAGGTCCACGCGGTGCTGGGCTTCAACACGGCGGAGGAAGTGTTCGGCGAGGAGGCCTTCAAAGCCCTGGGCTGCGAAGTTACGGTAACCACGGCGGACGGGTCCTGCGGGGTGAAGGGCTTTGTGACCGACGCCCTGCCGGAAAGCTACAGCTACTTCTATACCTGCGGACCGGAACCGATGCTCCGGGCGGTATACCGGGCAGCGAACACTTCCGGCCAGTTCTCCTTTGAGGAACGGATGGGCTGCGGCTTCGGCGCCTGCATGGGCTGCAGCTGCAGGACCATCACGGGATACAAGCGCATCTGCCGGGAAGGCCCGGTGCTGGAGAAGGAGGAGATCCTGGGATGGGACGACTGAATATAACCCTTTGCGGCATCGAGCTCGACAACCCGGTGATCCCCGCCAGCGGCACTTTCGGCTTCGGGTATGAGTTTGCCCAGTGGTACGACATCAACTGCCTGGGCACCTTCTCCTTCAAGGGCACAACGAAGGATCCCCGCTTCGGAAACCCGACGCCGCGGATCGCGGAATGCCCGGCGGGCATGATCAACGCAGTGGGCCTGCAGAACCCCGGCGTAGAGAAAGTGATCGCGGAGGAACTGCCGAAGCTGAAGGAAGTCTTCCGTAAGCCGGTGATGGCGAACGTCAGCGGCTTCAGCGTGGAAGACTACGCTTACACCTGTGAAAAGCTGGACAGGGAGGAGCAGGTGGGCTGGCTGGAGGTCAACATCTCCTGCCCCAACGTGCACGGCGGCGGCATGAGCTTCGGTACGGATCCGAAGGCTGCGGCGGAAGTGACCGCGGCGGTGAAAAAGGTGACGACGAAGCCGGTGATTATGAAGCTGAGCCCGAATGTGACGGACATTACTGCCATCGCGAAGGCCTGCGAGGACGCCGGCGCGGACGGCGTCAGCCTGATCAACACCCTGCAGGGCATGCGCATCGACCTGAAGACCCGGAAACCGGTGATTAAAAACGTCATGGGCGGCGTCAGCGGCCCGGCGGTGTTCCCGGTGGCCCTGCGGATGGTATACCAGGTCTGCCGGGCGGTGAAGATCCCGGTGATCGGCATGGGCGGCGTAAGCTCTGCGGAGGATGTGCTGGAGATGATGATGGCCGGCGCGACCGCGGTGGAAGTCGGCGCGGCGAACCTGACGGATCCCTGCGCCTGCAGGAAGATCATTGAGGATTTGCCTGCGGCCATGGACAAGTATAGAATCAACAATCTGGACGAACTGAAAGGAGATCGCTGAGATGGGAAAAGACGTCATCATTGCCTGTGACTTTTCGAACGCGGAGCAGACCCTGGCTTTCCTGGACCGGTTCCAGGGAAAGAAACCCTTCGTGAAGATCGGTATGGAGCTGTTCTACGGCGCCGGCCCGGACATCGTCCGGCAGATCAAGGCCCGGGGACACAAGATCTTCCTGGACCTGAAACTGCACGATATCCCGAACACGGTGAAAAAGGCGATGACGGTCCTGCGGGACCTGGACGTGGACATCTGCAACCTCCACGCGGCCGGTACGGTCCGCATGATGGAGGCGGCGCTGGAAGGCCTGACCCGGCCGGACGGCACCCGACCCCTGCTGATCGCGGTGACCCAGCTGACCAGCACGGACCAGGAAGCCCTGGAAAAGGACCTGCTGATTGAAAAGCCCATCGACGAAGTGGTCATGCACTACGCCCTGAACGCCCTGAAGGCCGGACTGGACGGCGTGGTCTGCTCCCCGCTGGAAGCGGGCAAGGTCCACGCGGCCTGCGGCGCGGATTTCCTGACGGTAACGCCGGGCGTCCGGTTTGCGGATGGAGATATCGGTGATCAGAAGCGGGTCATGACCCCGGCGGAAGCGAAGAAAGTCGGCAGCGACTACATCGTGGTCGGCCGGCCGATCACCGCGGCGGAAGACCCGGTGGCAGCCTATCAGCGCTGCTGCGATGAATTTATTGACTGAGGAGGACAAGCCTATGATGATCCGGGAAGAACTGAACCAGCTGATTGCAAAGGACCTGCTGAAGATCAGGGCGGTGTTTTTCCGGCCGGAGGAGCCCTTTACCTGGGCCAGCGGCATCAAGAGCCCGGTGTACTGCGACAACCGGCTGACGCTGACGGCGCCGGAAGTCCGCACGGACGTGGAGAAGGGCCTGGCCCAGCTGATCGGTGAGGAGTATCCGTCCGCGGAAGTGCTGATGGGCACCTCCACCGCGGGCATTGCCCACGCGGCGATCACCGCCCACATCATGGGGCTGCCCATGGGCTATGTGCGGTCCGGCGCGAAGGATCACGGCCGGCAGAACCAGATCGAAGGAAAACTGGAGCCCGGCCAGAAGGTGGTCGTGGTGGAAGATCTGATCTCCACCGGCGGCAGCGTGCTGGAGGTGGTGGACGTCCTGCGGCAGGCCGGCGCGGAGGTGCTGGGTGTGGTGAGCATCTTTACCTACGGCATGCAGAAGGGCCTGGAACGGCTGGCCGCCGCGAAGGTGAAGAACGTCTCCCTGACGAATTTTGACATCATTGCCGAGGAAGCGGCCAAGGAAGGCTATATCCGCCCCGAGGACATCTCCCGGCTGATCAAGTTCCGCAACAATCCATCCGATGAGTCTTGGAGGAATTAAAAGATGATCAGAAGCGTGATCGACGTTCCGGACCTGACGCCGGAAGAACTGGACCGACTCATGGACACCGCGGAGGACATCATCGCCCGTCCGGACGACTATGCCGACGCCTGCAGACGGAAAAAGCTGGCGACGCTCTTTTTCGAGCCCAGTACCCGGACCCGCCTGAGCTTTGAGGCGGCGATGTACGAACTGGGCGGCAACGTGATCAGCGTGACCGGCGCCGGAACCAGCTCCGCCGCCAAGGGCGAGAGCGTGGCCGACACGGCGAAGACGGTTTCCTGCTACGCGGACATCATCGCCATGCGCCATCCTAAGGAAGGCGCGGCGGCGGTGGCGGCGAAGAACGCCTCCATCCCGGTGATCAATGCCGGGGACGGCGGCCACTGCCATCCGACCCAGACGCTGGCGGACCTGCTGACCATCCGCCGGGAGAAGGGAAGGCTGGACCACCTGACCGTGGGCCTGTGCGGCGACCTGAAGTTCGGCCGCACGGTGCACTCCCTGATCAACGCCATGTCCCGGTACGAAGGCCTGAACTTCGTGCTGATCAGCCCGGAGGAACTGAAGCTTCCGAGCTATGTGAAGAATGAATCCCTGAAGAAAAAGGACATCCCCTACAGCCAGACCACGGACCTGGAAGGGGTCATCGGTGATCTGGACATCCTCTATATGACCCGGGTGCAGCGGGAACGCTTCTTCAATGAGGAAGATTACCTGCGCCTGCGGGACAGCTACATCCTGACGCCGGAAAAGATGAAGAAAGCCCGGGCGGACCTGAGCGTCATGCACCCCCTGCCCCGGGTGAACGAGATCAGCGTTGCGGTGGATGACGATCCCCGGGCCTGCTATTTCAAGCAGGTACTGAACGGCAAGTATATGCGCATGGCCCTGATCTTAATGCTCTTAAAGGAGGCGGGCACATTATGAACGTTGATTCCATCCGGGACGGCATCGTCATCGACCACATCGCCGCGGGCTGCGGCATGAAACTGTACCGCCTGCTGGGGCTGGAGAACCTGGAGGCGCCGGTGGCCATGATCACGAACGTGGTCTCCCGCAAACTGGGCCGCAAGGACATCATCAAGATCGACGCTGCCATCGACGTGGACCTGGATACCATCGGCTATGTGGATCCCGGCGCCACGGTGAACATCATCCGGGACGGGGAGCTGAAGGAGAAGAAGCGGATCGAGATGCCCGAGAAGCTTGTGAACGTTCTCTTCTGTAAAAATCCCCGCTGCATCACCTCCTGCGAACAGGAGCTGGATCAGGTTTTCTGCCTGACGGACCGGGCCAGCCGGGAGTACCGCTGCCTGTACTGCGAGACCAAAGCAACCAATTTGTAAGTGCAGCTCCAAAACGACACCAAAAAGCACAAAACCCGAAGAAACACGAACGTTTATTTCCGAACGTTCGTGTTTTAGATTAAATAAGTATGAAATTCCGCCATTCTCAATTGACAATGTTCGTGTTTTTTGCTATATTGAGTATGGTTTCAAATGGTATTCAGGAGGACTCTCACCGTGAGAAAAGTCGGTATCATCATGGGCAGCGACAGCGACCTGCCTGTGATCAAAAAAGCAACGGATCAACTGAAAGGCCTGGGCATTCCCTTCGAGGTGCATGTGTATTCAGCGCACCGTACGCCGGAAGAAGCCCGGGCTTTTGCTGTGAATGCCCGGAAGAACGGGTT
>CAMKNZ010000047.1 GCA_946414315.1 uncultured Clostridia bacterium
GCATTCATCATCGTCCTGAACCTGGGCGTGATTGACGGCAATGTGAAGGAACTGACCACCGACCAGGGCATCGCCCTGTTCTGCGCCGCCCTGCCGATGGCCATCGGCGGCCTGATGAGCGGTCTGTACCAGGGCAAAGTTGCCGCATCCGGCATTTACCTGTGCGCAAAGCGTCCGGAAGAAACCGGTAAGGGCATCATCCTGGCCGCCATGGTTGAAACCTACGCAGTATTGGCACTGCTCATCTCCTTCATCATGGTAAACGGTGTAAAGCTCTAAGGGAGGAAGACCGATGGCAGCAAACAAGATTATTCTCAAGATAGAGGAAGACGGCGCCCGGGAAGCGGCTGAAATTGTTGATGCCGCCAAGAAAAAGGCCGCTGCCTCTACTGAAAAAATAAAAGCTGCTGCAAAGGTAAAAATAGATGAAATCAATGCCCAGGCTGCGGCCGATGCCGACGAGGCAGCCCGCCGCCAGACCCTGATCGCCGAACTGGAAGCCAGGAAGAACGCCCTGGACAGTAAGCGCCAGGTGCTGGAGGAAGCGTTTGCCAAAGCGGAAGAAACCATCAACGCCATGCCGGATTACAAATGGGAGCAGTTCATTACTTCCATTGTCGTGAAATCCGCTGAAACCGGAACAGAAAAAATATGCGTGCCGGCAGCGGACAGGGCGAAATATGAAGGAGGCTTCCTGGCCCGGCTGAACGACGCGCTGGTGAAGGCAGGCAAGCAGGGAAAACTCACGCTGTCCGACGAGGCGGCGAAGTTCTCCGGCGGCATCCTCCTGCAGGGCAAAACAAGTGATTTCGACGGATCCTTTGCAACGATTATGAGGGATGTCCGCACCCGGATCGAAAAGGAAGTGGCGGACATGCTCTTTGCCGCGGAGGTGAAATAGCATGCCGCAGGCAAGTTATGAATACGCAGTAGGCCGTATCAGCCAGCTCTCCACAAAGATGCTGGACGCGGCCAAGCTGAGACGTATCTACGAGGCAGGTTCGTTTCAGGAAGCGCTGGCGCTGCTGCTGGAAACCGGGTACGGCGGAAACCTGAGTCCCGAACAGCTTGCGACGGAAGAAATCGACTACGTCATCCGGGAGCAGCTGCAGATTTCCAGGCGGATCGTGTGGGAAGTTACCCCCGCGCCGGAACTCACCAGCCTGTTCCTGCTGGAAGTGGACGGACACAACCTCAAGACGCTGCTGAAAGCGCGTCTTCTGGGCGTCGAAGCACCCGACGTGCTCATCGACGGCGGCTCCTTCCCCCTGGAACAGCTGAAGGAGTGCGTGGCCACATCCAACTATGAACCCCTGCCCAAAGTCTACCGGGATACCCTGAACCGGATCGAGGCAGAAACGGCGCGGGGGGTGGACCCGCTGAAACTCAGCGCCGAGATTGACGGAGCCATGTTCCGTCACATCAAGAACGTGCTGGATGATAAACACGACCACAGCTTCGTCCGGGACTACTTCTCCCTGCAGGCAGACTTCCAGAACGCCCGCAGCGTAGTGAGGGCAAGGCTCCTCAACTGGGACGTGGACAAGCTGCGTCTCATGCTCCTGGAAGGCGGGGAAATTGATTTCAACGTGTTCCTGGAAGGGATGGACACCCCCATGGAACAGCTGGGAGCAAAATTCAACAGAGGCAAGAACGGCAAGCTTATTTCCCAGAGTGTGGAGGAATATGTTACCACCGGCGATGCATCTGTTCTGAAACGTAAAATGGAAACAGCGCTGATGCATGTTCTGCGCAGTGTGAAATGGGATATGTTTTCCCTGGGTCCGATCATCGGATACCTCATGGGCCGCGAGGCGGAAGCCAAAGCCCTCCGGGTGATCTTCGGAGCCAAGCGGGGCGGCTTTGATTACGAGCTGCCCGAATTATACGCATAGAAAGGCGGCTGTCTATGAAGGAACGAAAAATCGCGGTCATTGGCGACCCCGGTTCCGTAATGATCTTCAAGGCGATCGGCCTGGATGTGTATTACGAGGAACAGGGACCCATGATAGAAAAACGGATACACAAACTGGCGGACAAAGGGTATGCGGTCATCTACATCACCGAAGAAGCCGCCCAGCTGGTACCCGAAGCAATTGATTATTACACTACTGCGACATTTCCTGCCATTATCCCCATCCCGTCCGCCAAGGGCAGCCTGGGGCTGGGCATGAAAAGGCTGAAAGGCAATGTTGAGAAGGCTGTTGGCGCAGACATTCTGTTTAAGGAAGGGTAGGTAAATAGCCGATGAGTGGAACTATAGTAAAAGTATCAGGCCCGCTGATCGTTGCCAGCGGCATGGGCGACGTAGAACTCTACGACGTGGTCCGTGTCAGCGAGAAGCATCTGATTGGCGAGGTAATCGAATTGCGGGGCGACATGGCCTCCATTCAGGTATATGAGGAAACGGCAGGTCTGGGACCCGGCGAACCGGTGGAATCCACCCGTTCCCCGCTGTCCGTGGAACTGGCGCCCGGTCTGATCGAAGGCATCTTCGACGGCATCCAGCGCCCCCTGGACGTGCTGTACAATAAAGCGGGCGACCGTATCACCCGCGGCGTCGAGGTTCCCAAGCTGAACCGCGAGAAAAAATGGAAATTTGAACCGAAGGTGAAAGTCGGCGACCACGTAACGGGCGGCGACATCATCGGCGTGGTCCAGGAGACCCCGGCCGTGCTGCACAAAATCATGGTGCCGCCCCGCAAGGAAGGCGTCGTGGAATGGGTGTACAGCGGCGAGGCTACCATCCTGGAGCCCGTTTACAAGCTGAAAGACAAAGACGGCAACGTGACGGAGTACCCGATGCTCCAGACCTGGCCTGTGCGCCGGAGCCGTCCCTACAAAGAAAAACTGCCCCCGACGGAACCCATGGTTACCGGCCAGCGCGTCGTCGACGCCCTCTTCCCCATCGCCAAAGGCGGTGTGGCAGCCGTACCGGGCCCTTTCGGCAGCGGCAAGACCGTTATCCAGCATCAGCTGGCCAAGTGGGCTGACGCCGACATCATCATCTACGTAGGCTGCGGCGAACGCGGCAACGAGATGACCGACGTACTGATGGAATTCCCGGAACTGAGCGACCCCCGTACGGGACTGCCGCTGATGAAGCGCACCGTGCTGATCGCCAACACCTCCGACATGCCCGTTGCGGCCCGTGAAGCCTCCATCTACACCGGCATCACCATTGCGGAATACTTCCGCGACATGGGTTACAAAGTCGCCATCATGGCGGACTCCACCTCCCGCTGGGCCGAAGCCATGCGTGAAATGAGCTCCCGTCTGGAAGAAATGCCCGGCGACGAAGGCTACCCCGCGTACCTGAGCTCCCGTCTGGCAGAATTCTACGAACGGGCCGGTATCGTAAAATGTATCGGCAACGAGGACCGCACCGGAGCGGTTTCCGCCATCGGGGCCGTATCACCCCCCGGCGGCGATATTTCCGAACCGGTATCCCAGGCCACCCTGCGTATCGTCAAGGTATTCTGGTGCCTGTCCGCGGCCCTGGCCTATGCCCGTCACTTCCCGGCTATCGACTGGCTGCAGAGCTACTCCCTGTACAGCGACCGCCTGCGGAACTACTACAACAGCTCCGTATCCCCCGACTGGTCCGGCATGGTCTCCAAGATGATGACCATCCTCCAGGAAGAAGCGGAACTGAACGAAATCGTGCGTCTGGTCGGTGTGGATGCCCTGAGCTTCAAGGACCGCATCACGCTGGAATGCGCCCGCTCCATCCGCGAAGACTTCCTGCACCAGAACTCCTTCCACGAAGTGGATACCTACACTTCCCTGGAAAAACAGCATGACATGATGAAGCTGATCCTGACCTGGTACGACAAGGCGGAAGCCGCCCTGGAGCAGCACGTGCACCTGGACAAGCTGATCGATATGCCGGTCCGCGAGGAAATCGGCCGTATGAAATACATTACCGAAAAAGAACGTGTGGAAAAGTTTGGCGAAATCGCCAAGAGACTGGATGCTGCTTTTGCAGCGCTGACAGAGGGAGGCGAACTCGATGCGTAAAGATTACAAGACAATTCGCGAGGTCGTCGGCCCGCTGATGCTGGTTGACCAGGTAGAAGGCGTCAAATACGACGAACTGGTGGAAATCCAGCAGGCCAACGGTGAAATCCGCAGCGGCAAGGTGCTGGTTATCGACGGCGACAAGGCGCTGGTACAGCTCTTTGAAAGCTCCCAGGGCCTGAAGATCGACGATGCCAAGGCCCGTTTCCTGGGCCACGGCGTGCGCCTGGGCGTGTCCCCGGCCATGCTGGGCCGCGTCTTCGACGGCATGGGCCGTCCCATTGACGGCGGCGCGGATATCATCCCCGACGAATACAGGGACATCAACGGCGAGCCTATGAACCCGGCCGCCCGCGACTATCCTGCCGAATTTATCCAGACCGGCGTCAGCGCCATCGACGGACTGAACACCCTGGTCCGCGGCCAGAAACTGCCGGTATTCTCCGGCTCCGGTCTGCCCCATGCACAGCTGGCTGCGCAGATCGCCCGCCAGGCCAAGGTACTGGGTACCGGCGAAGGCTTCGCCGTTGTATTCGCTGCCGTAGGCATCACCTTCGAAGAAGCCAACTTCTTCATGGAAGACTTTAACCGCACCGGCGCCCTGGCCCGTGCCGTTATGTTCATCAACCTGGCCAACGACCCGGCGGTAGAACGTATCTCCACCCCGCGTATGGCCATCACCGCTGCCGAATACCTCGCCTACGAACTGGGCATGCACGTACTGGTTATCATCACCGATATCACCAACTACGCCGACGCCCTCCGCGAAGTTTCCGCAGCCCGTAAAGAAGTCCCCGGCCGCCGCGGCTACCCCGGTTACCTGTACACCGACCTTGCGACCATGTACGAACGGGCCGGCCGTATCAAGGGCAAGAAGGGTTCCATCACCCAGATCCCCATCCTGTCCATGCCGGAAGATGACAAGACCCACCCGATCCCTGACTTGACCGGTTACATCACCGAAGGACAGATCATCCTGTCCCGTGAACTCTACCGCAAGGGCCTGACCCCGCCTATCGACGTACTGCCGTCCCTGTCCCGTCTGAAAGATAAGGGCGTAGGCAAGGGCAAGACCCGCGAGGACCATGCCGACACCATGAACCAGCTGTTCGCCGCGTACGCACAGGGCAAGCAGGCGAAGGAACTGGCCACCATCCTGGGCGAGGCCGCCCTCTCCAAGGTGGACAAGCTGTACGCGAAATTTGCCGACGCATTTGAAAAAGAATACGTTTCCCAGGGCTACGAAACCAACCGCAGCATCATCGAGACGCTGGACCTGGGCTGGAAACTGCTGGGCATCCTGCCCCGCAGCGAGCTGAAACGTATCCGCGACGAATATCTGGACAAATACTATGTTCCTGCTGCTACAGAGGATAACGAGGGGGAATAATCGATGGCAACCCAAGTTAACCCGACCCGAATGGAGCTTACCAGGCTGAAAAAACGCCTGGTAACCGCCGTCCGCGGCCACAAGCTGCTGAAGGATAAACGGGATGAAATGGTCCGCCAGTTCATGCTGCACATCCGCCGCAACCACGCGCTGCGCCTGGAAGTGGAGAAAGCCCTGCAGGGCGTGTCCACCCGCTTCGCCATGGCGAAAGCCCAGATGGGCGCGCTGCGGATCAGCGAGGCCCTGCTCTATCCTGCCCGCGCGGCTGTGTACGAAGTGGGCATGAAAAACGTGATGAGCGTCGACGTTCCCACCATTACCTTTACCGGCGGGGAAGAGGCTACGGAAATTCCCTATGCCTTCACCTTTACCTCCAGCTCCCTGGATAACGCGGTAGTGGAACTTTCCGCGCTGCTGCCCAAGCTGCTGGAACTGGCCGAGGTGGAAAAGACCTGCAACCTGCTGGCGGATGAAATCGAAAAGACCCGCCGCAGGGTAAACGCCCTGGAATACGTCATGATTCCCGAGATGCAGACCAACATCAAGTTCATCACCATGAAACTGGCCGAGAACGAACGCGCCAGCACCGTGCGCCTCATGAAGGCCAAGGACATGATGGCCGCCCAGGAGGCGAAGGCGCAGGCCGAAAGAGCCGCCAAACAGGCTGTATAACCCGATAAGGAGGCGCTTATGAAAGAATTCACATTCCACTATGGACGAGGCACGAAAAGCTTTTCCCTGGACGAAAGCAAGATCATAAAAGAGATCCGCATGCCGG
>CAMKNZ010000048.1 GCA_946414315.1 uncultured Clostridia bacterium
CGTTTCTTGTTCCAGTCGTCCCACGGCACCGCGCCGGCAACGTTCAGCATGGTCAGCATCGCGAAGATAAACGCCTGCATCAGTCCGCTGAACACGTCGAAGTAGATGCTCAGTACCGCCGGCAGGCCGACCCGCAGCAGCGGCATGTCACCCAGCACGCCCGGCAGCCACCCCAGCAGCGATTTGCTCAGGCCCGTCAGCGCCGATCCGATCAGCGCGGAGATAACCGCGCCGGACAGGATGTTGCCGTAATGACGGAAGGCCATCGATACGGGCGTTGCGAATTCGCCGATCAGGTTCATCGGGGCAAATACGGGAATGGGCTTGAACAGCCCGATGAAGTAGTTCCACAGTCCGCCCCGGAACTTGTAGTGCATAATCAGGAAGAACACCAGGATCGCCCAGCCGAAGGTGACGTTCACGTCGCCCGTCGGGCTGAACAGGCCCACCAGGCAGATCAGTGAGGAGAAGGCGCTCAGCCCCATGATCGCGGCGATGAACGGTCCCCACTCGGCGAAGAATCCGCCCATGTTGTCCTTGACCAGCTTCTCGCACTTTTCCACGATCCATTCCGCCGCCAGCTGCCGTTTGCAGACCGCCTTGGTCGTCAGGCCGTGGGTCAGGTACAGGCACAGGCCGAGGATCGAGATCATGACCGCCCAGCTGTTTACCTGGCTCTCGGAAATATACGCGTTCATCAGCGGAGCCGGGAATTCCAGGTATACCATCGCGCCGGAGATATGGACGCCTTCTGAAGCTGGCGTATACAGCACCTTCAGCACGATGCATGCCAGGATCGGCAGGATCATCATCGCAATCAGGGCGTAATCGATCATCCGGAACCGGGTGCTCTTTACGTCCGGCACCCTTTCTTCAGTCAATCAGATCACTTCCTTCCGTCTCCGCCTGTTCCATGCCGCGGTTTTTGTTGAACTTCGGCCAGAACACGATCCCGATCCGGGGAAAGAGCATCGGGATCAGCGTTGCATATACATTGGTCTTGAATACGGCGATCAGGAGCACGCACAGGAGCACGCAGCCCAGCAGCCGGGTCATCGTCGTCGCCTTGACCCGGGCGGCCGCTTCCTCCGGTTTTCCGGTTTCCACGCCGCGGTTCATGGCGCGCGTTGCGATCAGTGCCATCAGGAAAAAGTTCCCGATCGAGATGACCGCTCCGCCAAGGTTTCCGAACAGGACGGAAAGGTCCCATTTCCGGAGCAGCAGGAACACCGCTTCCATGATCAGGCTGAGGAGGATCACCCACGCGGCAATGTATCCGGTCTCTTTTTTGACTGCTGGATCCATGCCCGGCACCGGCCTCCTCTCCTTATACACAAACCTTTGGTTATTGTATCAAATCCGCCGGTCTTTTGCAATATTGAAAAAGCCCTGAACGCCAAACAAAAAAAGCGCTCCGGATGTCAAACAAACGTTGACGGAGACCCTGTTCCAATGTACAATGACGAAGACTGAATACAGGATTTTTTTGCAGACGCCGGTCGTCTGATCAAAGGAGCGCAACAATGGCTAATCTCGTCATGGGATACTGGGACTGCCCGATCTGCGGAACCAAGGAGATCCGCGGAGACGTGACCAACTGTCCGTCCTGCGGCCGCGCCCGCGGAGAAGTCCAGTTCTATATGAAAGGATATAACGAGGGAGAAACCCGGGAAGAAAACGAACGGGCTGATATCGAGTACCTGGATGAAGAACAGGCGAAATACGTCAGCAAAAATCCGGACTGGTACTGTTCCTTCTGCAACTCCCTGAACAGCGACAACGCTGAAACCTGCAGCAACTGCGGCGCCAGCCGCGCCGATTCCGAAGCAAACTACTTCGAAATGCTGCAGAAAAAGAAAGAGCGTGAAGCCGCGGAAGCCGCCGCCCAGCCCCAGCCCGTACAACCCCAGGCAAAGCGCCGCAATCCGCTGCTGATCTTTGCCGTCATCCTGATCGCCATCATCGGGCTGTTTGTCTGGATGAACGGCAACAAGACCGCAGGCGACCTGAATGTCACCGCCCTGAACTGGGTCCGGAACATCAACATTGAAGAAAACCGGATATTCAGCGAGTCCGGCTGGACGCTGCCTGCCGGTGCGGAGCAGACCGGCGCCCGGAACGAGATCCATCACTATGACAGCGTACTGGACCACTACGAATATGTGGACGTCCAGCGGTCCCGCCAGGTGATCGATCACTATGAAACCTATTACACTTATGACGACAACGGCAACGGAACCTTCACCGAAGTTGCCCACGAGCGCCCGGTCTACACCACCGAATACTATACCGAAACCGTGCAGCAACCGGTCTACGTACAGGTGCCCCGCTACCAGACGAAGTATTATTACAACATCTGGCGCTGGACCCCGTCCCGGGATGTGACCGCTTCCGGCGAAGATCATAACGCCGCCTGGCCGGAAGTGACCCTGGCGGACAACGAGCAGGAAGGGCAGAAGACCGAGAGATACTCTTTCACCGTGGAACACCAGAAAGAGAAAAAAGCCGCCGAGACCTACGCCCTGGCGGAAAGCGACTGGCGGAACATCAACGTCGGCGATCAGGTCTTCATCACGGAAAAGCGTACCGGCGCCGCTCCTTATCTTTCAGACAAAGACGGCAACAAGATCGCGGACCTGGTCCGGATCAGATAAGCACAGACATGAACAATCCCCGAAGCATACTCGCTTCGGGGATTGTTTTTTCATCTCTGTTTTATTCCGCGGATACGTCGAGGCCGTTCGGAATGCCCCGCCACTGGTTGAACGGATACACAACCCGCCGCACATGGCCGACGATCATGTTCCGGTCGATCGGGCCAACGCTGCGGCTGTCATTGGAGTTGTTCCGATGGTCGCCCATCACGAAATACTTGCCTTCCGGCACTTCATACGCCCGGAACGTGTTCAGCGGGCCGGAACGGTATTCATCGTTGATATAGGGCTCTTCATACCGGACTTCCTCGTCCTGTCCGGCTTCCTTCACATACAGGTAACCGTCCTCAAGCCGGATCGTATCGCCGGGCAGGCCGACCACACGCTTCACGAAGTTGGTGTCTCCGCGGCCGGGATAACGGCAGATGACCACGTCAAAACGCTGCGGATTCCCGCCGAAAGTGATCTTCGGCGCGTTTTCCTTCGTCCCGTTGTCCTGCCAGAAAAAGCTGAGCCAGGTTGTAGAGTAGTCATACTTGGAAACCAGCATGATCTCCCCGTTCGCCAGTGTATCGTCCATGGAGGATCCGTCCACCCGCACGGGTTCAAACACAAAGGAACGGATCAGCAGCGCGGCGACGACCGCGACGACGATCGTCAGGATCCAGCTGAGAATCTCCTGTCCCACTGTTCTTTTTACCTTTTCTTTCTTTTTCTTTTTGCCGGTTTCCTCGACCGGTTCTTCCGTCATTTTTTCGGTCTCGCTCATGTCAGTTGGCTCCCTTCAGTTTCTCGATCTCCTTCAGGATCGTTTCCCGGCTGCAGTAATTCAGCGGGGAGAAATTCCCTTTGGCCGCCTTTTCCAGCTTTTCGATCGCGGCTTCCCTGTCGCCGGCTTCCAGGTCGTACCGGCTCAGGAAATACAGCGTGTCGATCTGTTTGTCCTTGAGGGCGATCGCCTTGTCAAACCAGGCTTTTGCGCCTTCCTTGTCGCCCTTCACCCGGTAGATGAACTGGCCCATGTTGTCCAGGCTGATCGGGTCCTCATCGTCGTATTCCAGCGACCTGAGGATAAAATCTTCCGCCTTTTTCACGCCGGCGTCCCATGCTTCCCGCGGGGAAAGGGTTTTCTCTTCAGCGGCTTCGTTTTCTTCGCCTTCGGCCGTCGTTTCTTCGGCCGCTTCTGCCGGCGCTTCTTCCGTCACCGGCACTTCATCAAAGGCCGGCTTGTTGGCAGCGTCGTATTTTTCGATATACAGATAGCCCAGCGTCTGATACAGCAGGCCGGTCTCCGTCTTGCGGAACTGCTG
>CAMKNZ010000049.1 GCA_946414315.1 uncultured Clostridia bacterium
CTGTCTGTTGCAGCCGGATTATACCCGGATCACGCCGGCGTGCTTCCATTCGCGGGTCCAGCGGGTCAGAATGCCCGGCGCTCCGGGAATTATCCGCCCGGCGGCTGTTTCGTGGACGGACGCCGCGGGGGCGGCGGTGCACATGGCGCAGGCAGCCTCCGGAGCGATACCGAATATATGAATCAGATTTTCCAGGGCTTTCGGCATAGTCAGTACGGATCCTGCCAGGGTGCCGTCCGCCAGCCGGGCCTGGCCGGCCTGTACGGTCACCTTCTGACCGCCAAGAGCGTATTCGCCGTCCGGCATGCCCGCCGCCTCCATAGCGTCGGTGATGGCCACAGCCTGCGCCGGGCCCTTGCAGCGGGCAATGAGGCGAACGATATCCCGGTGCAGATGCACCCCGTCACAGATCATTTCACAGTACAGCCTGTCGTCTGTCATAGCGGCGCCGGGCACGCCCGGCTTCCGATGATGCACCGGCGTCTGGGCGTTGAAGGTATGGGTCACGTGGTCGGCGCCCCAGTCCGCAGCAGCGTGCACCGTCTCCGCATCTGCCGAAGTATGGCCGATGGAAACATGGATCCCCGCGGCCGCAGCTTTCCGGATGAAGCCCTCGCTGCCTGCCCGCTCCGGAGCCAGGGTGATCAGGCTAACAATTTCCGGATGGCCGTCCGTCATCCAGAGGAAATCCTCCCACGATGGATCCCGGAAAAACTCCTTCCGCTGGGCACCGGCTCGCTCCTCCCGCAGGAAGGGGGCTTCCATATGCGCTCCGAGGATACGGGCGCCGTTCTCCTCCGGACGTTTCATGATCTGCCGAATCCCCCGCAGGGCATTCTTTGTCTCCTCCAGGGAAGCGCTCATGGTGGTTGGACAGAAGGCGGCGACACCCAGTTCCGCCAGGTCCCGGCTCATGGCGCGGACCGCTTCCTCCCCATCCATGGTATCATGCCCCCGGAAGGCATGAATATGGACATCCACAAAACCCGGTACCAGGAAATCCCCGCCCAGGTCCAGAACTTCCTCTTCCTCCCCGGGAGACAGGAATTCTCCGGTTTCCACGATCACACCGCCCTCCAGGCGGAGATGCAGGCCTTTTTGGAATTCTCTGCCGTCAAAAACAACAGCGTTGACAATCAGCATACCTTTTCTTCCCCTCTCAGTCCATCAGCACTTTCACAACGAGCTTCCGGTCCGGCACGGGCGCCGCAGGAGACAGAGGCCTCCTGTCTTTCTCCGGATAAAGCCCGGGGGCATGTGCCTCTCCCGGCAGGAAAACCGTAACTCCGCCTTCCTCCAGCTCAAAGGGCACCTGCCGGTCCGCTTCGCAGAACCAGACGTCGTTTTCCGGCTTTCCGGAGAGTTCCCTGCCTTCCCGGCCGTACAGGAAGCCTTCCCGGCCTTGCAGGATGATCTGAATGTCGGCATAGCGGCGATGTACTTCAAAGACCGGCTCCTTCGGCTCCAGCCGGTTTTCCGACACAACGGCGTACACTTTCTCCCCGTCAATGTCCGTCCTGCCGGGTTCCAGCGCCTCCGGATCCGTTTCCTGCAGCCAGCGAACCGCGGTTTCAAAGTTGGGGCTGATCCCCGCGTATTTCCCAATGGCGTCCAGGGTGTCAAGAATCATTTTTCTTCCTCCTTGTCCAGCCAGAACCGGACTGCGCCAATCATCCCGGCGTCATTTCCCAGTTCCGCGCTCTCAATCTGCAGTCCTTCTGCGAACCGGGGCATGCATCTCCGCAGGACCGCCTTCCGAAGGGGATTGATTAGCAGCTTCTGTTGCCGGCTTACGCCTCCCCCGATGAGGATCATCTCCGGATTAAAGAGATGCACCAGGCTGGTGAGCCCTTCCGCAATATCCCGGATCCAGTCTTCCAGGACGCTCCGAAAGACTTCGTTTCCCTGCCCGATTTCCCCGAAGATGATCTTCCCGTTCAGGCCCTCCCGGCCTGTGCGTTCCGCGCACTGCCGCACCAGTGCGGTGGTGGAGGCGTAATACTCAAAAACGCCCCGCTTGCCACAGGGACAGAGCGGACCGTCCGCCCGGAGCGTAAACTGCCCCAGTTCTCCGGCAATGCCCCGCCGCCCATCCAGGAGCCGGCCACCGGTGATCACGCCGCCGCCCACGCCAGTGCCCAGGGTGATCATCAGTACATCCCGAAGGCCTCTTGCCCGGCCGGTGAAAGCTTCTCCGAGGACAGCCGCGTTCGCGTCGTTCAGCGCCCGGGTTTTTACGCCGAAGGCTTTCTCCAGGGCAGCCTTCAGCTGTGTCCCCTCGTATCCGGGGATATTCCCGTTGGTGCCGATGACCACGCCGGTCTCCGAATCCACCTGGCCGCAGGCGGAAACCGCGATTCCCTCCGGCTTTTCCGGCCAGGAAGCCAGGAACGTCTCCGCCGTTTTCAGTACCGTTTCCAGCAGGGGGGTTTTGTACCCGTCAAAAGAAACGCTTGCGGAGATTGTTTCATACAGGTTTCCCAGGCGGTCCGCCCGACCCATCTTGACTTCCGTGCCGCCCAGATCAATCGCCAGAATCATACAATCACCGCCATAAACCGCGCCGCGATCTCAAGCGGTCGGGTAATCGCGCCGCCGACAACCACGGCCCAGGCGCCGATCTCCAGCATTTTCTTCGCCTGTTCCGGCGTATGCACGCGGCCCTCCGCGATCACAGGGCAGGGCAGTTCCGCCGCCATCTCCCGGACGAGTTCAAAGTTCGGACCGTCCTTGCAGTGGGCGGTAGCCGCTGTATATCCGTTCATGGTGGAGCCCACCAGATCCGCGCCGGCTTCATAGGCGGCTTTCGCTTCCTCCAGCGTGGCGCAGTCTGCCATGATGATGATATTCGGGTACTTTTTCTTTACCTCCTGGAGGAATTCCGGCGCAGTTTTCCCGTCTCCCCGGACGGTATCCGTGCAGTCGATGGATACAATATCAGCCAGCGCGTTCATGCACTCATCCACCTCGCGCATGGTCATGGTAATCCGGCCGGTATAACCCGGGTATTCCCGTTTGATCAGACCGATAACAGGCAGGCCCGTCTCCTCCTTGATGCCGATGATATCCCGCACAGAGCTGGTACGGATCATCTTAGCGCCAGCCTGTTTCGCTGCCCGGGCCATCAGCGGCATGACGGAGCGCTCCGGGTCGTACAGCGGTTCCCCGGGGGTGGCCTGGCAGGAAACGATGATCGTTCCTTTCATGATCTGAAACAGTTCTTCTTTTGTCATAGCTGCATTCCTTCTTTCATGTAAATATTCACTTAATACTCTTCCCAGTTGTGTTGCTCCGGCTGATACTTGCCGGAGGAATAATGCCGGTACATGGCATGGGCAAACTTCAGGTAGTCGTATTCCTCCAG
>CAMKNZ010000050.1 GCA_946414315.1 uncultured Clostridia bacterium
GATGCCGCCGCCTTATCATCGGGGCGGCGCTTCAGCCGCAGGTAGGCGGGTTTGAAATCTTTCACTGCCTGCAGAATGATCGCCTTTGCCAGTTCGTAGTATCCTTCATCCGACATTAATCTCTCTCCATGTGGTTCTTCCGATGATTCCCGCCACAGTGGACAGCGCCGACCTGTCGATCTCAGGCTTCTGAATCAGCCGGGCAATGGTTTCGGACTGTGCCCGGAGATCTTCCATCACCTCATGGTGGTGGTCCCGGAGCCGTTTGTTTTCCTTCTCAAGGCTGTCGATATACTCGGCGGCGTCATCCTCTGGCGCTGTGAAATCTTCCAGCAGGCGGCGGGCTTCATCGCCCATGTGCTGTTCAACCAGGTACAGCAGGCCATCCAGATCAAAGACCGTTTCACACTGGCCTGACTTCAGCTTAATCACGCTGGGCACTGTGATCACCTCCGTGTTTCTTCCAATATGCTGGGGATTTGTTCCGGGTCATCCAGCACCGCAACCCTGAACCCCAGCTGGCGTAACTGCTCATGCCGCCGTATCTGCAGGGGGCGTGGCTTTTCCCCGGGGGCCTTGACTTCCACAAAACTCAGTTTCCCATCCGGCAGAAGCACCATCCGATCCGGCATACCATCTGTTCCCGGGGATACCAGTTTGGGGCACATCCCGTTCAGTGCTTTCACGGCTTTCACCAGTTTCTGTTCAATCAGTTTCTCTCTCATGTGTTCCTCCCATAGGTTGTCCCGTCCCAAGGCTGTCCCATAGAGGTTGTCCCATCAGAAACCCTTTATTTCAAAGGTGTTCACACCATTCTTGGGACAACGGGACGGAAAAATCCCTTACGCGCGAAATATGCGTGTTCACGGGTGTCCGGCTCCTATACATACATAGATTTTGAATCTATATAGTATTTCTTGTCCCATTGTCCCAAGGTTGCCTGAAGCCCTTGATACAGAAGGCTTCAGGCTTGGGACAACTCTCCGGACAGGTGCCGGGACAGGCTGAAATCATTCTGGCTTGTCCCGAACGTAGACCCTCTGCCGCCCATAAATGGGGAGATATGGCCTGTCAGCGGTTTTCTGCCAGCCGCGCATCCTGACCATGATGGCGGAGATGTTGTAGGAATCCTGCGGACGGAGATCTTCCTTGTTCTTGCCGAAGCATTCACACCAGATCTCAATGTTGCTGACCGCTTCTCTGCGGACTGTGCCCCTGGGTCTGGTAGGATCTTCCGTGTCACGGATAAACTCCCGGCGCTGATACACATTCAGCTCGTCCCAGTTCTCCGGCAGAAGCGTGTCAAGGTATTCCGCGACGACGCCTTCGCGCTCATCGTGTTCCATGGCAAGCACCTGCTCTTCCTTTGCCATCGCTTCCAGTTCCGGCGGCAGGTACAGGGGTTCCCCGGCCTTCGCGAGTACCATGGCTTCAGCCCAGATCATCTGGATGGTTTCAGCGTCCAGATCCCACGGCTGGTATTTCCCGTTGCCGGTCACCTTCACGTTCCAGAATCGGCGGTTACCTGTGATGTCACGCAAATAGCCGTTTTCCGTGTTGGTGGTTCCGAAGAAAATACACTGCCGGAGGTGCGGCGTTACCCGCCGCCCAAAGGAAGCGCGGTACTTATCGTCTTGCCGGGAGACAAAGGCTTTCACCTTGTCGATGTCCGCTTTCTTCATGCCCGCCAGCTCACCGATCTCAAGAATCCAGTAGCCCTGCAGCTTTTCAGCGGCGGTCTTGTCATTCATATCGGAAAGGGACAGGCTGTCGGAGAACCATTCCATGCCCAGCTTGGCGATCAGCGTGCTCTTGCCGATACCCTGGTCGCCGTTCAGGACAATCATGTAGTCGTATTTGATGCCAGGATTGAAAACCCGGTCATAAGCCGCGCACAGCGCCTTGCGTGTCACCGCCCGAACGTACGAATTATCCTGTGCGCCAAGATAGTCAATCAGGAGAGTATCCACCCGGTGCACACCATCCCACGGCGGCAGGGCTTCAAACATCTCCCGGATCGGATGGTAACTGCGGTCGTCCGTCACCTTCGTGACCGCGATCTCATAGTTCCGGGCGGAGAAGGAACCGTAGTGGCTGTCCACGTAGCTGATCAGTTGCGCGTCATCCTGGTCGCGCCAGAACTTTGCCGGGTGCTTCCATGGCACCTGGCCTGTGATCTCCATGCCGTCCGCCAGCTGATTGAAGACGATATCCCGCAGAAGCGGATCGTTTTCCAGTATCAGCTGAATGTTGTGCAGGGAGTTTTCCAGTTTCAGGGTGCGGGGCTCATATACCAGCCGCGCTTTCCAGCTGTCGTCGTCCGCCGGATCTTCGAAATCCGCTCCGGCTTCCTGGAGCCGTTCCTCAGCGGCCCGCATTTTCACCTCGTCCAGCGACATGGCGAATTTCCGCATTTCCTTAAAGGAGGCTTTGTCGTCAAGGTCACCGAACCTGTGAATCCGGACAATATCAAATGCGTTACAGAGCTTCAGGTAAGCTGGGTCCTTGGCATGGTGGGAATATACGAACTTATCTTCCTTGATTTCCACGCCCGCCATGGAGCTTGATTCGATCAGGTGCCAGCGCTGGTCAGACGCTGTCGGTTCATACACATCGCCCAGAAAGGTTTCGAGCGCATTCTGAATCGGGTAGTATACCCGGTTGAACAAGCCGACAACGCCGTCCTTCGTCAGGGGATCCTGCTGTTTCTTTCCTGCGGTCACAGCCGCCTGGCTCTCCCGGGAGGAAGTCGGCAGCCGTGTAGGATCAGTCCATTCAGGGTGAGCGGTCAGGATATCGTCCGGATTCAGCCACGGGCCTTCCGTTTCCTTATACACAAAGGATCCGTTTGCGGGGGTGGAAGGCCAGTACATCAGCTGGTTCGGCAGATATGAACACTCGTCGAAATAGTCAATGCCCAGCATCTGCGCGAGATACCGGGATACAGCGGCAAACTCCTCCGGGGAAGTGTCCCTGGTCATCGGGATGATGATCCGGACCCGGGGCTTTTCCTCCGTGCTGCTGTGGGTGGTGTACAGGGCAGCCGTATACGGCATGTTCTCTTCAAACCCGTCAAGGAAAGCAACGTCGATGCGGTCGCCGTCCAGTGAAATCATGGAGCGGGACTCCACGGTATCCACCTTCCTGCGACCGCCGATCAGTACGCCTGCGACAAAGCCGCCGTGATCCTTTGCCTGATCACGGTCGGCCTTGCTCATCTTGGC
>CAMKNZ010000051.1 GCA_946414315.1 uncultured Clostridia bacterium
CCGGAAGGTTTTTTCTTTTTGGCCGCGGCTTATTCTTTGTTCTTTCTGCGGCATTTCCTTGTTCTGCAGGGAATCGGGTGCTAAAATAGGGAACAGTAAATCCCGAGGTGAGCAAATGAAGCAATATGTTATGGGAAACGGCGCGATCGCGCTGGGCGCGCTGTCGGCGGGGGTCCGCCTGGTGGCCGGCTACCCGGGCACGCCGTCTTCCGAGATCATTGAAACGGTTTCCAAGTATCCCCACGAAGGCGTCCATCTGGAGTGGTCCGTGAACGAAAAGGCCGCGCTGGAAGTGGCCGTCGCGGCGGCCTACAGCGGCGCCCGGGCCATGGTCACCATGAAACAGATGGGCCTGAACGTAGCTTCCGATCCCCTGATGTCCGTGGCTTATATCGGCGTCAGGGGCGGCCTGGTCATCGTCAGCGCGGACGACCCCGGCCCCATCTCTTCCCAGACGGAACAGGACACCCGCCGGTACGCGGACTTCTGCCGCATCCCGGTGTTCGATCCCGCCTCCCCGGAAGAGGCGTATCAGATGATCCAGGACGCCTTTGAGTATTCCGAGAAATACAGTACCCCGGTGCTCTTCCGGCCCACCACCCGGGTGTGCCACGCCTACGCGGCCATTGAGACGCCGGAAAGCTTCACCCCCGGAACCTGTGAAGGGTTCGAGCGGGACACGGGCCGCTGGGTCATCTTCCCCCGGCTGTCCTTTATGAATCACGGCAAGATCGAAAAGCGCAATGTGGAGATCGGGAAGAACTTCTCGTCCTACCGCTTCAACACCGTGGAGGGGACCGGCAGCGGCAAGGCCGTGGTCGCCTCCGGCGTCAGCTATAACTATGTGCGGGAATGCCTGAAAGGCCAGGCCGGCGTCCGGCTGATCCGGGTCGCCACCGCCTTCCCCTTCCCGGAGGACTTCATGCTCAAAGCCCTGGAGGGCGTGCAGGAAGTCCTGTGCGTCGAGGAGCTGAGCCCCTATATCGAGGAGCAGATCCTGAAGACCGCCGGAAAGCACCACCTGGACATCAAAGTCTCCGGCAAGCTGGACGGCAGCGTGCCCCATAACGGGGAAAACGGCGTCGAGCTGTGCAGCGGCATCCTGGATAAATTTCTGGGCATCCGGACCGCCCTGGCCCAGACGGACATCTCCGACGCGCCGGCCCTGCCGGTCCGCCCGCCGGTGCTGTGCGCGGGCTGCCCGCACCGGGCTTCCTTCTACGCCGTGAAACAGGCCATGAAGGGACAGAAGGCCGTCTTCTGCGGGGACATCGGCTGCTATACCCTGGGCAACGCCATGCCCCTGGACATGGTGGACACCTGCCTGTGCATGGGCGCCGGCATCACCATGGCTCAGGGCTTCAGCCACACCAACGACGGCCTGGCCTGCTTCGCCTTCGTGGGGGATTCCACCTTCTTCGCCTCCGGCGTTACCGGCGTGATCAACGCCGTGTACAATGAGGCGGATATCATCCTCTGCGTCCTGGACAACTCCACCACCGCCATGACCGGCCACCAGCCCCATCCCGGCACCGGCCGGAACATGATGGGCAATTTCGTGGACAAGGTCAGCATCGAAAAGGTGCTGGAAGGCGTGGGCGTGAAGAAGATCCTCACCGTGGACCCGCTGAAGCTGGACGAAGCCGTGGCCGCGGTGAAGGAATGCGCGGCGGAAAAGGGCGTGAGGGCCATCGTGTTCCGCTCCCCCTGCGTGGCCATCACCAAACCTTCGGCAAAATGCGCCGTGGATCCGGCGAAGTGCGTGAACTGCAAAAAGTGCATCCGGGAGATCGGCTGCCCCGCCCTGATCATCGCGGACGGCAGGGTGACCATCGACCGGAACCTCTGCACCGGCTGCGGGCTGTGCAGCTGCGTCTGTCCCGTCCAGGCGATCGGGGGTGAAGCAAAATGAACAAAGACATCCTGATCTGCGGCGTGGGCGGCCAGGGCACCGTGCTGGCCTCCCGGATCATCGCCGCGGCCGCCATGGAAGAGGGCAGCCCCGTCCATTCCGCCGAGACCATCGGCATGGCCCAGCGGGGCGGCTCCGTCACCAGCCACGTGCGGGTGGGCGGCGAAGCCTATTCCCCCATGATCCCCTTCGGCGCGGCGGACATGATCCTGGCCTTCGAGCCCGGGGAAGCGGTCCGGAACCTGCGGTACCTGCGGCAGGGCGGCGTGGCTGTGGTGAACACCGCCGTCACCAAACCGGTGACGGAATCCCTGAAGGACACCGGCTACGACGGCCGGGAGATGACGGAATACCTGAAAGGGAAGTGCGCCTGCATCTTCGTCAACGCTGAGGAGGTCTGCCGGCCCTTCGGTTCCACGAAGTTCTTCAACATCATCATGCTGGGCGTGGCGGCCGGTTCCGGCTGCCTGGGCCTGAGCAAAGAGACGCTGCTGAAACAGATTGAACAGTATGTGCCGGCGAAGTTCCTGGACGCCAACATCCGGGCCTTCAGCGCGGGCATTGAGATCGCCGCACAGGCAAACCTGAAAGGAGAGTAACCCACATGCATATCAACGACGCCCAGCTGGAGCTGGTGGACAAACAGATCAAACGGATCCTGAAAAGCGGAAACTACTACGCCGAGGTCTACAAAAAGGCCGGCATCACCGGCGTGAACAGCGAGGAGGACTTCCTGAAGATCCCCTTCACGGACAAGGCGGATCTGCGCAACGCGTACCCCCTGGGCATCCAGGCCGTTCCGGACGAGGAAGTCGTCCGCATCCACTCCTCCTCCGGCACCACCGGCAAGCCGGTCATCATCCCCTATACCCGGAAGGACGTGGACGACTGGGCCACCATGTTCGCCCGCTGCTATGAGATCGCCGGCATCACGAACAAGGACCGGATCCAGATCACGCCCGGCTACGGCCTGTGGACCGCGGGCATCGGCTTCC
>CAMKNZ010000052.1 GCA_946414315.1 uncultured Clostridia bacterium
GAAGAATATATCTGCCGCCTGACCCAGCTGGCGCGGGCGGCGGGCATCCACCTGATCGTGGCGACCCAGCGTCCCTCCGTGGACGTTATCACGGGCCTGATCAAGGCGAACATCCCCAGCCGCATCGCCTTCAAGACGGCAAGCTCCGTGGACAGCCGTACGATCCTCGACCGCAACGGCGCTGAGCAGCTGCTGGGCTGGGGCGATATGCTCTACGCGCCCACCGGCAGCTTCGCGCCGACCCGGGTGCAGGGCTGCTTCCTGAGCGACGAGGAAGTGAACCGGATCGCGAAGCACGTAAAGGACGCGAACCCGAGCACCTACGACCCGGATATCCTGGAGAAGCTGGACGAGCTGGCCAACGGCGGCGAGACCGGCGGCGGCGCGGACATCATCATCAATTCGTCCGACATGAGCGGCGGCGACGGCGGCCTGTTCGAGCAGGCCGTGGAATTTGCGATCCAGGACGGCCAGATCTCCACCAGCACGCTGCAGCGGCGGCTGAAGATCGGCTACGCCCGGGCGGGCCGGCTGACGGACGAGATGGAGGAGCGGGGCATCGTGGCGGCCAAGGATGGCAGCAAGCCCCGCAAGTGCCTGATCACCCGGGAAGAATGGGAAGAAATGAAGCGCGCAACGGAAGGAATGAGTTAAGAAATGGCGAACATGGTGGACTATCTTGCCTGGCGGGGGGACATCCCTTTTGAAGCCGCGCCATGGAACGAGATCGACGCCCTGCTGATCGCCACCCTCAGCTACCTGAATTTCCACGGCGGCAAGGATCCCAAGGGCTGGACCCTGGAGGAGATGGCCCGGATCAACCTGCTGCAGGAAGGGACGACCAACAGTTTCATCGGCCGGAAGAAAGCGTTCGAAGGTATGGCCTCCGGCGCGCGCTTCCGGGACTGCCGGCTGCATCACGCCATCGCGCTGACGGACGCGGAGATCGGGATGCAGTTTTCCGCCATGTGCCTGGACCTGCCGGACGGCACCACCTGCGTGGCCTTCCGGGGGACGGACAACACGCTGATCGGCTGGCGGGAAGATTTTGACATGGCCTATACGACGCGGGTGCCTGCCCAGGAGGCGGCGATCCTGTACCTGTCCCGGGCGGCGGCGCTGTCGAAGCGGCCGCTGCGCCTGGTGGGCCACAGCAAGGGCGGCAACCTGGCGGTCTACGCCGCAACCTATACGAAAAAGAGCGTGCAGAACCGGATCGAGAGCATCTGGTCCTTCGACGGGCCGGGCATGAACCGGGAGACCTCCCAGACGGAGGAATACCTGCGGATCAAAGAGAAGATCCGGTCCTTCGTCCCCCAGACCAGCATCATCGGCATGCTGATGGACTACTATGAGCCCTATACGGTGGTGCGCTCCGTTGCCAGCGGCATCAGCCAGCACGATCCCATGAGCTGGCAGGTCTACGGGCCCCGGTTCGAGACCCTGCCCTCCATCGACCAGACGGCGGTCGTGACCCGGGACACGCTGCATGAGTGGCTGCAGAACTCCACGCCCGAGCAGCGGGCGTCCTTTGTGGACGCACTGTTCAGCATGGCGGAGTCCACCAAGGCGACCAGGATGAGCGAGCTGACAAGCGAAAAGCTGAAGACCCTGCTGACCATGGTCGGCAACCGGAAGGACGTGGATCCGGAGACCCGCCGGGTGTTCACCCGGCTCATGGCGCAGGCGGTGACCCTGGGCTTCGGCAATGTGATCGACTGGGTCCGCGGACGCCGGGAGAGCGGCGCGGCGGGCGAATGGGAGACCATGTCGCCGGAGAAGCGCCGGGAGATGCTGGAGGCCGCGCTGAACGGGAAAAATACAGCCGAACCCGAAGCCGCGCAGGACCCCGGGGCGGCAGGCAGCGCCGAAACGGGAACCGAAGAGGCTCCGGAAAAAGGAACAGAATCGTAACAAAATGTCCCTTGACAAGGGCACGGCGATATGATACAAAATACCCCGGTACCGATCTTTAAGACGATACAGAGATATCGGCAAGATTGGGATTGCGCGTATGCCGCCATGCGACAGACGCTGTTATCATGCGATCCGAACTCTGCCGATATGCGGCAGAGTTTTTTTCGACAGGAAAGGGAGGGCTGCAGAGTGGCGAACAGACAGGAAACACTCCGGACCCCCATCAAAGCGCCCCATGGGACGCTTGTCCGCAAAGAGAAAGGCATCGCCATCTTTCCCGGCTTCTGTGATGTGCACGTTCACTTCAGGGAGCCGGGTTTTTCTTATAAGGAAACGATGGTCACCGGCAGCCGGGCGGCCGCCCGCGGCGGATACACCGCCGTGTGCGCGATGCCGAACCTGAACCCGGTACCGGACAGCCTTGCCCGCCTGAAGGAGGAAGAGGACCTGATCGCGGCGGCCGGCGGCATCGTCGACATCCTGCCCTACGCGGCGCTGACCGTCGGGGAAAAGGGAACGGAAGCCGCGGCGCTGGAGGAACTGGCTCCCCGGGTGGTCGCTTTCTCGGACGACGGCAGGGGCGTCCAGAGCGAGAGCATGATGCGCTCCCTGATGGAGCGGTGCAGGAAGCTCGGCAAGGTGCTGGCGGCCCACTGCGAGGACGAGGCGCTGGTGCGGGGCGGATACATCCACGACGGCGCCTACGCCGCGGCCCACGGGCACAGGGGAATCTGCTCCGAGAGCGAATGGGGGCCCATCGCCCGGGACCTGAAACTGGCAAAGGAAACCGGCTGCGCCTACCATGT
>CAMKNZ010000053.1 GCA_946414315.1 uncultured Clostridia bacterium
GTAACGCATAAAAATACCCTCCTTACTGGGTGTCCAGTAAAGAGGGTACATATCACAGCGAACAGGCTTTTGTTTTATGCGAATCAGTAGTTTTCCGCGGCGACCTCAAAATAGGCCTGGGGATGATTGCAGACGGGGCAGACGTCCGGCGCCTTGGTGCCAACGACGATGTGGCCGCAGTTGCGGCATTCCCAGATCTTGACCTCGCTCTTTTCGAAGACCTGCTGCAGCTCCACGTTTTTCAGCAGGGCGCGGTAGCGTTCCTCGTGGTGCTTCTCGATGGCGGCGACGCCGCGGAACTTGGCGGCCAGCTCCGGGAAACCTTCTTCCTCGGCGGTCTTCGCGAAGCCTTCGTACATATCGGTCCATTCATAGTTCTCGCCGTCGGCGGCAGCCGCCAGGTTGTCCGCCGTGGAGCCGATGCCCTTGAGCTCCTTGAACCACATCTTGGCATGCTCTTTTTCGTTTTCCGCGGTCTTCAGGAAGAGGGCTGAGATCTGCTCATAACCTTCCTTCTTTGCAACGGAAGCAAAATAGGTGTACTTGTTCCGGGCTTGGGACTCACCGGCGAAGGCGGCTTCCAGGTTCTTTTCGGTCTGTGTTCCGGCATAGGGATTTGCCATGGTTGTTTCCTCCTTATATATATGATATGCTTGGGTTTCTTTATTCACGGGCTTCAGAGGCGTAGAGCTGAAGGGCGCGGCAGATGTTGCCGGTTTCCGGGCTGAGCGCGCGGGGCAGGAGCACTTCATACAGCGCCTGGTCGGTGGCGGCGTGGATCCGGACCGTCTGGTCGTTCTCCATCCGGACCGAGGAACTGCCGAACAGCGCCGGACTGGTATAAGGCATGAAATGGTAGCCCCCCTCCAGCAGGTCCAGGGCGCCTGCGGGCCAGATGCTGCGGAGCCTGACAGGCTCGCCTTCGGCGGTCTGCCAGTTCAGGGTTGCGACGCGGCCGAAACCGCCATCCACCGCCGCGTCGGCGCAGGTGGCGGACACGAAGGTCATGCCCGATCCGCCCATGAAGCTCATGACCGGCGCCGGGAAAGCGGCGAACAGCTGGGAAAGATCCAGCTCGTCCTCGATTGTGACGGCGGGGCTGGCGTTTGTAAACGGACGGGCCGCGGCGGGTGCCGGGTCTTCATCCTGGGGTTTGGCGATGATCAGGGAAGCGGCGAGCAGCGCCATCACGGCGATCGCGAGCACGGTTCCGACGATCCGGAGCAGGACTTTCCGGACTTTTTTTCCGCCTGCCAAGGGCGCGCCCCCTTTCTGACCGGGAATCAAACGCAGGTTTTTCGTCCGCAGTTTCGTTCATTATATACGGGGCGGAACAGCACTGTCAAATTGCCGCAAAAAGCGGCGGAAGCAGGGCCGGACTTGCTCCGGAGGCCAAAAAGATGTAAAATATTCAGATACGGAGGGATGGAGAATGAAGTTCTTTCGCATGATCCGCAGGATCGCCTGCCTGACGGCCGCACTGGCGGTCTTTATGTCCGCCTGCCTGGCGGAGGGCGCGTTTGAGATCGCGGAGGAAGGACTGGAACTGACAGAGGAGCTCAGCGTTCACTATCCCGTTCTGTCAGGCGGCGCGGACAAAGCGGTGACCGAACAGGTCAACAGCCTGATCCGGGAAAAGTGCCGGATCGGGGAATACATGACGCGGATGGCCCTGCTGCTTTCCGGCGGAAGTCTGGAGGCAGACTGGAAAGGCGGTATCCTGAACGACGTGTTCAGCTGCGCCGTGTTTGCTTCGGGGGCGGTGGAGGACACCCGGCCCACCTATGTGTGGACCGCCGTAACCGCAGACCTGCGGGACGGGCATGAGATCACTTTCGAAGAACTGTTTACGGACGCGGATACTGCCCGGGAAAAGATCCGGGCGTACCTGGAAGAGACCGTGGCGCCGGAGCTGAGTGCGCACCTGCTCAACAGCGGGCTGACGCCCCTGCCGGAGCTGTTTTACCTGGAGCGGAGCGGGATCATGCTCCTGTATCCGGTGGAACAGCTGAGCACCCTCAGCGACCGGGCGGGAGACATCCGCGTCGGCTGGAATGTGGTGAAGGACGAACTGAACCCGGAGGCCGACGGTATTCCGGCGCGCATCGGTGCGCTGGACGCGGCGGTGCTGACCGAGCGGGGCGCGGAGAAACTCCGGGCGGACGCCGCCGAAGGCCGGATGACAGATGTTCCGGCGATCATCGGGGACAGCGTACAGGAAATGACGGACCGGTACCACACGCTGACGGACTGGGACGGCATTGAGGACGGACGGCTGTTCGCGCTGGAGGGCGGGAGCTTCCAGGGCGTGTACCTGGTAACGGACAACCTGACGAAAGACTGGGCAGACAGCAAAGTCCAGGGGCTCCGGATGGACCGGGGCTGCCTGTGGGGCCTGTGCCCGGGGGAAACGACCCGGGCGGAATGGCTGGACGTGCTGGGTGAGCCGGATGGCAGCGCGGAGGTCGGCGCGGACAAGGCGGAAGCCAACCGGCTGGAGCCGGGAACCTGTGACTATTACCGCTGCGGAGACTATCTCCTGCAGCTTTACAGCGACGGGGACGGAACGCTGGTCAGCGTGATGCTGACGGAATAAGGAGATTACGGAGGAAAGAATGGCGCTGAAAGGGAGCGGCAAAAGAAGACAGGCCCCCGCGTATTCCGCGGACGCGATGGCG
>CAMKNZ010000054.1 GCA_946414315.1 uncultured Clostridia bacterium
GCCTTCACCGATTTTTTTATCCTGGATCCGCTCCCGCCGGAGGGACTGCAGCGGAAGCTGCACCTGCTGCACCTGCACCTGCTGCAGGGCATGATGAAGAAGAACGTTGATTACAGCCGGTTCGGACTGAAAAACCGGATCCTGCTGCGGGCGACGAAGCTGATGGGGATGCCGTTCTCCTACGCCTGGAAGGCGAAGCGGTATGAGAAGGTGTCCACCCGGGTGAAGACCGGGAACGACCTGCACATGTCCAACGGCGCCTTTGAACTGATGACGCATGTGTGGCATCCGGAACAGTTCGCGGAGAAGATCCGCGCGCCGTTTGAGGATGTGGAGTGCCTGATCCCGAAAAAGTGGGACGAGGTGCTGACGGTCCTTTTTGGACCGGATTATATGACGCCGCCGCCGGAAAACGAGCGCGTCGCAAAACATTTGGATCTGTAAGAGAAAGGGGGAGGAATGCATATGGATATGTACTTCTGCCCCCTTTATTCCGGATCCAGCGGGAACGCGCTGTTCTGCCAGTACGGGGAGACCAGGCTGCTGATTGACGCGGGCAAGAGCGGAAAGACCATCGAGGGCGCGCTGGCGTCCATCGGAGCGGATATCCGGACGATCAGCGGAGTGCTGATCACCCATGAACACAGCGACCATATCTACGGCGCCGGAGTGCTGGCGCGGAAATATCATCTGCCGATCTACGCCACCCGGGAGACCTGGTGGGCCATGAAGGACAAGATCGGCAAGATCCCGCCGGATACGGTGCGGGAGATCGAAGCCGGCAAGGATTTCTGGCTGGGCGATATCGGCGTGGTGCCGTTCTCCATTCCCCACGACGCGGCGGATCCGGTGGGATTCCGGCTGTACGGCGGGAACCTGAGCGTTTCCACGGCGACGGACCTGGGCGTTTTTTCCGAAAATGTGTACGCGAACGTGGCGGGCAGCACGCTGGTGCTGCTGGAGAGCAACCACGATCCGGACATGCTCCGGACCAACCCGAGATACTCCGCGGCCCTGAAAGCACGGATCCTGGGCGACCACGGCCATCTGAGCAACGAAGCCTGCTCCGCGGCGCTGCTGCGGCTGATCGGCGCGGGCACGACCAACGTGATCCTCGGCCACCTGAGCGGGGAGAACAATACCCCGACGCTGGCCCGGCGGGTTTCCACGGAAACGCTGGCCCGGGAAGGCATCCGGCCGGACGAGGATGTCCAGCTGCAGGTGGCGCTGCGGGACGAGGTCGGCCAGGTCTATATTCTGAGAGAGAGAACATAAAACCATGATCATACTGGCCCTGCAGGACGTAAAGAAAAGCTTCGGCACCCATGAGGTGCTGAAGTCTGTTTCCTTTACCCTTCAGGAGGGCGAGCGGATGGGCATGGTCGGCGTGAACGGGAGCGGCAAGAGCACCCTGATGAAGATCATCGCCGGACTGGAAACCGCGGACGACGGCAGCGTGAACATGCAGAAGGGCCTGCGTATCGGCTACCTGGCCCAGCAGGGCGCCCTGACCGGGGATGAGACGGTGCAGGAAACGCTGGAGAGCGTCTTTGAGCCGCAGCGCCGTATGGAAGCGGAACTGCGCGCCCTGGAACAGGAAATGGCCGAGCACGGGGAGGACCCGGAAAAGCTGCGGATCCTCGGCGGGAAATACGACTCGCTGACCCGGGAGTTTGAGCGCAGCAACGGATACGGCTGGCAGTCCCAGGTGGAAGGCGTGCTGGCCGGCCTGAAACTCCGGGAATTCCGGGAGATGAAGACGGGGCTGCTTTCCGGCGGCGAACGCACACGGCTGTGCCTGGGCCGGATGCTGCTGACGGAGCCGGACCTGCTGCTGCTGGACGAACCGACGAACCATCTGGACCTGAAGAGCATCGCCTGGCTGGAAGATTATCTTTCCGCTTTCCGCGGCGCGGTGATCGTGATCAGCCACGACCGCTATTTCCTGGACCGGGTATGCGGCCGGATGGCGGAGCTGCTGATGGGCAATGTGGAAACCTACGACGGCAACTATACCGAATACCTGGAAAAGCGTACGGCAGTGTATGAGGTCCGCATGAAGGCGTGGCAGCTGCAGCAGAAAGAGATCGCCCGGGAAGAAGCGATTATCGCCACTTACAGGCGGTTCAACCGTGAAAAGAGCATCAAGGCCGCGGAGAGCCGTGAGAAGCGGCTGGAGAAGATCGAACGGCTGGAAAAACCCCAGGAGGAAAGCCAGGTGCGTTTCCGCTTCGAGACGCGGCGGCGGACCGGGGATGACGTGCTGATTACCGAAGGACTGAGCAAAGGTTTCGGGGACCGGACCCTGTTCCGGGACCTGAAGATGCATGTGCGCGCCGGAGACCGGATCGCCCTGATCGGCGACAACGGCACGGGCAAGAGCACCCTGCTGAAGTGCCTGACGGGGGAGGAAAAGCCGGACGCCGGCGCCGTCCGGTGGGGCACAGGCGTGGACCTGGGCTATTACGACCAGCACCAGGCCGGACTGCACGAGCAGAAGACCGTGCTGGACG